>CAZHOO010000004.1:0-116535 GCA_964533905.1 uncultured Occallatibacter sp. | reverse complement strand
CCCAAGGCAAGGTGTCCAGTCGCCATTTGGCGGGATTCCCTTCCAATAATTTGTGGCCGCTTTAGCGGGGCCGGCGAACTCTTCTACAGTGCCTGCTCCATGCGCCCCGATATGTGATTATAGTCACTTTCTTGTTAACACCGTCCCATACAGCGCCACAAAGGTAACCCCCTTGCACACCGTCCGAATCGGACGCCTATCCAGGCCAAACCACCAAACAACTTGTTTTTTTTCATCGATTTATCGCAACCGTTCTGGCTCCTATCTTTGGCCGCCCTCGCAACAATACTTCTCTGGCTGAGTGTCAGATGCGCAATCTCCCATGGGCGTAGCTAAAAGCTAGTGGCTAATTGCTAGAAGCTGCTTCTCCGCATCCCTCTTCCACCGCGCAATCAGCGCCGTAGCGATCACCACCAGCGCCAGCGTCAACCCAATCCACAATCCGTAAATTCCCCACCGCAATCCGAAACATAGAAAAAATCCCAGCGGCAATCCCAGCACCCAATACCCCACCAGGTTCGCCCACATCGGCGCGCGCGTCTCGCCCAGCCCGCGCAGCGCGCCCGTACTCACTGTTTGGATGCCGTCGAATACCTCAAACGCCGCCACAATCGCCAGCAGTCCCGGTCCCACCGCCAGCACCCTCGCGTCATTTGTATAAAGTTCAATCAGCGGCCGTGGCCATATTAGAAACATCGCAGCCGCTAGCAGCATAAAGCTCGTGCCCAA
Organism: uncultured Occallatibacter sp.; assembly: GCA_964533905.1. Lineage (GTDB taxonomy): Bacteria > Acidobacteriota > Terriglobia > Terriglobales > Acidobacteriaceae > Telmatobacter. The sequence goes on along the minus strand of CAZHOO010000004.1, from coordinate 115,806 downwards.
TCCCAGCGCCAGCCAACCGGCCCGTCGCGCGCGCGCCCGATCGCCCGCGCCCACCGCGTGCCCCACGCTCACCGCCGCCGCCGCTGAAATCCCCAGCGGCACCATGTACGTCACGCTCGCGTAGTTCAATACAATTTGATGCGTCGCCAGCGCCACCGGCGTCAGATACCCCGCGGAAAACGTCGCCATATTCCACGCGCCCACCTCGAGCAAAATCTGTCCCGCCGCCGGCGCGCCCAGCTTGATCATCTGCCTCAGCCGCGCCGCCTGCGGCGCCGCCCAGTGCTTAAACAGCGGATGCCCGCGCTTGCGCTCATATCTCCATGCAAACCCCAGCAACGCCGCCGCCATCGTCACGCGCGCAAATACCGTTGACAGCGCCGACCCGTTCACGCCCATCGCCGGCATCCCCAGCTTGCCGTAAATCAGCACCCAGTTCAGAAACCAGTTCACCAGGTTCGCCGCCACATAGGTCACGGTAATCACGCGCACCTGGCCCACGCCCTGCAAAAACCGCCGCGATGTGCTGTAGATCAAGAGCGGCAGCGTGCCCCACAGCAACACGCTCATGTATCCACTCGCCGGCGCAGCCACTTCCGCTGCAATTCCAAAACGCCCAAAGAAAAAACTCACCAGCGCGATGCCAACCATGATCGGCACCGCGGCAATCGACGCCAGATACACGCCCTGCGCCAGCCACCTGTGGCATTCGTCGTCGTCTTTGCGCCCGTAAGCTTGAGCAATCAGCGTGTCGAGACCCAACATCAGCCCCATGCCGAACATGCTCGGCGTGTAGCAGACGGCGTTGCCCACGGCGACCGCTCCAATCGCTGCCGGGCCCAGCCTGCCCACCATGATGGTGTCGACCACGCCCATCAGCATCCAGCCCAGCTCGCTCAACACCACAGGCAGGGCGAGCTTCACCATCGCGCCCAGCTCCTGCCGCCACTCTGCCCGCACCCCTTTCTGCTCTTGCCCCATCATTCCAATCTAACCGGCGGGTTGGCAGCTTGGGGCCGGTGGGAAACGGGCAGGACTGCGGAGAGCGCAAACTGCACGTAATGTTCGGTTTTGTGCGACCCGGATGTCGCGAAATGGTCGCTTCACGCTTCACAAAAAGCGCGAAAGGTTCGCTTGGGTACAGGTCACGAGAACTTTGAGATGTGGGCTAGGGCTCGTACTTCCAGAAGTCGCTCAGGTAGCCCTGGACTCCGTTAGAGTCAGCACCGTTTCCGCCGAAGAGCCACAAGTTGCCGGAACTGTCTGTCCAGCCTGCTCCGTGGAGTCGTGATCCCGGATAATTTCCGGTGGATTCGACACCGAGGGCACCATAAGATCCCCGCCCTAACGAACACCCCGTCACTTGTGGGCCAGCGACCCAGGTCCATTTTCCCGCGCTGTACTTCCAAAGATCATTCGGCCACTGGCACCCCGTCGCTTGCGTCGTGCCAAACCCTGCGAAGAGCCAGAAATTCCCTGATGCATCCGTCCAAGTGATTGCCGCGCCGCGTGCTCCGGGAACGTTTGTCCCGGATGCAACTCCCATCGTGCCGTAAGTTCCCGGTTGATCCGGCTGATCGGGACCGCCCATCCAGGTCCATTGGCCACCGCTGTACTTCCACATGTCACTAAAGGCGTACTCCGTGCCCTGATAGAGCTCGCCTCCAAAGAGCCAGAAATTTCCGTTCGCGTCAACCCAAGTCGCTGCGTCCGATCGGGCGCGCGGCGAATTGGTCGGAGAAGCGACGCCGACTGAGCCGTACGATCCCGGATCGCCCGCCAACTTCGACCCGCTCACCCACGTCCACTCGCTTCCGCTGTATTCCCAAAGGTCGTTAAGGCCACCCTGGGTTCCGACCGAGTCGTCGCCTTGCCCACCAAAGAGCCAAAAGTTACCGGCGGAATCCGGCCAGGCCATAGCATCAGATCGTCCCCCCGGAATATTCCCGGGCGCGGCCGTCCCTTCAACGCCATAGACGCCGGGTTGGAACAGGGTCGCTACCTGCGGCCCACCCATCCATGTCCACTCGCCCGCGCTATATTTCCACAAATCATTCAAATATTCGCTGGATCCATTTACGTCGAGGCCCAATCCACCGAAGAGCCACAAATTCCCCGAAGCATCTTTCCAGCCCACAGCATTCGTTCGCGCTCCAGGAACGTTGTGCGGATCGGGTGTACCTTGTATTCCGTAAACCCCCGCCTGGTTATAGCCACTCGATCCGCCCATCCATGTCCACTGCCCGCCACTGTACTTCCAAAGATCGTTCAGAAGGCTATCTGATGCCTGCGTCGGCTGCGCAATCCCACCGAACATCCAAAAGTTGCCGGAAGCGTCAGTCCAAGTGACCGCGCCCTCTCGTGCTCCTGGCGCATTCGCAGCCGTGGCTGTTCCCTGCGTGCCATAGATACCGGGCTGGTTGATTACACTCGCGCCGCTCTCCCAGGTCCACTCGTTGTGACCGGCTGGCGGTGGCGGAGGAACGCCAACGCTACTGGAACTGCTGCCTCCACACCCCGATAGGTTCAAGAGCATCGCGCCGCAAGAAATGATCCAGAGGTGATTCCGGTCGCGCCCCATGCCCTAGTCTCCACCCCGCTGCACCTGTACGCGGCACCAATTCTAGCCAGTCGGCGAACAATCCACAAGGAATTCCAAAGGATTCCTCGCGCGCAGCAAGCACGCAACGTCCTTGCATCCCATTTGGAATACCGGTCTCCTGATCGCACCCCCTGCGATCCACCATCACGATTGTTCCTCAGGCAAAGCCGGATAAGTGACTTGCCCATCAACCACCCGGAGAAACGGAGTTGGCCGGTGCGCCGTTGAGGGCTTGGAACTCATGATGTCGCGAACCTCCCACCCTTTCTCGATCATTGCATCCGCGATCATCGAGCGGTGGCATCTCCATGGCACTGCCTCCGCGCACATGATCGCGGTCCGCCTCACACGGGCAATTCGAGCCAACGCATCCAAACCCTCTGAAAACTCCGGTGTCGCCATGTAATCCGCATATCCCCTGAAGGAAGCATTACGCCAGCCGAGGTTGATGGAGTCCTTTCTGCTATGTCGACGACCGCCGAGCTGCTGGATGTGTGTGTAGCCGATCCCTGCCGTTCCGAGAGATTCGCCGAGAGAGTCCATGTTGAACTGCGGGCAGTGGCGCGATTGGGGTATCGATCGGACGTCTACGATTTCCTCGACGCCATGATCCTTCAATATGCTTATGAACTCATCCATGGGATGGGTTGAATGGCCGATTGTGAAAAGGATGTTGATCGCCACGGGATGACCTTACACTGTCGAGCTCAGAATAAAGGCGAATCGGACGAGCGCGATGAAGCTTTGCATCAAGGCTTGGATTCGGCCAGGCTGCAAACCCCACATACGAACAGCTTGCGATGCACGAATGCATCTAAAGCTAATATGACTGGAAACCGGCACTTTCACGAAGGACACAGTGGCGACCATGGTGAACAGGACCCTGGCCCTTACTGGCGTCGAATGCATCGCGACTGGCGCTTCTGGGTGTGCGCTTTTATCCTGGCCGTGGCGCTCGCTATATTCATCATGAGCGGCGACCTGTCCTTGATCCCGCGCCGGAACTGACGAAAGCCAATGCCAAATTCAAAGTATCCCGCTCACGAAGACCTGAATCCGTTTTTTGAAGTTGTCATGAAGGGCCTGAGCGGGCTTGTCGATGGCGAGCATTATTTCGACACATTTGCCGACGACGCAATCTTCGAGTCCCGTTATCACTTCCCGGGCTGGCCTGTCATCATTCAGGGACGCGCCAATCTCATCGCCATCCTCGCCGGATATGGCAAGTCCATTCGCGTTCACGCCGCTGACGCGCTCGTTGTCCATCGCAGCCAGGATCCTCGCGTGGTGATCCTCGAATACGAGGTCCACGGCACGATCCTCTCAACGAGCGGGCCCTACGACAACAGGTTCGTCTCCGTCGTTACCATTGAGAACCGGAAGATCGTCCACTGGAGAGACTACATGGACTCTTTGGCGGCCTGGACGGCCCTGAATCCGGCAACCTGATCGATTTCGCCGGCGCCGGCAACTCTGCTTGCGTCGCCACGCCCTTACGGCTTCACAATCATCTTGCCCACGCCGTCGCGGTATCGGCTGGCGATCTGAAACGCCTCATCGATGCGGTCGATGTTTCGCGCATGCGTGAGCAGCGGCGCAAACCAGGCGGCATGGTCGGCGAGCAGTTCGAGTGCGTCTTTCGTTTCGTGATTTGACCGCCTCACATTGAAGAGCGTCAGCTCCTTGCGGCGCATCGCCGAGGCGTCGATCCGCGGGAACTGCTCTGTATGGATCCCCGTCAGAACCACGCGCCCGGCGTTACGCGTGATCTGCGCCGCCTGGATCATGGTTTCTTCGCCGGCTGCGCAGTCAATTGCGCAGTCGACGCCGCGCTGCCCCGTGGCGCGGAGAATCTCCGCCTGAGCTTCGCCCGGCTCGAGCGCGGCATCGGCGCCGATGCCGAGGGCCAGCTCGCGGCGATGCGCCAGAGGGTCCACTGCCCAAATGCGCCCTGCCTGCTTGGCTTTGAGGGAGGCAATGGTCAGCAAGCCAATTGGCCCCGCGCCGATCACGGCAACCGTTTCACCCGGCCCGATCGATGCGAGATGCAGAGAATGGATCGCCACTGCCAGCGGCTCGGCGAGTGCCGCTTCGCCGTAGGACATGCTGCTCGGGATCGGCTGAAAATTCGCGGCCGGCAAATTCACAAGCTCGCGAAAAAATCCGGGAAGACCCGGCGTCGAGAGAAAGCGAATGTTCGCGCACACATTATGGTGGCCGCTCAGGCAAAACTCGCAGTGGTAGCAATAGTGCGCGGGCTCCAGTGCTCCGCGGTCGCCTGCGGCCACGCCGGTGACGCCGGCGCCGGTTTTCACGATTCGTCCCGCCGGCTCATGCCCCAGCAGCATCGGGTACACATTGGCCATGCCGCCGACCGCGCCCTCGGTATAAGCGTGCATGTCGCTGCCGCACACGCCAACAGCTTCAACCCGCACCTGCACTTCGCCCGGCCCGGGATCGCCGATTTCCATCTCCGTCAACCGGAACGCAAGGGGAGCAATCAATTCCGCGGCGCGCATTGGGTCCTCTTCAACACAAACGATACTTCATGCGCCACTCGGAACTGCCACCGATGGTCGCGGGCTCCCGGCTTTGGTCGTGACGATGACGGTTGCAGGCGCCACTGTCTTGTCGCGCACTACCGTGCTCGCCTCAATGGTGATCGTTCCCGGCGTTTTGGTCGATTGCACGATCACCTGCGCAAGACCGTTATAGAGCGAGCGCCGCGGCTCCTTGTCGCTCTCGTGACAATTGGAATCGCCGTTGCCTACGCCGATCAGCGCGCCCTCGCCTGTAATCTTGAAGCCGATCATATTGTCGGCCGTAGGCAAAGCGCGGCCCGCGCTGTCGAGCGCGTCGACAGTGAGCACCACGACATCATGGCCGTCGGCATCAATCGCCGCACGATCAGCAGTGAGGCGCAACGACGCAATCGGGCCAGTGGTCTCGCGTTTTTCGGTCACCGCGAGTTTGCCGTCCTTCCAACCCTGCGCCTCGATCGCCCCCGCCTCGTAACGCACTTTCCATTCCACATGCCCGAGCCGTGGAACTTTCTGCCGCCCCTGGCTCTTGCCGTTCAGGAAAAGTTCCACTTCATCGAGATTCGAGTGCACCCACACTGGAATCTCCTCGCCTTCCCTGCCCTCCCACGTCCAGTGCGGAAACAGGTGCAGTACAGGCTCTTTGGTCCACCACGCCTTGTAGTAGAAGTAGTTGTCCTTTGGAAAGCCGCACATATCGACGATGCCGAAGTTCGAGTTGATCGACGGCCATCCATACGGCGTCGGCTCGCCGCGATAATCGAAGCCGGTCCACGCAAAGCCGCCCGCTTCCCACTCGCGCGTGGCATAGAACGTCCACCATTCTTCGGCCAATTGGCTCCAGGCCGTGTGGTTCACATCGTAGGCGCTCAGCGAGTTGCGCAGCGGATCGGTCTGGTAGCAGCCACGCTGCGAGATTGTGCTGGCTGTCTCCGATCCGTAGATGGGCCGCGTGGGATGCTCCTTGTGAAAGTTGTCTGGGAACTTCATCTCGTAGTTAAATCCCACGATATCCAGCGGAGCGGAGACTCCCTGCTCGTTATTGCCGTTCACCGCTGCGCCGACCACGCGCGTGGGGTCAAGCTCGTGGCACCGCGCGACCATCGTAGCCGCGATCTTCGCGCCCTCCTCAGCTTGTTCGGTCTGCAGACGCCACTCTTCGTTACCGATCGACCATATGATGATCGAAGGCGAGTTGCGATAGCGCTTGATCATCGTCTCAAGCTGCGCCAATCCCTCGGAACTGGAGCTCATCTGCCGCGTCTCGCACATCATCATCACGCCCATGCGGTCGCAGGCTTCAACCAGTTCCGGCGTCGGCATGTTGTGCGACGTGCGCACAGCGTTGCAGCCCATCTCCTTGAGTACGGCGAGACGGAAGGCCTGCAGCCTGTCCGGTACCGCCGCGCCCACTCCAGCGTGATCCTGGTGATTGCACGTGCCCTGGATCTTCATCGACTGGCCGTTCAGGAAAAATCCGTGATCGGCATCGAACTTCGCCGTCCGCACGCCAAAGGTGATGCGTTCGGTGTCGCGGACCGTGTCACCGGATTTGAGGGTGGCGATCGCGGTATAAAGGTTGGGCGTATCGACGGACCAGAACATCGGATGGTCGATATGCGCCGACGTTAAGAAACCGTCGTCGCTGAACCGGGTATCGCAGCACGGGCCCACTGGCTGCTCATGCGTGTCCGCCGTGTTTACGGTTTTTCCGTCAGGGCCCAGGATCTCCCACGTCACAGTCGCCGGAGCTACCTCGCCGGTATGATTCTCGACACGCGTCGCCAGCTCGACCCCGACGAATTGTCCCTCCATCGTGACGCGAGCGACGCTTTCCCACGGCGCGAAGTGCAGCGAGTTGGTCTTCGTCAGCCAAACGTGCCGGTAGATTCCGGCGCCCTCGTAAAACCAGCCGTCACCAAAGCCGGCATCAACGCGCACCACGATGCAGTTTTTCGCGCCCACCGCCAGAAAATCAGTGACGTCGAATCGGAACGGCACATAGGCGCTGTCGTTTCGCCCCACAAAACACCCGTTCACAAACACCAGCGCATCGCGCACGGCGCCGTCGAACTCCACAGCAATTCTTCGTCCAGCGTCGCTCTCCGGAATCTCGAACTCGCGGCGGTACCAGCCCACGCTGGTCTCCGGATAGCGCCGGCCCAGCGGCTTGAATCCGTGTGAGGCCAGCGTGTCGTCCCAAACAAATGGCAATTCCACCGCCCAGTCGTGCGGCAGGTTCAGTGTGCGCCACTTCGAGTCGTCGTATCCCACCCGCGCAATCTTGAAGTTGTCGGTCTTGCTAAAGTCTTCCTGCGTATTTCCAAATCCGAAATCCTTGGCCGGGTCGGTTCCGTTCCCGAATGCGAACTTCCAGCCGAAATCGAAGAGCAGGCGCTCGCGCGGGCCTGGCACTTGTGAGCTGCCCACATCGTTCGCCTGGGTAGCCATAAACGCGGCGGCGCGCGCCCAACTGGCACGAGCCAATAGCGACGATGATGAGAGAGCTAATCCAGATGAGAGCAAGGCACGGCGAGAAATGGGAGACATGGCAACCTCTTTCCAATGTCCGGCGTAGATACGTTCAGATGATCGAGCGGCGGACAACAAGGCACTATAAACCAGCCCGCGCAGGGCTGTATACGCTTTCAAAAAAATCCCGAATTACAGTCTCTCGCAAAGCCGAATCGGCCTCCGGATCGGCAAAGAGCAAAGGCTCTAAAGATGGTAAACTCAGACGGTCAGCCCGCAGGATCGGAGAGATGGCCGAGTGGCTGAAGGCGCACGCTTGGAAAGCGTGTTTAGGGGAAACTCTAACCTGGGTTCGAATCCCAGTCTCTCCGCCAAGATTGAAGATCCTTCGATTTCGCTTAGGACTTTGCCTGCGGATCTCGCTTCGCCACTCGTTTATTGGACTGATCCGACACTACCCCATTGCTGCCTCAGACCGAGGGTTTTCCATACGCCCATCGCCTCTTCAGCCCGTGCGCCCATCGCATAGAGCGGTTCCGGCTGGACCTGTTTTGAAATGGCACTACGCAACACAACGCCGGAAAGCTCCTTCGTTATTCCATTTGAGTCAAAGCACGACTTTCATCAGTGAGTGGCGGGGGCACCCGATCCGGCACTGGCGAGAGCCACTGGGTCGCTCGGATCTCCGATTTCTCCAGAAGCAGCAATGTAGGCGATGCGGTACCGCACCTCTGTATTGCCCGCGGTCGGGTAGTCGGTTGCCGTCGTACCGTCGATGGGGCCTGCGATGCGAATCCAACCGCCCTTAGGAGCGTCTTGGCGCTCAATGATCACGCTGAGGCCTGCCGGCGCCTTATCAAATTGGAGCGTGACGCCGGGTGAAGGCTGGCTCGCCGCTTTGAGCACCGGCACTGCGGGCTTGGGTATGGCGGCCGACCCGACGCGAACGATGACAGGATCAGTGACGTCGCTGCGGTTTCCCGCGGCGTCAACCGCAACCAGACGATAGAAGTAAGTATTGCCGGCACTGACGTAGAGATCCTGATAATCGCGTGCGCTTCCTGCCAACGGATCGCCGAGCACAACACCCTGGTCGGCGGCGTTGCCTGAGCGCAAAACGAGAAACTGTGCGGTCCGCTCCTCGGGCACGGCCGGTGCAAACGACAGCACCACCTTGCCGCCCGCACCGGATGCGCTTGTGATCGTCGGCTCGCCGGGCAACGAACGATCCGCCAGAGTGACTTCGACTGCATTGCTCGGCGGACCTTCTGCATTGTCGAGCGCCACTGCGAGAACGCGGTACTCGAGCGTGGATCCGGATGCGGTGCCGATATAGTCGTCGTACATTGGCTCGGGAACAGCGGTTGAATTCAGGCGTACCCAGTTTGCGGTTCCGGCCGCGCCTTGCCCGGAGGGTGCCGCTGCGCTGCGCTCAACAGAATAACCTGCCACAGGAAAGCTGACGGGCGTCCAGGTGAGCCGTACGCGGGTCTGGCCCGCGTCGGCTGCAAGACCGGTGACAGCAGGCGGCGCGCCAGGATTCGTTGGAATGGCGCTGGCGGCGAATGACGGCGGGCCGAGATCGCCGCGCGGGCCAACGGCGCGCACGCGATAGTAGTAGGTTGTCCCGCCGCGCAGATTGTCGTCTTCGTACTGGCCCGTGCCCGGAGGTAGCACCTGCGTCATCAACGTCTCCCAGGGTCCGTCCGGCATGAACGATCGTTCGACCACATAGCCGGCGAGATTAGGCTTCTGCCCGGAAGTCCAGGTCACCACGATCTTTCCCTGAGATGCCGCCGCCTGCACCGTTGCTGGCGGCGCCAGCGCGCCAAAGTCCGGGAAGAAGATACGAATCGAGGAAGGCTGGCTCCGACGACCGAAGGCGTCCACGGTGTAGACCTTATAGGCCAACGTTGTGTTCGGTGGCGCGCTGCGGTCCACCACCAACGAGAGTTTCGGGTTCCATTGCGTGCCCACCACAAACGGCTTCACGCTGATGGAGCTTCCATTCCGCTCGACCACACACGAAATGGCGGGCAACGCGCGATTCTCTGGTGGGGGATTCCATGAAAGCGAGACACCGTTCTCATCCACCCTGGCCTGCACTTCATCGGGCGAAGGAGGGAGCGCCGTGGCCTGCGATGCGTCCACCGGCTGCGAGACTAGCTTGAGCCCTGTGGGGTTACCTTGCGCGTCAAGGCCCTGGATGGAGTAGGCGCGAGCGCCGGCCGAGACGTTGGCGAGGGTTGCATAGAGACCGAGCGCGCGAGCGAAATTGAGATCGCTGAAGGCGCGCAGCCCGAGCAAGTTGATGAAGTTCTGCTGCTGCTTCTCGTTGGCCTGGGGCTTGCCAAGCACATCGGGCAACCGCTTGATGGTGTCGCCGTCTTCGATCGGCAAAGCTGCGAGCGCCGATGCATCGCCCATGACAACATGCGGGATGAGGACGTTGCCCGAAGTGTCGGAGACGGCCCAACCGCCAGCCGGCCATTGTTGGGCAGGAGGGAACCACAACAACTGGATGTTGCCCTGGCCATCGGAGGCGGCAAAGACAGCGCCGCTATTCTGCTGCGCGGCGCAGATTAACGGCGCGAAGAGCAGCAGAGTGCCGATGGCGACGAGTTTGCCGAAGACTCTCTTCATAGATGCACCGAGAACGAAACGCTGCCCAATGGCCAGGGCAGGCCAAGCGAAGCGCTGGCATTAATATCGAGCGGCAACGCTTCAGCGTGAACCTGCGCGTTTACCCAATCGGAGACACACACGCCCGACACGCACACGCCCGCGCTGGCATTGGCCGAAAAGTCGCCGGAGATGTGCGGCTGCGGCGTGATCGTGACGCCCGCGTCGACGTCGCCTTTCACATAAGCAGACGCCACCGAGTTATCGCCCACTTCGAGATCGATGCTGATTCCGCCTCCCAAGGAGAGTGCCTGGTCCGAGAGCATCAAGTACATGTCGGCATTGGAGACGAGGAGGTGACCCTGAATCCGCGGGCCCTCTTTCTTGCCTGCATCGATATGCCATGGACCATTGCCAAAGTGCATATCGACGGCGGCATCGTTGGCGCTGCTGCCAAGACTAAGCGAGGCCAAACCGTCCATGAAATTGAGCTGGCCCCACAAGCGCCCGTCGAAGTTTCCGCCCGCATATTGGAAGTATCCCTGGAAATCGCCGTTGCCATTATCGGCAACTTTGAGCAGCCAGGCGTGGAAGTCCATGCGCGCGCCTGCATCCTGGCCGCTGGCCTTGATGGTGAGATCGCCGTCGATCGTGTAGGTGAAATGGTCGGGCATGCCCACTCGCATGCCTGCGTAAAAAAGGAACGAGTTGTCGTAGACGGGGCTGGCTGCGTTCAGATCGCCCGTATCGGTGAATGCGTTGAGTGGGAAGTTATGACCCATGCCGCCGGAGATTGAATAGAGATTCATCACCGGAACAGGAACATCAACAATCGGAATTCCTTCGTCACCGAGACTGATGATGGCGCGTGTCAGCCAGTAGTCGTGTCCATTGCCGTAGCCGAGGCGGAACTGCCCCGTGACCGGCGGCCCGCCCATCTCGCTCAAATCCACCGTGCCGCTGTACTCAGTTGTGCCGCCACCGTTGTAGACAGGGTGCACTTTGGCGTCGGAACTCGGTTGCCCCGATGGATACGGCACGTCAACCATGAACGGTGAATTTGTCGGGCCCTGCTGGGTGATGTTGGTGCCCGACTCGTCGAGCTCGTAATTCACCTGCATCGGCGCGGCCGCCATCACTTCCGACAAATGAACGTGAGTGCTGAACTGCGCGGTGAAGATCTGGCTGCCGCTAATCGGTACTGTGATATGCGCGGAGACCAGGTCGACGGGCGTGGGGCCGAGCTTGGTGTTGCCGCCTAGTGGAACGTCGATCGAACTTGCGCTGTTCGCGAGATAGGCGCGGCCATCCATGCCGAAGATGAACGGCGTGAGCGGAATCGTGGTGAAGGTCTTGCCTTCGGCGTTGAAGGTGTAGGTGGTGGAAGTCTGCACGGCCCAGCCGTGGCCCTGCACCTGGGTGAAGACAAGATTCTTCGCCGTGAAGGAAACATTGCCATACGTCTTTGTGACGGGAGCAGTCGTGGTGGGGAAGGTGATCGAGGCCTGCTGGCCGCCGCCTGACTGCAGATGCGCGTCGCCCTGAATGTGGGTGTCGAGCCACGGAACGTAAATGTCCATGCCGTAGTAGGTGGCAGTCAAATCGCCCAGGCCGGGCGCGGCCGTCGCTACGAGCTTTTGGAAGTCGACCGTGCCGTCCTCGTAATTCGAGTGGAACGGGCCGGTGGTAAGGCTGCCGCAGAGCCCGCCGCCGATCACGCCCCAATCGGTGACAGTGGGCGAGAGGGCGGATGCCGACACGAGACCCATCGTGTACGGGACCACTGTGAGCGTGGGGAAACGCACGCCCACCCAGTCGCCGCCGCTCAGGCCGCCACAGAGCGGGCCTGCGGCGTCGCCACCGCTGTGGCTCAGGTCGATGCGCACGTTATTCGACTGCATCTGGAACGCGCTCCACCCAATGATCGTCGAAGGCAGCGTCAGCCCATCCTTCATCCAGTCGCCGTTCGCATGCAGCTCTGAGGTCACTCCGCTCCACGTTTGCGGCTTCTCTACGCCGGGCAGTCGCAGAGTGTCGTCACTCAGAGTAAGGCTCAGTGTTGCGTCCACTTCACCTTGTGCGGCGCTCCCTTGGGATGATGTATGGCCCTGAATTCGATCAATAGTTCCTGTCACTCCGGGCACGCTGGCGTGAATCGTGATGCCCGGTGACACATCAATCGTTCCAGAGGCGACTGTCTGGCCGTCAGGAACGCTCCAGTTGGAGAAACTGATTGGGACGGGCGGATAGATGTCGTAACCACCGCTCGACTGATTGGCGAGATGAATGATGAGATTGCCATTCCCGCTGTACTGCGAGCCTTGTTGCGTGACATTACCCTGAATATCCTCTACCTCGAAGGCTCCGCCGCTCGTTACCGGGAACAGGAACTTGCACGGCTTGGTTGGGTCTGATGCAACCACTTCGTAGTGGTTTACGTTCGACTCCACGTGCGAGTCCGGAGGGGGTTTCGGCGCGGTGAGCGAGACGACGTGTTGCAAGGCGTCATTAACGTACTGCACGGCTCCCAGCCCGGTGACGCTGTGGTTCGAACTGGAGAGTATGCCAACTTTCAGTGGAGGAAGATTGCTTCCAGTCGGAGGCGAAAGCGAGTTCAGCAGTGACTGAGCCTGTGCGCCCGCATCTGCATCGATGGTCTTGCTGCTGTTTCCTGCGATCTTGCCCACGGCCTCGCGGACTCCAATAGGCAGATTGGGCAGGGCCGGATCGGGCACGATGTTGGCTTCGACCATCACCGCATGCATGCCCAAATCCTTGGTTGTCAGCGGCGATGGCGTATCAAACGGCTTGCTCTGTGAAACGATGATCGGCGGCTCGAGCACAATTGTGAGCTTCCCGCCTGTCTCGACCGGCTGCGGATGGGCGATAAGCTTCCGCTGCGTTGACGGGCCCAGCGCAAATGTCTGCTGCATGGTTGCGTCATCGACGTGCCACGTCACCTGGACTTCGCCGCGCCCATAGTAGCCAATTTGCGACTGCGCCACCGCTGCGTCGTCGCAAGTACTGCACGTGGCATCGGCAGTCACGTTGCCGCTGCCGGGTCGCATCGGCTCGAGAGATAGTTTGGGCTGTCCCGAAGCGGGTGCCTGTGCGGGCGGCTTCTCCTCAAGAGTGGGCATGTGCGCAGGCGCAGGCGCCGCAGGCCCGGACGCGGACCGATTCCCCAAATCGGCGACCGCCCCTGGCGCCAGATGGACGGGCAGCTTGGATGGTCCGTTGTCGTGGCCGGGATAATCCGGGTCAGCAATGGATTTCAGGTGCAACGGCCCATCGGCGGCCAGGTCCTCTGGATAGGTGAGCGTCTTGTTTGCGCAGAAAACCATGTACGCGCGCGCTGCGATCGCGGAAAGGTCGGGGCCTGCCGGCGCGTTGCTGCCCGATCCTTGAGTTGCTCCGCTCTTCTGAGCGACCGGCATCGCTCCTTGTGACAGAACCGACTGGAACGCAGTGCCCACCGAGTTTTGTTGCGTGGCCCCTCCGCCAGACATTGCCATCTTGCCCAGCGTGGCAACCTGCAAGAATGGCGAGTTGCCGGGCCCATCCACGCTTGCCGATAGCAACGACGCGTTGATATGTTGCGCATCCGCTTCTGATAGCTGAAACACGCGGATGGTGTATTCGCCGGGATTGTTGTATGGATGGAAGTACACTCCCTCCGCTTGAAGCTTTGAACCCGACGTGGTGTTCGGCGCCGGCAACGTCAGTCCTTCGTCACGGTTCCAGTTCGTCATGTTCGGATCCGTAGGCGCCGGAGAGAGCGATTCGATCTTTCCATCGCCCCAATCGACGAAGACGTTGTCCATCGCCAGTTGCCCGACTTGCCCAAAGAGCTGACCGGATTTCTTGGAACCCGGCACGTCGATCAAAGTGGGATTGGCTGCGTAGGGCGAGTTGCTGAGATCGAAGTTACCGGTCACCGCGAAACGATCGCCGACATAGTTGTTCGGATCGTTTCCGACGTCGTCGATGTCCACCGCCTGCAGCCCGTTGCCAAAACCGCTTGCCGGACACGACATGCCCGTGGGAGCAGCGGGCCGGTCGAGCGGCCAGCGATCCGAAACTTCAACTTCGATATCGGTCGTCTGCGGCTGGGTCGGCTGCTGATTCGCTTGTGCGGCCAAATTCTGGCTGTTAACCGTAGATTTCTGCGCGGCGGATTGCCCGCTGCCCGATTTCGTCGGCGGATTGGCCGCCTGCGGTGCTACGCCGTTGGTGTTGTAGGTGTGATAGCCAACCACCTCCCATTGCAGATCGCCCTCGGCCAGTTGCGGGCTGGAGCTTGATGGCGCAGGAGGTTTATAGATCATGACGCCATTGACGACCGTTGGAGTTGGTGTGCTGTGCGACGAATAATGGAAGCCGGCAGGGGCCATCTTGAACTTCGACGGCTCCAGCGCCGATGCAAGAAACGCGGCGTCGGGAACGAAGTAGTTCGGAACCTTCATCACCGTCGTCTGATTGCCGCCCAAAACCAAAATCGGAATGCCGTTGATGCGCTGGGACGCGAGCAGGGTGACGCCGTCCTTCAGGTAAATGTTGAGCACGTAGTAGTCGGCGATGCCGGGGTTCTGCTCGTGCCACGAGAACTGAACACTGTCATCGAGCACCGGGATCCCGTAGTGCTCTTCGATCTCTCCCTCGTATTGATCGCCCCATTTGGGTGTGTCGAGGACGATCTTGCCCATCGTAAATTTCTGCAACGTGATGGGCGTGATTTTGAGCGACGGCGGCGGTCCCTGGGTAACCGTCTGCGCAATTACGTCGAGCATGCGCGGTCCCGTGACTTGCTGATGTTCCGGAGTTTCAAGCGTAATGTCGCGGCCGCCGGGTAGCGCCGTTGCCAGCGCACTCACCGTCAGGTGAATCTCTGTGCTGTTCACGTATCGCGCCGGCCCCGCGGCAAAAACCGCGGCGGGAACCCCCGCACCAACGCTGAAGGTCGCTTGAATGCCCGGGACGAAGTTCGTCCCCTCAATTGCGATGTCCACGTTCTGTGCGCCCGCAGTGATCTGGCTCGGAACCAGCCGAAGAATCTGCATGGGAGCAGCTTGCGGATTCGGTAAACCCGGAGTGACGGTGAAGGTATTCGGCGCCGGCGTGCGGTAGTTGCCAGACAGCAGTGTTACCGAGCGCGGGCCCAGCGGCGCATTCGCGGCAATCGTGATTTGCGTTTGCACTTGGTTCGCGTTCAACAGGTTGCTGTGCCCAATCGTCAGGCCTGTTGACGGAATCATCTGCAGGCTCTCATTGGCAACAAAATTAGCCCCGGAGAGCGTGAGCAGGACCGTTGTTCCCTGCTTGCCCGAAAGCGGTGACATTTCTTTAATCGTGGGCGCGGGCGCTCCGCAAGCCGCCGCAAATGCGCCATTGGCGCACGCCGGCGGTTGCTGCACTGGCGCGACAACATTAAATGGAGTCGCCGCGATCAGATCGTGATCCGCGTCCTGGATTGCGACTCGGTAGCTGCCAACAGCGGCGGTGGACGCGATCTGCACCTGGGCGACAATCTGCGTCGCCGAAACCATTGAAATGCTGGTCACCGCGAAGCCCTGCGACGGCGTGAAAAGCAGCTTGAGCTGCCGCGGAGTGAAATTCAATCCCGTAAACGTGAGCGTGACGGTTGTTCCCTGCGTTCCTTGCGTAGGGCTATACGATGTGAGTGAAGGATTGCCATGTGGGGCAAGTTGCGCAACTGCGCGACTTGCCACCGCGATCGCAAGAGCGGCGAGCAGCGCGCGAGCCATCCACCTGGAGCGCAATCTCGCCCTTTGTTCCCATTCCAAACACGTGTTGGCTCGCGCCACTTGCATGCATTCTTCTCAGAAAGTCTTCTTGTGTCCCCACGCAAAGGTCCAGATGGCGACAAGTTGCGTTGAAGCCGTGTCGATGTGGTTCACGTTATCGTGATTCTGGTTGTAACTGCCCTGTGCGGAGAGCGTGCTTGTCTTCAGCCAGCCAGGAAGCGTCCATGCAAGCCGACCACCGTACTGGCCGCTAAGCGTGTTGCTCGTAAATGTGCCGCTCGCCAACTGCGATTCGGCCTGCACCACGCTCAAAAGCGGAGAAATCTGCAGTCCCGGCGCCTTCCAAGTCAACGAGGGTTGCACGTACACGGTAATGTTGCGCGTATCGCCAATGGCCACGGGATCTGCAGCAACCCAACTGACATTGACTTGCGTATTGCACTGGAAAAAGCCCTTCGTAACCAGATTCGCTCCGGCTGAAATCGACGACGTGATCGCTCCGGCACTGGGCTGAATGTTGTTTCTGAGCCAGTCTCGCGTGCCTCCCACATTGAGCGAGACCATGCCCACCTGGTGGCTCACCGTGACGTCGCCGGAGATATCGCGCTGGTCGGCGCTCCCGTTTTGCGAGGGTGGCTGGCCCTGCAGGACCGGTGGAACATTGCCTGTCTTGGTGATTGATTGCGTCGAGCTCAGGCTCAAGTTAGTCTTCGCGCCGAGCGGCTTTGACCAGGTTTCCGTCGCCGTGTTCAGGTCGAGTTCGACGGCTGTGGCTGACTGTATGTTGTTTTGCAGAAAGCTATAGGTGACCGCAAATGTCCCGGCCTTTGTGGGCGCGCTTGCCGAAGCATCCACTCCGCGCAGATCGGGATTGCTCGATTGCGTCAGGCTGGGATTGGCGGGGTTGCCGAAGTTCGCGCTGAGATCGCGGAAATCCGCGCTGAGCGCGACCTTGCCTGCGGACCCGGAGAGGCCAGTCCTCCACGCGCGGCCAAACAGCGTCTTCACTGTGGGATCGGTGAGATTCGCATCATCGTAGCTCCATGCGTATTCCGATTGCCACTGCCAGTTCTTGGGGAGATGGAACGTAAGCAGTCCGCCGTAGACATCCCCGCGCGAAGCTTGCGCAACCGGATTGGGCACGACAATCGGATTGCCTTGGGAGTCGTACTCCACGATGGTGGGCGCGCCAATGTCGCGCGCGCTGAGCCACATCAGGCGGAACTCTGTCCATTTCGGCAACGGCGCCTGCCAACTCGCGCCCAGCAATCGCTGATGGAACGTGATTCCCGCGCCGCCGCCCAGCGCCTCGTCGTTGGTATTGGTATAGAAACCGAGCTTTCCGCCGGGCGTTGTAAGCGTAGCTTCCACTCCCTGGCGTGGAGTCGCCGCAGTTACGAACTGCGCGTCTGTATACAAAACCGGCGACACGATTCCGAAGCGCACGCCCAATCCCCAGTGTTCTCGCTTGCGCTCGAACTGCGCGATGTAGTCATTCACGCGCCCCACACTGGAACGCATGGCCGCGGGGTTCAGCACCGAGTCAAGCAGACCGCTTCCGTTCACCGACGGCTGCCATGGGCTTCCTTGGAAGATCATGCGATCCGAAAGCGTCAGATCGTTTGAGTCTGGCGGATTGGAGCCTGAGGCCCATTGCGTCGTAGAACCGACTTGCATGTCGATCTCGCCGCCGAATTTCTGTTTTGGCGGTGCGCTCTTCGCCGGTGCAGGCACGTGCGTGAACGAAGCTCCGAGCGCGGAAGAAGGGCTCGGCGCTGGCGCTGCTTCAGCATCAGTCCCCGGTTGGAAAGGTGTGGGGCTCGGCGTTGCAGGCGCCGCTGTCGGCGCAGAAACTGTGAACTTCCATCCCGATCCCTCGTTGCCCACCGTCAGGCTTACGTCGTGCTCGCCGTTCGCGAGCGGAAGCTGCGGCGTATACGCCACCTGTGTTTGGCTCACTTGGGCCAGCGACGTAATGTCGATGTCGTCCATCGCCAGGCTCACGTCCGCGGGATTCACGGGCGCCTGGAATTGAACGCTGATTGCAGGCTCGGTTTGGCTCACGGAGCTATTCGGAGCCGGTGCTTCTTTCGTGATCTGAGATGAGAGATCGAAGTATCCGTGCCTGCGTAGCGTCGTTAGCGAAACGAATTCGACATTCAAGCTTCTGTTTGGCTGCCTCATTCGCGCCGACGGTGGGCCGGGAACACGCGGAGCGACAAATCGCTGTTCCGGCCCGGAAAACAGAAAATCGCCCCAATGCGAATACACATCCACGCGCCAAAAGTACGTTTGACCTGGAATGATGAGACCTTCCACCGCGTGCAGATCGAGGGTTCCCTTGTCTGTCAGATAGCGCCGCAGAACCCTGTTGCCCTCAGCGTCGTTGCTCAAGGTGACCAGGTAGAATGCGCCCGGGTTCGCAGGGTTCCAATCAAGCGACATGTGTCCGGCGGCTGATTGCGTCAAAACTGCACTCACTGGGGCCAGGGTTCCTTGCGGCAGGTGCGCGATGGGCCGCATGGGAAGCGGTTTCCGCGTTGCGCCGGCGCTGTCCACGGCGCGAACCGTCCAGTAAAGATTGCCTTCGGGTAGCGGGCGCCAAACTTCAGCTGGGACCTGCCAGTGATTGTCGTCGGCGTTATGCCAATCCGAGATGGATGAGAAATATGGCTGTGTTGAGAATCCGACCTGATAGCGAACCGCTCCTGGAACTGGCGCCCACAGCAAGGCAGGAGGCTCCGAATCCGTGGACGCTGCCCCATACGCCGGCGCCAGAAGCTCTTCAAGTTGCCATCCGGCAGGATTGACGACAACCGTTACGGGCCGCGTCGCCATCTGGCTCGGTTGCTGCATGCGCAACTGCACGGTGTGCCCGCCGAGGAACCATGTTGGCAACGGCTGCTTGGTCCTGACGGTTGCACTCTGCCCGGCAACCAGGTTCACGGCAAACTCTTCAACAACCCGGTTATCCCACAGCCATTGGCCGATGATCGTGCCCGTTCCCGCGCCCGACATCACCGCCTCTGCATACAGCTCGCCGCCAAGAGAAACCACCGTTCCGTCGCGCGGATGGAGCAATGCAAGATTGAGCACCGATACCGGCGCGCCGATGGATGTGGAAGAACTGACCTGCAATGGCTGCGTTGTGCCGCTGCCCGCAGCGGCTGGGCCAATCGGAGTTGCCGTGGAAGTTCCGTCGGCGTTCAGCACGTCGATCGCGCGCAGCCCAACGGTTGCGCCGGGGCTCAGGCTGACGGTTGCGGTCATCAGGGCGGCGGAAATCCGATTCACCGTCAACACCGCAATGTCCGCCGCTTGCGTGTGGCCGTTGGAGTTGGCCAGGCTCGCAAGCTTTGGCGAGATGACCACCATGGCGCCGGGCCTGAAGTTTGCACCCTGCAGCGTGAGCTGCAATCGGCCCGCTCCTTGCACTGTGAGGCCGGGAGCCGCGCTGGTCAGGACCGGTGGCGCTCCAGCTGCCGGGGAGACCGTCAGCGGAAAGGCCGCCGACGTTCCTCCGGGCACAGTCAACGAAGGATTGAAGACGGTGATTTCATCGGTGCCCTGGGTCGCGATGTCCGAGGCCAGAATCGCCGCGGTAATCTGCGTCGCGTTCACGAATGCGGTCGTCCGGGCCGCTCCATTCACCTGCACCACTGACCCCGCGAAGAATCCCGTGCCGTTTACGGTGAGCGTGAATCCCGAGCCGCCAGCGGTCACGCTCGACGGAATAATGGAAGTAATTGTGGGAACGCCCTGCCCACGCGCCGCCACGCCAGCAACAGCACCGAGCAACACGGCCCCGAGCAACCAACGAGGTCGCGCACCACGGACGCACTTCTGCTGTAGCTGCAAGTGGGGAACCAGGAGGGTACGCACGTATCTTCCTTCCATGAAGCCGGCGAGCCTGACCCGAGGGGAAGTCCTACACTTACCTGCGGTGGCAGGCAGGATAACGTGGGCATTTGAGTGAAATCAAGTTAAAAATGGCATTGCTTGTTTCGATTCTCGGTACTTCCGGTCAACGCGGCGAACCCTAAACCGCGGCCGTGGAAGACTTGCCGCGAGTCCGCACTTTGCCGGTCAATTTCGGTTCCTGTTTCTCGCTCGGACCGGCAGAGGGTTGCGCTCCTTTGGCGTTACTGACCGCATACAAAACCAGCTCGACACGCGACGAGACGCCCAGCTTCTCGAAGATATGAAACAGGTAGTTCTTGACCGTATGCTCGCTTCATTTAAGTTCCTTGGCGATCTCCCCCAATACTCCCGCTGTTTCTCGAGTCTGCACATTGCAGCACTTTACTGTCCCCGTCGAGGTGTTGTGGCTTTCACTTCACGCTCACTGCGTCCTATGTGCACTGTGCCGGGAGGGCGTGTTGTTTGCCTGCAGTAGCCAGAGAACGCTGCTGCCATTTGTCTTGACAAATCTCCCTGCTTTCAATAGCTTCTATTCACAATGCCGCTGAAACGGCTCTCACCCATGAGTGCCAGAGTTTCTGGTCCATTCATGAGGCATGAAGGCCCTTAGGTTGGCGCCATTCCCCCAATGGCAATCTAGATAATTTTTGAATCGGCCACTTGTAATGATTTGCCGAGCCGCTGGGCCCTTGCCCGTAGTATGTGGGAATCCCGTTTCCAGATCCTAACCGTCCCAGTGCGTTCAAAGCAGGTTAACCGTCGGCTCCACTTCCCCGGGGGATTTCATTATGTCCAGGCTGTTCAGTGGCTCGGCTTCGAGAGCATGTTTCGCAGTCCCATCCATTACCTCTATCACTTCCCGCGATGGGCAAAGCAGCCCTCTGATCCCAACCTCGCAGCGAGGAGGCGCGTGGGCACGAGGCGTGGCCCGCTTTCGAACGGCGCTGATGATTAAGCTCGGAAGCGCGAGATGGATAACGCCGGCGGCGTTGGTCGCCCTGACTCTGATTGCGGGGAGCGCCGCCTCCTGGGCGGCGCCGGTCTGCCCGACTTCCCCCAGCTATTCGCCGAATTTCTCGAACCAGAACTGCCTAGCAGTGAACGGTAGTGCCAGCGTCCAGGGGACTGCACTGCAAATTACGCAAGCCACAACCAGTCAGGACGGGTCTGCCTGGTACATCAACCAGCAGCCGGTTGCCGCTTCCTTTTCCAGCACATTCACGTTCCAGTTGACGGGCGGGTCCGCCGACGGATTTGCATTCCTCATCCAGAATTCGCCTGCCGGGACAACCGCGCTGGGGCCAGGTGGCTGCGGGATGGGATTTGCCGGTGATCCCGACTCAGGGAACAACTACTTTTGCGGTGGGCAAAATAACGGCATCTCGAAAAGTCTTGCTATAGGATTCAAAACCTTCAACGGCGACGGAACTGAATATCCGGCCGCCAACAGCGTCTTCATCTCAAGCAATGGAACAGGCCCGAACTGCGAGAATCTGCCCAACAACCCGATCGAGGGCTCAGGCGCAGCCAGTTGCGTGATTGCGACGAACCAGCTAACGAACATTACCTTGACCGATGGGAATGTTCAGACAGTGACAATTACCTACGCGCTGCAACCGACCGCTGCGCAATCGGCCTGCTATGAGGCTGAAACAAATGCCCCATCGCCATGCCTGGATGTGATCCTGGATGGCACCGACTTGTTTCCCGAAGGCGTGCAATTCGATATGACTTCAATTGGCCTGACGGTTAATAATTCGGCCTATGTCGGTTTCACGGGGGCGACGGGCGCCGCTTTTGAAAACAACGACATCTTGAGTTGGACCTTTACGCCGCAGAGCTTCGGCACCATCAACGTGTGCCCCTCGGCAGGGACCACGCCGGCGCCGTGCAGCAACACGATTCCGGTGACGTTCAGCGTCCCGGCAGAGACGACCATCAACTCTGTCGGCGTTCTCACGCAAGGCGTTTCCGGGCTTGACTTCTCGCTGGCCAGTCCGGGGACGTGTACCGGGACGTATGTGTCGGCGGGAGTATGCACAGCCAATATCACCTTCACGCCGCAAGCACCTGGATTGCGCCAAGGGGCTATAGAGCTCTTCGGATCGGCGGCCGTTCCCGCTGTGAGGCCACTCTTCGGATCCGCGGCTACCCCGCTGGCGACGACACTGATTTATGGCATCGGTCAGGGCCCGGCGATTGCGTTCGGGCCGGGCACACAGACGGCGTTGGTCGGCGTTGACGGAGTGCACGCTGCCAGAGAGGTGGCCTTGGACGGAGCGGGCGATCTCTTCATCGCGGAAAATCTCAACAATCAGGTTGTGGAGCTTCCGGTCGGTGGAGGCGCGCAGACGACAGTCGGCACCGGACTGAGTGGGCCTTACGGCGTCGCGGTGGATGGCGCTGGCGATGTTTTCATCGCGGATACCAGCAACAACCGGGTGGTGAAGGTTGCGGCCGGTGGAGGGGCGCAGACGACGGTCGCCAGCGGACTGAATTCCCCGCTGGGAGTCACGGTGGATGGCGCGGGGGATCTCTTCATCGCGGACACAGACAACAACCAAGTCCTGGAGCTTCCGGCCAGTGGAGGATCCCAGAGGACGGTGGCCAGCGGGCTGAATAACCCCAACACTGTGGTCGTGGATAGCAAAGGCGATCTCTTCATCGTTGATAGCGACAGCCAGCTGGTGGAGATTCCAACTGGTTGCGCCAGCCCGACTTGCTGGGCAAGAGTTGGCACCGGGCTGAGTAACCCGCGGGGTGCGGCGGTGGATGCAGCAGGCGATGTGTTCATCGCGGATACCTACGCCAGCCTCGTGATTGAGATTCCCGCCGGTGGAGGCCCCCAGACTACAGTGGGCGCCGGATTCGGTTATCCATGGGGAGTGGCGGTGGATGGCGCGGGCGATGTCTTTATCACGGATACCAACGACGGCGAAATTTCCGAGGTCAATCGCTCTCTGCCACCATCGCTGACCTTTGCCCCCACTTATGAGGGCAGCACAAGCACCGACAGCCCACAGACTGTCTCAGCCCAGAACGTCGGTAACGCGGATCTGACTCTTTCGGCCATCTCTTTCCCGACGGACTTTCCCCAAGTGGGCGACGAAAACGACTGCACGGTCGGCGCTCAGCTCATTCCGGGCCAAGCCTGCCCTCTGACCATCGACTTCAAGCCGACAACGCTTGGTTCCCCGCTCAGCGAGGCTGTTGGCCTTACGGACAATGCGCTCAACGCCAGTCCGGGTGCAACCCAGAGCATTTCTGTTCAGGGCAACGGTCTCTCACCCAACGTGAATGTACCCAATGTTGTGGGTGACGCTCAAGCGGTGGCGGAAAACACCATCACCACTGCAGGTCTGGTTGTGGGCGCCGAGACAAGTCAAGCAAGCACCGTGCCTATTGGCGAGGTCGTCAGCGAAAGCCCGATCGCGGGTACGTCTGTCGCAGTCAACTCGTCTGTCAGCCTCGTCATCTCAATCGGGGTGGCTGTTCCCAACGTTGTGAATCAGACACAATCGACTGCAGGATCGTCCATAACCGCCGTCGGTCTGGTGGTGGGAACAGTAACGACCCAATTCAGCGACACTGTGCCTTCCGGCACTGTGCTCAGTCAAAGCCCCACCGCCGGCACTGCAGTCAACGGCGGAACGTCTGTCAGCCTTGTCGTCTCCAGTGGCGTGCCGCCTGCAGCAGACCAACTTTTCTTCGAGAATAACTACTTTGTTACCGGCGACTATGCCACCGGCGGGGTCACTCTGCACGGCGCCGCCAGCGGAACCATCACCATTCAAGATGCCAGCCCTTGCGCCGCTCCTAATTGTGGCCCCGGTGTTCCCGACGGCGCCGACATTATCGATGGTTTCCTGTACTGGACAACCATAGAACCCCCAGGGAGCACCGCCTCGGGCTATACCGGCACATTCCTGGGTTATTCCATCACCGGGCAGCAGGTCGGGAGCGACGTGCCCAACTATAGCGATGGCACGTACACGGGAATCCTCCGCGTGTATCGCGCCGACGTAAACAACTATTTCCAGGTGCGGGCGGATTGGAACGGAGCGCGCCAAGGTTCGGGCCTGTTTAATGTCACTTTGCCAAACAGCGGCTCGCCAAGCAACGGCGGAACGATCACTGAGGGTGCAAGCATCGTGGTGATCTATCGTGTGCTGTCCTCGTTGTTCCCCCTGAAGTCTGTGGTTATTTACGACGGCTCGATCTCACCGACTTCTGCCACCGGCAACATACCTCAGGCCCTTCAGGGATTCTATGACGCGGTTGGCGGACCGAACGGGACCGCGGAAGTGACCCACCTCTACACCAGCGGCGGAAGCTGGAATGACGGCGAAAGCTCCCCAACGCTCGGGTACTCGAACCAATACATCGATACGTTAAGTACCGGCAACGCCTACGCCGCGGTCATTCTGAGCACGCCTGTCAACAATACCGATAACGATGGAATCCTAGACGCATGGAAAGCCGCGCAAGGCTATACCGACGTGAAGACCGGAACATGGGTGCCGTTGCCTGGCGCGACGCACGGCGAGCAGGACCTCTTCGTTCAATTCGACTACATGTGCCAAATGGTCGACCCGAGCACCAACACCTGCGAGCCCGGCTATACAAGTTTGTACCCCGCGCCGGACGCCCAGGGCAACGATCCACTGGCGATGGTCACGCAGGCATTCGCCAACTATGGAGTGCATCTCCATCTCAAACCCGGAAATGCGATTCAATGGACCACGTGCAGCGATACTTCAACGCAGTTCTGCGAGTTCCCCAACCAGCCTGGTGTGGTGGCCTGGAATGGCAGTGTCGAGCTCTCGAAGGTTTGGCCGATTAATTTGACCAACTGCACGTCGAACCCGTCGCTCGCCAATTGCGCACCGCGTTTCCCGTATGGTCAGAAGGACAGCTATCACTACGTTTTGTTCGGTTACTCTCTTGCGATCCCGGCTTGGACAGCCCGCGCTGGATCAATTAAGTCAATCACCACAACGGGCGGCACCAGTGGGGGCACCGGGACCATCGTTACCACAGGTCTCGGCACTACTTGCCCAACCAGAATCACGATTTCAGGCGTGCAGGGAAATGCCAACCTCAACGCGATATACGACAAGGTATACAACAACTTGACCTGCGACAGCGGGTTGACGACGCTCTACTTCTCAACGCCTTCGACCGTCCCCGCCTGGACCTATCCCAACACCACATTGCCGGAGCCGATAATCGCCGTGACGTCCGGAACAGTTACAAGCATCTCCGGTTACTCCGATCTGGGCGGCTCCGATTCCGTCGTAAGTCTCGGTCAATGGGAGAGCTCGATGACGCAGGATATGAGTAAGTCGGCAACCGTGGTTGCCGGCACGCTTTTCCATGAGATCGGCCACACTCTTGGGTTGTCGCACGGCGGCCTCTACTTTGACACGACAGGCACCTACATTCCAACGTTCGAAGCCAATTGCAAGCCGAACTATCAAAGCTCAATGAACTATCTTTTCCAGCTCGATGGAGTAGGACCGAATGCCGCCGTTACATATTCGAACCAGGCGCTCTATGGCCAACCGGCGGCGGTACCAGGCGAATCTACCCCACCCACGCCATTGATTTTGGGCGGGGATAGCGGCACTAGCAATTCCACCACTATTGGGACTACCACCTTCACGACCATTCCGTTTGGCTCAGTGGTTAATCTGACCGATAATTCTGGAAACCCTGCGAGCTTTTCAACTTCGGCGTGGTACACCACTACGCCGCCTAGCACGACGGCCAGTGCCGCCACGATGCATTGTGACGGCTCTCCGCTCACTAACAGCGCACCGGCGGCATATCGTGTGACTGGTCAAGTTGACAGCAACTCTCCGGTGTGGACCGACGGACAAAACATTGCCTTCGATGGCGCTACGTACTCTGACCTGCGTGGATTCGACGATCAAACCTCCTTCGACCTGCGTCAGGTGGGCGCGACAAGCGGTGACTTCGCTTCCCTGGCGAGCGCCACTTCCTACGGCAGCAGCGGCGTCACCTTCGGGGGCAGCGGCGGCGTCACTTTCGCGGGCAGCGGCGGCGTCTCCTACGCGGGCAGCGGAGGCGTAACTTTCGCGGGCAGCGGCGGCGTCCTTTTTGCGGGCAGTGGCGGCGTCCTTTTCGCGGGCAGCGGCGGCGTCACTTTCGCGGGTAGCGGCGGCGTCACTTACGCGGGCAGCGGCGGCGTCTCTTTCGCAGGCAGCGGCGGCGTCTCTTTCGCCGGTAGTGGCGGCGTCTCTTTCGCAGGCAGCGGCGGCGTCACTTTCGCGGGCAGCGGCGGCGCCTCCACCAACGAATTGGATTACGTGACTGCCAACTCATTCGTCCGGCCTCCGAATTCACCCACCATCACGCCGGTGACGACCAATGGTGTAGTGACAAGTGTCATTGTCGATTGGACGGCGCCTGCTTTCGGTGTCGTGCAGAACTACACGGTCTATCGCAGCACCAGCCCCGGTGGCGCGAACCCCATCCAAATTGGCGTCGTGAACGGCGTCGGTGGGAATGCTCCCGCGACGGAATTCATTGACTCGAACCCGTCCTCATCGTCAACGGTGGTTTACACGATTGCGACCACTCTGCTTCCGGTGCCGATCGATATGACGCAGCGGTCGAGTGCGCCTTCGGTGCCTGCGATCGTGAAGAATCATCAAACCATTGTTCTCGGCCCGGTGCAGAGTTCTGTTACATATATGACTCCGGCACCCACAGTTATGGTCACCGCGACGGCAGAGACGAACGGTAGCCCGAACGGACTGCAAGTGAATTTCGTCGCAACGGGTCCGTGCTCGGCAAGCGGCCAGCTGGTTGCCTCGGGTGTGTCCAGCGCAACCGTGACTGTCAACAATCCGGGAAGCAACGCGGCTACTTGCACAGTGACCGCGTCACAACCTGGCACCAATCCGACGGCATCGAGTATGCCACCGTATTTCGACGCCGCGAATTCGGTATCCGAATCGTTCACGATCGAACCCGCGGGTTCTAACCTGCAATCGCAGACGATCAGCTGGGCGACTTTGCCGAACGTGCAATACGGCGGCACGTTCTCGTTGAGCGCAATGGCTGAGTCAAATGGCTCACCGGACGGGCAGCCAGTGACCTTCAAGGCAACTGGCCCATGCACGACAAGCGGGATCACGACCGGCGTCGGCCCGTGCACGATTACGGCTACGGCTGCGCAGGGGGGAACCGGCAACTATAGCTCTGCGACCGTTTCACAGTCGTTCAACATAACACCCGCGGTGCTCACGGTGACCGCAACCAGCTTCCCCTCGGTTACATATGGGCAGTCGATTCCGCCGCTGACCTACACGATCAACGGTTTTGTGAATCACGATCCGTCTTCGGTCGTGACTGGCACGCCGGCGCTGTCCACAACAGCAATTCAAGGCAGCAACGCCGGCCCGTATCCGATCACGATAACCACCGGCTCGTTGGCTGCGGCGAATTACTCGTTCCTTTTCATGAATGGAACGCTGACGATCCAGCAGGCGAGTCAGGCGATCACGTTCACTATGAACGCTCCGGCGACCGCCGCCTACAACAGCAGCTTCATGGTCGCGGCGACCGGCGGCGCCAGCGGAAATCCAGTCACCTTCACGAGCGGCGGATCGTGCACCAATTCCGGCGCAACGTTTATGATGACCAACAGCACCGGCACGTGTTCGGTGATCGCCAATCAGGCAAGCAGTACAAATTACTCGGCAGCGCCGACGATCACGGAATTGGTAAACGCAAACGGACCGTTCGTGACGGTGTCTCCCTCCAATATCAGCTTCGGCTCGGTGACTCTGGGAAGCATTACAACTCAAAACATCACCGTGTCCAACATCGGGACGGCGCCCGCTACGATCAGCGATCCTATCCTCTCCATCGTCCAGGGAGGGACCTCCAACGAGTTTGTGGCCGTCAATCTCTGCCTCACGCCGCTGGCCGCTGGAAAGAGTTGCACCATCACAATTGCCTTCGTCGCGGGTCCGTATTACGGAAAGCAAACCGCGACCCTGGAGATCATGGACAATGCGCCAAACAGTCCGCAGCCGGTCACGCTAAGCGCGACCGTTCTACAACCGCAGACGATCACGATCACCGGCTTGCCGACGGCGGCTGCCTACAACAGCAGCTTCACAGCAATGGCGACAGCCTCGAGCGGGCTCCCCGTAACCTTTACGGCTTCCGGAGCCTGCAGCGTCGCACCGGGCACCGCAACCTACACCATGAACAGTGGCACCGGAACCTGCTCGGTAATCGCTAACCAGGCAGGCAATCTTAGCTACGCGGCAGCGGCGCAGGTAACAAAGACCGTAACCGCGACTCCCCTCTCGCAGACCATCACCATTACCCCCAGCAGCCTGCCGCCGAGCGCCGTCTACAAGAGCAGCTTCACGGTGGCGGCGACAGCTTCGAGCGGGCTTCCGGTAACATTTTCGGCTTCCGGAGCCTGCAGTGTCGCGCCGGGCACAGGAACCTACACCATGACCAGCGGCACCGGAACCTGCACGGTGATTGCCAACCAAGCGGGTAACTCTAACTACTCGGCAGCGACGCAGATTACGAAGGCCGTATCAGCGACTCTGGCAACACCGACCGTCACCTGGAACTCGGCTCTTCCGGCCTCAGCGGCCTACGGCACCAGTTTCACGGTGGCGGCGACAAGCACTTCCGGCGGAACGATCACCTACAGCACCAGCGGCGGCTGCACGAACAGCGCGGGCAAGGTGACGATGAAGAGCGGCACCACAGCCTGCATGGTGACCGCAACCTCAGCGGCGGTGACCAACGAATACACCTCAGGCTCAGTGGGCCCGACCACTGTTAATGCGACACTCGCGACGCCAACCGTCACCTGGAACTCGGCTCTTCCGGCCTCTGCGGTCTATGGCACCAGCTTCACGGTGGCGGCGACAAGCACTTCCGGCGGAACAATCACCTACAGCACCAGCGGCGGCTGCACGAACACCGCAGGCAAGGTGACGATGAACAGCGGCACCACAGCCTGCATGGTAACGGCCACCGCAGCTGCGGTTACCAACGAATACAACTCAGGCTCAGTGGGCCCGACCACTGTTAATGCGACTCTGGCCCAGCAGACGATCACGTTCACTACGAACCCTCCGGCTACGGCAAACTTGAACAGCAGCTTTACGGTGGCCGCGACGGGAGGCGCGAGCGGGATCGCGATCGTCTTCACCAGTTCAGGGGCGTGTACCAACTCAGGCGCAAAATATACGATCACCAGCAGCACCGGAACGTGCTCGGTGATCGCCAACCAGGCGGGCAACTCTGACTACGCGGCAGCGCCGCAGGTGACAAAGTCGGTGACTGCGAAGTAGTGAAGCCGTTTCACGCACGATCTCCGGCAATTCCGTTGCGTCGACGAATTGCTTCAACGACAGCGACTGCTTTGAACTGCCTAGTTTTTGTGCTATCGGTGATTGGTCCGCGATTCCGCAGCCCCTTATTGGCTCAGACGGCGGCGGATATCGGCGACCAGCGAATCTTCCGACGACTGCCCGCGAATGTTGAGGTAGCTCTTATAGAAATCGGCGAACCCGTCGCTCTTCATGCCTTCCTGGACGCGCCCCTCGTAGTAGTAGACCGGAGGGAAATAGGCATAAGTCGGCGTGTTGTCCAAAAACAACTCGATGGCTTCGCCCCGCCGCTTCATGCACTGATCGAATTGTGAGTCAGCCTCGGTGAACGCTCCCGCTCCCAGGTAAGCCAGCCCCAGATCGAAATGACCGATCCAGGTGTCCAGCAGGTTGTTCGCGGCCGTGATTTGCCGGATTGCTTCATTCGAATCTTTCCGCTTCAGCGCCATCATGCCCGTTACGATCTTGCCGTAAGCCTGCGACTCGCCCGTCAGCGAAGAAGAAAGGCTTGCGGCAAGCTTTTGCGCTTTAGCCATCTCTCCGGCATCGACATACGTGTTGGCCGCCAGAAATTCGATTTGAGTAGACTGGCTGTATGTAAGCGCCTTGCCAATATCAGAGAGAGCCGCCTGATGTTTTCCTTGTAATTCCTCGATGTTTCCCAGCGCTGCGTACTTCCTCGCGGCACCGTCGGTGTTTTTTGCCGCAACATCGGCAGCGGCTCCGCTCGTAAGGATGCTCGCTGCCTCCGCATACTTCCCCTGGTAGGCGGCGAGATCGGCCAATCCTGCATTCGCCATCGACGCCAGCGCAGGACCAAAGCTCTCCAGCTTGTGGTACGAGTCTGTCGCGTTATCGACCTGTCCTTCTCCAAGCTGCGATTCAGCCAGCACCAGGTATCCCTGCGCGGCCGATGGGTTGATGGCCAGACCGGCTCGCGCCTCTTTCTCGGCCGCGGAAAAGTCTCCGGCAAAGGAACTGATAAATGCCAGGTTCAGTCGCGGCCCCACACCCTTGGGGACAATCGCGACATCTTGTTGCGCGGCCTCTAATGCCTTCGGGGCGTTGCGCAACTGCGCATAGCAGCTCGCAAGGTTCCATTGACCGACGCGATCGGCGGGGAAGTGCGTTACGAGCTGAGTGTTTTCTTGGACACAGTTCTGCCAATCGCCGGTGAAGGAATAGTACAACCCGCGGTTGCGATAGCGTTCCCGCTCGGTCATGCTGTTTTCGTGTTCCATCGCAAGCTTCATGTACTTCACTGCGTCTGCCGGTCTGCCCAGATTCTGGGCCATCGCCGCCATGCCGGTGTACGGTCTCGCAAACTTTGGATCCAGTTGCGAAGCTTTCTGGAACGAATCAAACGCATCCTGGAACTTGCCCGCGAACTGCTCGTCAACACCTTGAGCGTCCTCGTGAACAGCCTCAAGAGATGCGGCGGTAAACCCTCCGCTGACCTCATCGAATTGCACCGAAGCAGGCGTGGAGTCACCCAGGGCTTTGCGAATCGGCGCCGCCAGTTTGGGGAGGCTGCTTAGAATCTCCTGCTTGTTGGAGGCGGTGACCTCGGACTTTGCCAGCACCTTGCCGCTCACTGCGTCCAGCGCAATCGCCGAAATATCGTATTCGTCGCCCCGTAAATCAATTTCCCCCGTTATCACCGCATTCACGTCCTGGTTGACTGCCACCAGCCGCGCGGTCTGCTCGTCCAGCTTGTCTGACGGATGCGGGAGTTTCTGGGCCTGCTTGCGCGCATCTCCCCGACCGTACGCGTTGATGAAGCTCGCGCCTTCCAGCGCCACGCCCAACATAGGCTCCAGTGTGTTATCCAAAACTGGATCGCCCGTATGGTTCTCAAAGTCGGCGACCAGTACTGACACCGGGGCATGAGTCCCTGACTTCGCAGCGAGCTGCCTCCGGACCACAAACCAAGTCGTTCCCGCCGCGATCGCCAGAACCAGGGCCGCGGCGATTGCGAGGGACTTCCACGGAAGCTCCCGAATGCGGTTCATGCGCCGCCGCATTGAGGAGGCCGAAACTTTCTTCCCTCCGCTTCTCCCTTGCCAGGCGCGAAGATCCGCATCAAGTTCTTCCGCGCTTTGGTAACGGTTGGCCGGTTCCTTTTCAAGACACTTTGCGACGATATTGCTCAGCGAGCCGGGAATATTCTTATCGACATCCACCAGAGGCACCGCTCGCTGCTGCGAGCGCATCAGCAGGCTGGCGATCGCGCTCTCCGCATGAAAAGGCGTAACCCCGGCCAGTAATTCGTAAAGGATCAGACCGGTCGTGAAAACATCGGAACTGGCCTTGAGCTCCTTGCCCATCGCCTGCTCCGGCGACATGTATTCAATCGTGCCCAGCATCGCGCCGGTCCGGGTCATTCCGTCGCCGCTGATTGTGCGAGCCAGTCCGAAATCCATCACCACAACCCGGCCGTTCACATCGCACATGATGTTGCCGGGCTTCAGGTCACGGTGAATGATTCCCTCGCGGTGGGCTGCGGCTAGTCCGGCGGTCGCCTGCTCCATGATGTCGACGGCTTCCGCGGCCTGCAGCTTGCCCCGTTCCTTCAGGAGTTGATGAAGGTTCTGGCCTTCGACGTACTCCATGGTGATGAACTTGATTCCATCGGACTCGCCGAGATCGAAAATGCGGATGATATTCCGGTCGGTGACCTGGCGAGCCAGAATCAACTCTTGTTTGAACCGCTGCAGGATTTCAGGATTGTTTGAAAGCTCGGGCTTGATGACCTTGAGCGCAACATCACGCTCAAGTTCCATGTCGTGCGCTTTGTAAACCGCCCCCATGCCGCCTTCGCCCAGGGTTTTGATGATGCGGTAGCGATTCGCAAAAACACTTCCCGGTTGCAACACCGCGTTGCCGTTCATGACGACTACGCCGTCCGCTGTAAGGCGAACCGGCGTGTCCGGCGCCAGGGTGACGCCGGGCTGGTACTGTCGCGGAATAGCCGTCGCTGCAAGGGTTGGCGCCTCGCCGCCAGCGAGGGTCGCAGGTTCGCTCGATCCGCCCGTCGGTGGTGCCGATCCCTGCCCGCTTGTCGTGTTTTCTCCAGACGCCGGTTCGCCCGATACGCCGTTACTGACCACAAGCGTCTGAGCTTCCGGCTCGTACTTCTGCTTTTTCGGGTCGTCCATGGCTGATCCGCACCCACGCAGGGTCTGAGCTTTGAAAATCTGGCGAAAGGAGCTACGTTTGACTTTCCCTCTCCAGCGGCTCACGCCGCAAGAACGGCTAGATCGTCTTTGGGAATTTCCATGGGGCAAAGGCCGCAGAAACAAGGTCAGCGCGACCAACAGGGGAACGACGACCTCATACGGTTTGATTGCCTCACATCAATTCCGAAAATGCCGTGAGGAACCCTTTTCGCAGTATATACCGCTCTTGAATTTGGATTAAATGATCTATTTGGTGCCAGGAGTCCGGGCAAACATCTTGTCCATCTTGAAAATTCAAAACGCTTCAGATTGAATTGGCCATGAACCGTTGGGGTAGGAAACGGCGGCCCATCGCAATCCGCCGGAGACCCAAAGCAGCCGATCCAGCCGATGGGGGATTTGCCTAGGAAGGCGGCCGCAGCCAGTTGGGCAGGTACATTTCAACTTCTATCGAGCCCATCAATCGTGTTTCCCTGCGCGGCGGCACACCGGCACGGTCACAGCAGCCGGGAATCCGGCCGACACGCCCGTGCTTGCAACAACCTTTACCGTGACCGTGAATTGAGTCGTTTTGCAGCGCCATAATGCCTCATTGCAGCCTCGGGCTACCGGCAGGTTTGAACGAGAGCGTTTGGCTCCGCTTTGCTCCATAATTGTGGCTCTCTAGGTCTCCTTGACGATCGGCCCCAATGGCCCGGGAAACGCTCTTGTGCGCTCCGTTGCTTTTCCATTATGATTACGGAGTTACAATTATTACGACGGTCGAAGAAAATCTTAGATGACAGGAAAGATTGCACTTAGGCCACGGATGGCTTTGCAATCTGCGCTGTTCGCGCGGTAGCCGACCGCCCCGCCCAGCGTGACGAAACCGATCGGCAATTCGGGCCGGACGAATGGCGAGGAGGTCGTTCATTCAAGTCACGAGCTCGACGGGGATGCGTGGATCACAATTGTGATCGGGGGGGAAAGTATGCGGCCAGAACAGTGGGAGACGTTTAAGCGAGCAGTGCGGCGCGAGAAAATCGACAAGATCCCGATGGCGCTCATTATTGATAGTCCGTGGATTCCGGGATACCTGGGAATCAAGCACCTGGACTATTTTTTGGATCCAGAGGTCTGGTTTCAATCGAACTTGAAGATCATGCAGGAATTCCCCGACATCATCTTCATCCCCTCCTGGTGGATGGAATACGGAATGGCCGCGGAGCCGTCTGTCCTGGGAGCCAAAATCAAGTTCTGGCAAGACAACACTCCCAGCGAATACCACACGCTTTACCGCCTTGAAGACATCGATAATTTTCCCGAATATGAAGTCGAGGCCGACGGGTTTGCTGGCCTCACCCTGCATCGCATCGCCATGGCGAAGCAGCGAATTCTCGATGCCGGCTACATTCTCCCTATGGTCACCTCGCGTGGGCCCATGTGCACGGCGGGATTTGTCCGCGGCACAACGGAGTTCATGATCGACCTGGTCGAAGACCCCAAGGGCGCGCACAAGCTGCTCGATCTGTGCACGCGCGTCATTATTGACTGGCTGAAGGCGCAGCAAAAAGTGATGGGCGATACCGTGGAGAGCATCTTCATCCTCGACGACATTGTCGGCTTCGTGAATGAGGAACATTACCTGGAGTTCGCCCATCCTTATTTGAAGCGCATCTGCGATGCATTCCCCAAGGATTGGGTCAAGCTGTACCACAACGATGCCGAGGTAGATGCGTGCCTCGACCATCTCCCGGACACGGGGTTCAATGTGCTCAACTGGGGCAAGCAGCGGCACATCACGGAAGTAAAACGACGTGTAGGCGACCGAATGTGCCTCATGGGCAATGTCAACCCGCTCGAGATTGGCGTGCGCGGAACACCGGAAGAAGTGAAGGATGAGACCCTCGAAGTGCTGGAGGGCTCAGGCGGCGAGGGCATTATTCTCTCCGTTGGCGGCGGCACCAGCCCGGGAATGCCGCGCGAAAATATTCTGGCCATGCTTGAAGCACTTGAAGAATTCAACGCCAAACGCGCCGCGGCAGCGGTAGCAAGCGCTCGCTGAGGAAACCATTCAATGCCCGATTACGCCTTGATGAATCAACACCTGTACGAAGGAAATGCCGACCAGGTGGGCAAGCTGACCGAAGCGGCGCTGGCCGAAGGGCGCTCCGCGCAGGAAGTGCTCACTGAGGGTCTCATTGCCGGCATGAGCGTAGTCGGCGAGGACTTCAAGCATAACGTCCTCTATGTGCCGGAAGTTTTGATCTCGGCGCGCGCGATGAAAGCCGGCATGGCTGTTCTCAAGCCTCTGCTCACGTCGAAAGACGGCGGATCGAAACCCAAGGGCGTACTGCTCATGGGCACTGTGCGCGGCGATTTGCACGATATTGGCAAGAATCTTGTGGGCATGATGGCTGAAGGCGCGGGCTTCGAGGTCCATGACATCGGAGTGGATCAGAGCGTAGAGAAGTTCATGGCTGCGGCCGACAAATGCAAGCCCAACATCATCGGCATGAGTGCGCTGTTGACCACGACCATGATGTATATGAAGACCGTGATTGAGGGCTTTCATGCGGCGGGCCGTTCAGAGATCAAAATGGCTGTTGGTGGCGCTCCCATCAGCCAGATGTTCGCCGACGAGATTGGCGCCGATGGATACGGAGCCAATGCCTCCGCAGCAGTGGATTTGTTCCTGCGGCTGGCAGGACAGGCGTGACCCCATGGCGACCTACAAGATTCTTTATTGGCAGGAAATCCCGACTCAAGTCAAAGTGGATGATGGAATCGACGAGGTGACCGTCCAGCTGGACGGGAAGTTCATGGAGCAAATCGATCGACTCGCAGCCATGCGTGGATTACAGTCCGCCGACGACTACCTGGCGCAATGGAAATGGAGCGACGAACAGGAGCGCGAGGGTTCCGCACAGGATGTGGCGGACGCGCTCAAGGCTGAGCTTGAGGCGAAGGGATGGTAGGTGCTTCCCGAAAATGGCCGTCACGCTAATCATCAACGGACAGTCGACCGAGGCCAACCCGACCCTTTCTCTCTTTGACCAGGCGGAAGCCATGGGCATCGACGTGCCTACGTCGTGCCGCAAGCAAGGCAAATGCAAGGAGTGCATGGTCGAGGTGGTCGAAGGCAAGGAATTCCTGTCTCCGATGACTGATGCCGAGCGTCACCTCAAGGGAAACTTCCGCCTCTCTTGCCAGACCTTTGTCACCGGCTCCAGCGGCCAAATTTCGCCGAGTATCGTCCGTTGCCACACCATGCGCCGCGGGCACATGCGTATTGAAGGGCAAGCGTACGGCCTGCCCGGAAGCGGCCAGGCGCTCGCGCTCGACCCTGCTGTGACGCGTGACGGCGATCGCATCCTGATCGACGGAGTCGAAGTCGATCGCTCTGCTGGACCGATTCATGGCATCGCCATGGATCTTGGAACCACGACCGTAGTCCTGCGCCTGCTCAATCTCGAAACCGGCGAGCTGATTGCCGACACATCCTTTGAGAATCCGCAGCGCTTCGGCGGCTCGGAGATCATGTCGCGCATCGCCTACGACACAAGCCATCCGGGGAGGCTGCTGATGCGGACATTGGCCGGCTACCTGAGCCATGCCATCGAAAAGTTCCCTGTCGACCCGAAAACAATTTACGAGATGGTCGTCGTTGGCAACTCCACGATGCGCGATCTTTTCTTCCGGCAAAATGTGTACACGATCGGCCAAACGCCCTACCGTTCGATCACCGAAATTGAATTAGCCGAGGGCAAGCGCATGACGACCAGTCTTCAAGAATCCGGCCTGCGCAGCCTATTGCCCATTCATCCCAAAGCCCGCGTGTATGGCGCCCCCATTATCAGCGGCCACGTAGGAGCCGATGCCGCAGCCTGCATGCTGGCGGCGGATTTGGCGCACGAGAGCCGCATCATCGCGATCATGGACATTGGCACCAACACTGAGCTGATCGTCGGCAACAAGGATCGGCTTCTCGCCGCATCCTGCCCCGCGGGGCCGGCCTTTGAAGGCGGAGCCATTGCCTGCGGCATGCCCGCACTCGACGGCGCAATCGAAGAAGTGACGATTGATGACGACGGAAAATTTCAGATTCGCACGATTGGAGAAGTGCCAGCAGAAGGAATCTGCGGCTCGGGCCTGGTCGATTTGCTGAGCGAGCTCTTGCGCACAGGCCGCATGAACGAGCGCGGGCGATTTGAAGATGACGTCCATCGCATCGATCTAGCCCATAACGCAAACGGCGACGTCTACATTCTCGAGAGCGACGTGAACGAGCTGGCCCAGGCCAAGGGAGCAAACGTCGCTGGGCTGCATGTTGTTTTTAGCACCTACGGTATCGACTTCTCCGATATCGATGTCTTTTATCTGGCCGGCGGATTCGGACGGCATCTTAACGTTGAATCTTCAAAGCGCATCGGTCTCGTGCCCAGCCTTGCGCCGGAGAAATTCGTCAGGGCTGGCAATCTGGCGATTGAAGGCGCGACCATCGCGTTGCTTTCGAAAGCAAAACGCCAGGAGATCGAGGAACTGGTAAAAAGAGTCGAACATTGCCGCCTTGAGACACATCCCAACTTCTTCGAATTCTTCGTCGAGGGTTGCCAATTTAAAGCCGTGGAGCCGATTCCATGCGCCAGCTAGCCGAATCCATCGAGATCGCGGACTCGCTCGCCCGAGTGGACGTGCCGCAACAGGAATATACGCGGCTGCTCGGCTACCCGCGAGGCTTTGTGATCGAAGGCCGTGCGCGCGAGCTGGCCGATTGGGCGCGGGACTGGTACGCCAAAAATGGCCGGCCATGGTTTTATGCGCGGCAGGTCGAGAGTCTTGAATTCGCGAGCGGCGCCGCGGCGGGCGACACCATTCATATTGACGGCGTAGCCTTCAAAAGCAAACGCCTGCAAGCCGCCTTCGAGCAAGCCGGGGCGCATAGCTCAATTTTGGTCGCCGTCGGCGCCGGACCAGAAGCCGAGGCGGAAGCCCTTCGGCTCTGGAAGGAAGAGAAGCCCGACGAATATTTCTTCCTCGAAATGTATGCTTCCACGGTGGTTGAGCAGTTGACGACCATTGCCGGAGCCCGTCTTTGCGATTGGGCGGAGCAGCGCGGCATGGCTGTGCTACCTCACTCGAGTCCCGGCTATCCAGATTGGGACGTCGCCGAGCAGCCGCGTCTTCTCGAATTAATCAGGAAGACGCGAAGCGAGCAATTCCCTTCCCGCGTGGATGCGTTTGACTCCGGCATGTTGCGCCCCAAGAAATCGCAGCTCGCGGTCTTTGGCCTCACGCGCCACCGCGAGCGCCTGCAACGGCTCACAAGCCTTGTTCCCTGCGAGAGCTGCTCGTTTGGTCCTTGCCAATACAGGCGCGCGCCGTACAAACGCGCGCCTCGGACAACGGCCGAGCCGCTGCCCGCGTCCGTCGCGGTCCTCGACGCCGATGCGCAATACACCGTGAACCGCAAAGCCTTGCAGCGATGGGCCGAGGAGCGCCTGGTCATCCAGCCCGGTCCTGATGGCTCGATTGACGTTACCTTCCGCTACGACGGGACCACATGCACCAATATGGGCCGTCCGCTGGCCTTCATCTACAGCGTCAAGCTGGGCCCGCGCGCCGACCAGTATCCGATTCTTGACGAGCGCTGCGGGCCAGCCGTGGACGATACCGGCCACGAGTCGATGTGCAAATTCGTCGAGGATCCTGATCGCCTGATGACCGCCATCGACAGCGAGAAGCCTCTGCTTGGTCAGCGCCTGAATGCGGTCCTCGAATGGCGGCGCGAGCCGAACGGCGCCGGCTGCTACTGCGAGCCCCAAAGCCGCAATCACAAGTGGGGCCTGGTCCTCGAAACCATTCACTATGCTCTGGTACAAAAGGAATTGAGCGGGGAGACGGAATCCTGATGAAGAAGCTTTTGCACGAGGAAATCCTCGAAAGGCCTTTGCTCGGAGACGGTGCGATGGGCACCCAGCTCATGATCGCCGGTTTGGAGCAGGGCAACTGCGGCGAGGCATGGAATTTGACGCACTCCGAGCGCGTGCTCGCCATTCAGCGCCGTTATGCCGAAGCCGGCTCCGACTGCATCATCACCAATACCTTCGGCGGATCGCGCATCATGCTCAACCGCCATGGCCAGTCCGACAATGTGCCCGAGATCAATAAGGCCGCAGTCGAGATCGCTCGCCAGGCATTTGGAGCCAAAGACGGTTATGTGCTCGGCGACATCGGTCCCTTCGGCGGATTGCTCGAACCCTTTGGCGACTTTACGATAGCCCAGGTTCAGAGCGCCTTTGAAGAGCAAGCGGCCGCATTGGTTGCCGGCGGCGCTGACGCCATCATCATTGAAACGCAGACTTCGCTCGAAGAGCTCGAAATCGGCATTGAGGCGGCAAAGAAAGCCGGCGCGAAGTGCATCATCGGATCCATGGCCTACGACGTGACCCTCGATGGTTCCACTTTCCGCACCATGATGGGCATCGAGCCGGAACGCGCCGCCGAGTTCATGGAGGAGCACGGCGCGCATATCGTGGCCCTGAACTGCGGCACTGGAATGGATATGCCGCATGCGCTGATGGCAGTGGAACGTTACAAGAGCGCATCCAATCTCCCGGTGATGGTGCAGCCCAATGGCGGAAAACCCCGCTTGGTGAACATGAAGATTCTTTACGACGAGACGCCGGAACAAATGGTCAAGGGCGTCCTCCCGCTGCTCGAAGCGGGCACGAATATTATCGGCGCCTGCTGCGGCAGCACGCCGGAACATATTCGTGAATTCAGAAAGGTCATGGACGCATTTCTCGAACGAAAGGGAATCGAACCGTTGGGGGGCGCAGCGTGAAAGTCAAAGTTTGCGATGTAAATGCGGATGCCGAAAACAAGCTTCCCGCCAAAACTGAAGATAAATCCGGCATCGGCGTCCATTACATTGACGCCTACATCAAGCCGATGAACGTCAAGCTGGAAGACGGCACCCCGGTGCGATGCAAGCGCCGCGGTTTAAAAATTACGCTGTCAGCGGGGACCAAGAAAGGCGAAGGCCTGATGCGCCGCCTTGACGTGAGCCCGGACCCTGTCGTGATGCTGCATGCAGCGCTCGAAGAAGCAGCCAAAGCCGCCGGTGTGGAGCTCACGATGGAAAATGACGCAATCTTTCTGACTCTTTAAGCGTTGATCCTCCATTGCAGGCCCTTGGCTCATCCGGCCGTTTCCAGAGACAAAGTGCCCGAAATGGCACGTTTTTCCGCGCCACCGGTCGTTTGTGCAACTTTCCTCCGGGCCGATCCGTCTGTGCAGTAGCGTGCCCGTCGGCGCTAGGTCGATTTGCGCCTCGCCGCACATCGATCGCCGCTACCTGCCCTGCACTCAGGCGGCGACCGAGCAAGCAGAAATTACATTCGCAAATAGGCTCCCGGACAGACCTCGATGCCCTGTGCATCCCGGCCATCAGTTCTAATATGAGAAAATGTCCCTATCAAACTGAGCGCTCGTAACAGGAAATAAGAGAAGAAGAAGGCGATGGACCAACCTCTTTCTGTTTCACATTCTGACCTTGGGCAGCCGCCCTTAGACTCGACAAAAAAACGCCGCCACCGTTGGATCTGGGTGATCATCCTTCTGCTTTTTGCGCTCCTGATTTTCTGGGTGTGGAACCAGAAGAGAACTACAGCCGCAGCTCCGGGAGGCGGACGTGGCGCCGCGATGGGCGGAACGGTGCCGGTCACAACGGCAACGGCAACCAAAGGAAGCATCGGTGTCTATCTTGAAGCCATCGGCACGGCCACACCCACTTACACCGATTCGATCACCGCGCAGGTGACTGGCGTCATTACCGCTGTCCACTATCGCGAAGGACAGAATGTGAACAAGGGCGACGCGTTGGTTGATATCGATGCCCGGCCCTACCAGGCGCAGCTGAGCCAGGCCCAGGGCACCCTTAGCCGCGACCAGAATCTCCTCGCCGAAGCGCAAATGGATCTAACGCGCTACCAGGATGCATGGGCGAAAAACGCCATCCCCCGCCAGACGCTCGAAGATCAGGAGAAATTAGTTCTCCAGGATCAGGGAACCGTGCAGAACGACCAGGGCACCGTCCAATATGACGAGGTGCAGGTCGGATTCTGTCACATCTTATCTCCCATCAGTGGCCGTGTTGGGCTTCGTCTTGTCGATCCTGGCAATCTGGTCACCGCCAATTCCACTACGCCCCTCGTCGTGGTTACGCAGATTCATCCCATTACCGTGATCTTCACGTTGGCGGAAGATAGTTTGCCTGAAGTTTTGAAGCAGACGCACGCCGGAAAATCGCTCGAGGTCGATGCTTATGACCGCACCCAGCAAACGCTGCTGGAAAAGGGCAAGCTGATCACCGTCGACAATCAGATCGACACTGTTACAGGAACCGTGAAGCTGCGTGCGGAATTCAACAATTCGAACGGCCTGCTGTTTCCCAATCAATTCGTGAACACGCGCCTGCTGGTCAAGACCCTCGATAACCAGACGCTTATTCCTTCCTCGGCGGTTCAGCACAACGGCTCAGTCGACTACGTTTATTTAATCCAAAACAAGAAAGCCGTCATGCGAAATGTGAAGTCGGGGATCTCCGACAAGGGCAACACCGCGGTAACCGGGATCAATCCCGGTGATGTGGTGGCAAACAGCAGCTTCCAGAAACTGGTCAACGGATCGACCGTCTCGATCTCCAAGGTCACGATTCCGGCCACATCCTCCGACACCACCGAGGCCGCTCCATGAGCCCATCTCGGCCATTTATCCTGCGGCCGGTTGCTACCTCGCTGCTGATGGCCGCAATTCTGCTGGCTGGATTGGTCGCTTTTTTCCAGCTGCCCGTGTCGGCCCTCCCAGAAGTTGACTACCCGACGATTCAGGTCGTCACCTTCTATCCCGGCGCCAGCCCGGATGTAGTTGCGACCACCATCACAGCGCCCCTTGAACGCCAATTCGGCGAGATGCAGGGCCTGAGCCAGATGACTTCGACCAGCGCCGGTGGCGTGTCGGTCATCGTGCTTCAGTTCGGTCTTTCGCTCTCGCTCGACGTGGGCGAGGAAGAAGTCCAGTCGTCCATCAACGGCGGCCAGACGTTTCTGCCATCCGATCTGCCCGTCCCGCCGGTCTACACCAAGACCAATCCAGCTGACGCTCCTGTCCTCACGCTGGCAATTACCTCCGACAACATGCCGCTCTCGCAGGTCGAGGACATGGTCGACACGCGGCTGGCGCCCAAACTGTCGCAGTTGACCGGAGTCGGCCTCGTCTCCATTAGTGGCGGCCAAAAGCCGGCAGTCCGCATCCAGGTGAACCCCGTCGCGCTATCGTCCTACGGCTTGAACATGGAAGACATGCGCACGGCCTTGACGCAAGCCAGCGTCAACTCCGCCAAGGGCAACTTCGACGGTCCTCGCCAGGACTACCAGATCGACGCCAACGACCAGATCTCCACCGCCGACGAATATAAGGATGTCGTCGTCTCCTACAGCAATGGCGCGCCGGTCTTCGTTAAGAATGTCGCCAACGTGGTCAACGGCGTTGAGAACACCAAGCAGGCCGCATGGATGAATCTGACGCCCGCTGTCATCCTCAATATCCAGCGGCAACCCGGCGCCAACACCATCACCGTCGTCAACTCCATCCAGAAGGTCCTGCCGCAGCTTGAGGCCAATCTCCCCGCCGGAATCAAGGTCACGACGCTGACCGATATGACGACCAGCATTCAAGCCTCGGTCCACGACGTCGAGTTCGAGCTGGGACTGACCGTCTTCCTGGTCGTGATGGTCATCTTCCTTTTCCTGCGCAGCTGGCGCGCGACCATCATTCCCACCGTGGCCGTGCCGCTGTCTCTCATCGGCACCTGTGCCGTCATGTATCTGCTCGGCTACTCGCTCGACAATCTATCACTCATGGCTCTAACCATCTCCACGGGATTCGTGGTCGACGACGCCATCGTGATGATCGAAAACATCAACCGCTTCCTCGAAGAAGG
This sequence comes from uncultured Occallatibacter sp., assembly GCA_964533905.1. GTDB lineage: Bacteria > Acidobacteriota > Terriglobia > Terriglobales > Acidobacteriaceae > Telmatobacter. The sequence continues at coordinate 73,322 of CAZHOO010000004.1, read as the reverse complement.
CATGCCGCCTCTCGAAGCCGCGCTGGAAGGCGCAGGGCAGATCGGATTCACCATCGTATCGCTGACCGTTTCGCTGATCGCCGTGCTCATCCCGCTCCTCTTTATGGGCGACGTGGTGGGCCGTCTGTTTCGCGAGTTCGCGGTCACACTGGCGGTCACCATCGTCATTTCGGCCGTGGTTTCGCTCACGCTCACACCCATGATGTGCTCGCGGATCCTGCGCCACGATCCGAAGCAGCAAGAAGGCCGCTTTTACCAGGCATCGGAACGCATCTTTAACACGCTCATCGCGTTCTACGGCCGCACGCTGCGCGTCGTGCTCCGTTACCAGACCATCACCCTGCTCGTCGCGGTAGCCACGCTCGTACTCACCATCATCCTGTACATTACGATTCCTAAAGGATTCTTCCCGGTGCAGGATACGGGCGTAATTCAGGGCATCTCCCAAGCCTCGCAGTCCATCTCCTTCGACGCCATGAGCGAGAAGCAGCAAGAACTGGCGAAGATCATTTTGAAGGATCCCGCCGTCGAAAGCTTGTCCTCGTTCATCGGCGCCGACGGCATTAACACCACGCTCAACAGCGGCCGCATCTCCATCAACCTCAAGCCGATCAATCAACGAGTCGGCGCCTCCAATGTCATCCGCCGCTTGCAGCAGAATTTGGCCCAGGTGCACGGCATGCATCTATATATGCAGCCGGTGCAGGACATTACCGTCGACGACCGCGTGAGCCGCACGCAGTATCAGTACACACTCGAAGATCCCGACACGGACGAGTTGAACGAGTGGACCAACAAGTTTGTGGCTAAATTGAAAAACATGCCCGAGCTGGAAGACGTAGCCACGGACCAGCAAACCGGCGCACGTGCCATTCAACTGGCGATTGACCGCGTGACCGCTTCCCGGTTGGGAATCGCGCCAACCACCATCGACAACACGCTTTACGATGCTTACGGGCAGCGCGAAATCAGCACGCTGTACACGCAGCTCAATCAATATCACGTGATTCTGGAAACTCAGCCGGAGTGGCAGAAGGATCCCAAAAAGCTGGGCGATCTTTACATCCAGTCGAGCGCTTCTACGGGCGCCACCGGCGCGGGCGCGGCTACCTCGTATGCTTCTTCGGCTTCTTCGTCGGCCGGGTCGAACGCGCTCACTTCTTCCGTGCGCTACACGCCGTCCTCGCAAGTGTTGAACCCGCCGGCCAATGTTATTTCCGGCGGAGCAGGGACAACCTCGATCCTCAGCACTTCTTCATCGGGCGCCAATGCCATTCCGCTCAGCGCATTCACGCAGGTCAGCAACACCACCGAGGCCCTCTCCATCAATCACCAGGGACAGTTCCCTTCGGTCACGGTGTCCTTCAATCTCAGTTCCGACGCTTCCTTGGGAACCGCCATCGAGGACATTAACAAGGTGGCCAAGAACCTTAACTTTCCTCCCAGCTTGCAGGCCGGTTTCCAGGGCACCGCCGCCTCGTTCGAGAATTCCCTCTCCAACGAGCCGCTGCTTATCCTTGCTGCCCTGATCGCCGTCTATATCGTTCTCGGCGTGCTGTATGAAAGCTTCATCCACCCCATTACCATTCTTTCCACGCTGCCCTCGGCCGGCGTCGGCGCGCTGTTGGCGCTTATGATTTGCCGCGAAGATCTCAGTGTAGTGGGGATCATTGGCATCATCTTGCTCATCGGCATCGTGAAGAAAAACGGCATTCTGATCGTGGACTTCGCGTTGGAGGCCGAGCGCAAGCATGGCAAGGATTCAACCGAAGCCATCTACGAAGCCAGTTTGCTCCGTTTCCGGCCTATCATGATGACCACCATGGCCGCGCTGCTGGCGGGCATTCCTCTGGCGGTCGGATCGGGCCTCGGATCGGAGCTGCGCCGCCCATTGGGCATCGCCATGGTCGGCGGACTGTTGCTGAGCCAATTGCTCACGTTCTACACCACGCCGGTGATCTACATCTTCTTCGACCGGCTCGCTGAACGCCTCAAGGGCCGACGCTTTTCGCGGATGCCCGCGGGGTCTGAACCGCAGCCGGGTGTAGAGAACGCATGAACCTTTCGGCTCCATTCATTCGGCGGCCCGTGGGCACTACGCTGCTCACCATCGCCGTCGGCATTGCCGGAGCAGTCGCGTTCGTGGTCTTGCCTGTGGCTCCGCTGCCGCAGGTCGATTTTCCCACCATCAGTGTTTCCGCCGGTTTGCCCGGCGCTAGCGCGCAAATCATGGCGGCTTCGGTGGCCACGCCCCTGGAACGCCAGTTCAGCCATATCGCCGGAATCACCGAGATGACTTCGTCGAGTCAGCTGGGCTCGACCAGCGTGACGATGCAATTCGACCTGAGCCGCAACATCGACGGCGCAGCCCGGGACGTCCAGGCTGCCATCAACGCGGCCCGCACTTACCTCCCTGCGAATCTGCCTTCCAACCCTTCCTACCGCAAGATCAATCCGGCCGATTCGCCCATCATGATCATCAGCCTCACCTCCGACAAATACCCGGTCACGAAGCTCTACGATCTTGCTTCCACGATCCTCGAGCAAAAGCTCTCGCAGATTCAGGGTGTCGGCCAGGTAGGCGCGCAGGGCGGCGGCACGCCTTCGGTGCGCGTCGAGGTCAATCCCACCAAGCTCGAAAGTTTCGGACTCACTTTAGGCAGCGTGCAATCGGTGCTAAGCCTGCAAAACTCGCACTCGCCGAGGGGGCAGCTTTCCAACTCGGGGATCACCGAAGACATCATTGACAACGACCAGATCTCCGAGGCTGCCGACTATCGACCTCTGATCATTGGCTATCACAATGGAGAAGCTGTGCGTCTCTCCGATGTTGCCGATGTTGAGGACTCCACGCAGAATATCCGTGCCGCCGGTTACATCGACGGATCCAAGGGCGTCGTGCTCACGATCTTCCGCCAGCCCGGCGCGAACATTATTCAGACCGTCGATCGCGTCAAAGCACAATTGCCGTTTCTTGTGGCCGTCTTGCCGGCAGGCGTCAAGACAACGGTGGACGTGGATAGAACCGTGACCATCCGCGCTTCGGTAAACACGGTTTATAAAACGCTGGTCGGATCGGTCTGCCTCGTCATCCTGGTCGTCTTCATTTTTCTGCGCAGCCCGCGTTCCACGCTCATTCCCTTCGTCGCCGTGCCCATCTCGCTCATTGGCACATTTGCCGTCATGTACTTGCTCGACTACTCGCTCGACAACCTCTCGCTGATGGCCATCGTCATTGCGACTGGATTCGTGGTGGACGACGCGATTGTTGTCATGGAGAATATCACCCGCCATATCGAAGCCGGCATGGAGCCTTTCGCCGCGGCATTACAAGGCGCAAGGGAAATCGGGTTCACAGTCTTTTCCATCAGCATGTCGCTGATTGCCGTTTTCATTCCCATTCTCATGATGGGCGGCATCATAGGGAGACTCTTCCGCGAATTCGCGGTCACGCTTTCCACGGCCGTCGTCATCTCCATGGTCATTTCCTTAACCACCACGCCCACCATGTGTGCGCACCTGCTCAAAGCTCGTAAGGAAGGCGAGAAGCACAATTGGCTCTACCGAACCAGTGAAAAAGGCTTCGACGGCATGATCTGGGTCTACCGCCGATCGCTGGCGTGGGTCCTGGACAATCCGGTGCTGATGCTCGTCGTGCTCCTTCTCACCATTGCCCTCAACGTTCTCGTCGTCTTCAGGATTCCCACCGGCTATTTCCCCCAACAGGACACCGGCATCATCATGGGCCAGGTGCAGGGTCCGCAAGACGCTTCCTTTCCCTTCATGAATTTCTCCATGGTGTCACTGGTCAATGTGGTCAAAGCCGATCCTGCAGTGGCTCATGTTCTGGCTTACACAGGTAACGGCAACGGCGGCTTCATGTTCATGGCTCTCAAGCCACTGGGCAATCAATGCAAAGAGGGCCCCAACTGCGGTGTGCGCCAGACCGGGGCTCCGGATGTGATCAACCGCCTGCGGCCAAAAATGAATCGCCTGCCGGTTGCTTCAGCGTATCTGCAGGCGGCTCAGGACCTTCGCATCGGGGGGCGTGGCGGCGGCGCGCTGTATCAATACACCATCCAATCCGATAGCATCGATGACCTCGCGCATTGGGCTCCGATTCTTTACCAGAATATGCAGAAGCTTCCCGACGTGACGGACGTAAATACCGACTGGCAAAACGGGGGCCTTCAGGAGATGCTCAGTTACGACCGGGTCACTGCGGCGCGCCTGGGCCAAACGCCTCAATCGCTCGACAGTGCCCTCTGCAGTGCATTTTGCCAATCTGAAGTTTCGGTGATTTACACGCAGCTCAACCAGTATTACGTGGTGATGGAAGTGGCCCCGCAATACTGGCAAGATCCTTCGGGACTGAATAACATCTACTTCAAGCCCCCCAGTTCCTCGTCGGGCGCCGGGCTGAATTCCGTTTCGCCGTTGTCCTCTGTGGCCAAGCCAAGCACCAACACTACGCCTTTGCAGGTCGCGCACACCGGTCTTTTTCCATCGACCACCGTGTCCTTCAACTTGAAAAACGGCGCAGCGCTCAGCGATGCTACACGCGAGGTGTCGCAGATGGAAGAAAAGCTGGGCTTGCCCGGCACGGTTCGCGGCTTTTTTGCCGGAACGGCCCAGGCTTATCAGCAATCGTTGGCGTCGCTGCCGATTCTGGTCATCACCGCCCTGCTTTCCGTTTTCATCGTGCTCGGCATTCTGTATGAGAGCCTGATTCACCCGCTCACAATTATTTCCACCTTGCCCTCGGCCAGCGTCGGCGCCATGCTTGCTCTCATGCTGTTTCACATCGACCTCAACATGATTTCGATCATCGGCATCATCCTGCTTATCGGCATCGTGAAAAAGAACGCCATCATGATGATCGACTTCGCGCTGCAGGCTGAGCGAAATGAGGGCAAGACCACCCGCGAAGCGATTTTTGACGCATGCATGCTGCGCTTCCGGCCCATCATGATGACCACCATGTGCGCCATCTGCGGCGCCCTGCCGCTGGCCTTTGGAACTGGAACCGGCTCGGAGCTACGCAAGCCTCTGGGCATTACCATCGTGGGCGGCCTGCTTTTGAGCCAAGTACTTACGCTTTACACCACGCCCGTCATCTACCTCATGATGGACCGTCTTCGCCTGCGCGCGCTAGGGCGCACTCACGACGTGATGCCAACCGCAGTCGAGGAAACGGCGTAATGAAGGATGTTGATCATGATTGAGTTACGAAATCGAATTCCGGCCTTGTTGATCGCCGGCGCTTTTGGATTTCTTGCGCTGATTGCCGGTTGCCGCGTCGGCCCGCCGTATCACGCTCCGGCCCCACCGTCGGCTACGGCTCCGAATTACAAGGAGTCCACTGTCAACTTCCAGGACTCCGGCGGCTGGAAAGTGGCCAGCCCGCAGGACGCAATGATCAAGGGCAACTGGTGGGAGGTCTTCGGAGATCCCGAGCTGAACGCACTCGAAGATCAGCTCAATATCAACAACCAGAACCTGAAAGAGTATTTCCAGAACTACATGGCGGCCCGCGCCACGATTGCCGAGGCACGCTCGCAGTATTGGCCGACGATCACTGCCAACCCCTCCTGGAACCGGTCGAAAAGTTCCGGAAATCTGAGCAACTCCACCCTTGCCAACACCGGCAAGCAGTCAACGCTTTGGAGCACACCGCTCGAGGCCTCGTGGACGCCGGACCTCTGGGGCAAAATCCGCAATGAAGTGCGCGAGGCGCAATACGCCTCGCAAGTGAGCGCCGCCGATCTTGAAAACGAGAAACTGACCGAACAGGCCAGCCTCGCCGAATACTACTTTGAGATTCGCGGACAGGATATGCTGCAACAAATCCTGAACCAAACCGTCGCCGCAGATCAGAAGTCTCTGAACTATAACCAGGCTCAATACGACACCGGCATCGGCGATTACATCTCTGTTGCCGAGGCCAAAACAACATTGGAGGCTGCGGAGGCTTCGGCGACGAATGTGGGCCTGTTGCGGGGGCAGTACGAACATGCCATCGCGATGCTGACCGGCAAAGTAGCCACCGATTTTTCCATTCCCGTAAAGCCAATGGTCTTCACACCGCCCTCGATTCCGACCGGCGTGCCCGCGCAGCTCATTGAACGGCGCCCCGACATTGCGGCTGCGGAGCGCACATTAGCTGAGGAAAACGCCGTAATCGGCATCGGCTACGGAGCCTTCTTCCCGCAAGTGACAATCAGCGCCAATGCTGGATTCGAGAGCTCAGCTCTAACCAGCTTGTTCGCGTGGCCGAGCCGCGTCTGGTCCATTGGCCCATCGATCTCTGAAACCATATTCGACGGATGGCTCTATCGTGCCGAGTTGCATCAATACGTCGCTCAGTACAACGCGGATGTGGCAATCTATCGGCAGAACGTGCTCACGGCCTTCCAGCAGGTCGAGGACTCCATGGTCGCCACCCGCACCTATTCGCAGCAGATTATCCGCCAGCAGGACGCGGTCAAGGACTCCGAAGACTACCTCAACCTCGAGCTGGTTCGCTACAACACCGGCGTTGATCCGTATGTCGACGTAGTCATCGCCCAAACCACGCTGCTCAATAACCAGGAGACTCTCAACGCGCTTCAGGTCGAAGAAATGACATCGGCGGTCGAGCTGGTTCAGGCTTTGGGCGGAGGTTGGGACCGTTCGCAGCTTCCCACGCCGGCACAGGTGGGCGCAAAAACAACCAAGACAGACTACACGCTGCAGCAATAACGAGGCTGGCGTCAGCTTTCAGAGGGCTAAAGTAAGGCGGTCGCTCTTATTGCGCCGACCGGTAGCAGATGTTCTCGCCGTCGAGCCGGTACTCCGCCGAGCAAACGTCGCCTCCGCAGATCATCGGATCACCGCCGTAGAGCTGGCGGCGAGTAATCAGCCCCAGCGTCCCGCACTTCGGGCACGACATCACGGCTACATACGGATTCTGCGCCTGCCCGAGCTTGGCCTGATTCTCCAGGACGAAAATCGTTCCCGGGTCCATGCGTTCGGGGATCCACTCTTCCAGAAAACTCAAGTCGGCTGACATCGTTCCCTCCGGGTCTGTTGGATCCGAGCCACGACTGGGTACGCGGCTCCGTTTTCTTCAAAAAAGCAGGCTGCGAAACACTTACGGGTATTAGATGCGTGGTTCCGATTTACGTCAGTTTTCACGCCAGGCGACATCCATGTCAATTCGAATCCGAGCCTGGGAGTAGCAAGTGGGATTCCCCCACGACAAGCCGCCAACCAACTACCGCGATGCCTCCGTGGCCCCGCCGCCGTGCAAGCGCGCGAATTCGTCAATCGCCCGATAGGTCTCCTCGTTGCGCAAAATGGCCTCCACGTACTCCCGCGTCTCGGTGAAAGGAATAGATTCGATAAACTCGTCAATTCCGGAATAAGGGCCGGCCGCCTGCCAGTCGGCCACGCGATAGTCGCCCGCGTTGTATGCCGCCAGCGCGTACTCCTTCACCCCGCCAAAGCGGTCGAGCATCTCACGCAGATATCGGGTGCCCAGGCGGATGTTCATCGCCGGATCGAGCAACTGAAACGTCTGGAACGAGGAGATTCCCTCTTCGCGGGCCATCTTTCTGCCCACCGCCGGCAGCAGTTGCATCAGCCCATACGCGTTGGCGTGCGAAATCGCAGAAGGATCGAACTCCGACTCCTGCCTGATCAACGACGCCACGAGGTACGGATCGAGGTTATTCTTCGCCGACTCGGCCTGAATCGTATCCCACCACGGTTCAGGAAAGAGAATCCGCCAATAAGCAAGCGGGATGGAGTCAATGGAAGCCGACGCCGAGCCCGGCAATGCCCGCTTCAAGGAACGAACCGCGCGGTAATACTCCCCATACGACGAATAAATCTGCGCTTCGGCCAGCGCGCTCCAAGAGGATGAATCGGGATCGGCCTTGATCTCGTCCGCAATGTATTCGTTCAGCCCGGCGTTGGCCAGCAGCCGCGCTTTGGCCAGGTGGGGGCTGTCCTCGGGGAACGTGTCCACCAAGTGCGGTAGCGGCACCGGCTGAAAGCGATCCAGTTGCGGATCGGAAGCAGGCTGCGTCGCGCCCAGAGCCGACAATCGCTGGCGCGCCATCTGCGCATAGAAAAAGTGCTGGTAGACGTGGATGATGGTGCGGTAGTCGGCGGCGGCTGAAGCAGCTCTATGGTCCTCGGTTTCATAGAGGCGCCCGCGCCAGTAGAGAGCCGAGACCGTTTCCACCGCGGATGGATACTCTTGAATCTGATCGTCGAAGATCCGCTCCGCATCCTTCAAAAGTCCGGAGCGGTAAGTCAACCATCCTGACCGCCAGTGCGCGGCCGCGGCATTCTTATCGCCGGGAAAGCGTGCCGCGAGCTCGCTGTAGTACTGGATCGCCGTTGGACAGTCGTGCTTGAGAAGGTACATGTTCCCGCTGGAGAAGAGCGCGTCGGCCAGCCACGGACTATGCGGAAACCGGGTTTCCATCTCGGTGATGATCTGCTTTTGCGTGTCTTCGTCGTCTCGGTTGCGTGCCAGCTCCATCAGCAGGTCAAGGCGGCGAGCGCCATTCTCATCGGAGCTATCGGGCAAGGCCGTGGCTTCCGCCAGGGTCAGCCGCTTCAGCTTCAATTGGCAGGCTGCTTCTGAAATGGCAAAGGCTGCGCGGGTTCCCGGATCGAGCCCCGGCTCACGCTCCAATGCCTGAAACTGCTCCGACGCCTCCTCGTAGCGGCCTGCGTTGTAATAGGCGTCCGCGAGGCTGCGCAGGTCAGCAGCGGTCAACGACGCTTCGGCTCCCGTCGCCGTGAGCTTGGCGCGCGCCATCTGCGCTTCCGGGCTCAGGGGATGCTCGAGCAATACCCGTTTGAATGTGGCTTCGGCAGCCTGTTGCTGGCCCAGCGCCTCTTCCACTTCGGCCTCAGCCAGCACAAACGCCGACCGCTCCGCCGCTCCTGTACCCGCGGCCGCCGCGAGAACTTGCCGCGCAGTCGTGAGCTTTCCAATCCCCACCAGGATGTTCGCCTCAAGCTCCGGCACCTTATCGTCAAAGATGCTCTCCGGATACCGATCAGTAAATCCGTGCAGAATATTCTCGGCAGCAGCGTCGTCGCCCGCTGCGTGACTGGCTTCGGCGTCAAGATAGTCGACATAATCGCCAAGCTCCCCGTCGGCGCGGCGTGCCGCAGCCAGCGCGCTTTCGGCCTCGGCATTCCGCTTATCGAGCAGATAGGCGTGACCGAGCGCCAGGTAGGCTGCCGCGGCGGCATCACCCGTGTGCGAGTGCGCGTAGGCGGTCACTCCCGCATAAGCCGCCGGCGTGCGCAAAGTGGCAAGCTGCTGGGCCATCGGTTGCAGCTCTTTTGACGCGACGAAAGCCCGCTTGATTCGCGCCGTGCGCGCCAGCCGCGCCGCGCGGCTTGATGTCTGGCGAGCGGACGGGTGAGCGGGCTTGTGCGTCGCGCGAGTCTTCGTGGCCGCTGGCTTGGCGCTTCCAGTCTCCGCCTTCGCGCTCGGCGAAGCATGCGCATTTGAAACAGGCATCGACTTGCGCGGTGCGCTTGCCGCGGGCGCCGGAGCGCTTGCCGCAGGCTCAGGAGTGGTCTGCGCCGGCGCAAGCGACGCGCAGGAACCCACCAGTGCCACCATGGCCACCACAGCGGGCCCGGAAATCAATCGCATGACGCGCGTCGGGGGAGAAAAGCGTCGCATAGTTCCACTCTATGCTGAATTGGACGCAAGCGAACCACGCGGGGAATCACTTGCGTAACCACCGCGCATCGAGGGTGCCCCATCCTAAACGCGAATGCGTTTAGGGTGGGATACCACGAATCTTGGTTGCCCCACCATTCGCTCGGCCTCATCGCGCGAAGTACGGGATATCGAGCCCCGCTAACCCCGCTAGCGCCGCTGACTCCGCTAAGCTCGGTTTGGTCCCCAGCGCCCGCATCCGTTACACTCGTGTTTTGCCGGGCCTTCTGATTCGTTTGAGGCCGTGAAAGAGAAACTCCCTGCTGCCGGCCGTCAGGCTGCCACTTTCGCGTCATATTTCTGGAACCAACTGCCATGTCAACCATCCAACCAATTGCGGTACCAGACGAGCAGCATCCCGATGTGGCGCTGGTGCAGCGGGTCCGTGCCGGCGACATCGCCGCATACGACACGCTGGTCCGCAAGTACGAGCGGCAGATCTTCAGGATTGCGCAGCATATCACGCAGAACCGCGAAGATGCCGAAGACGTGATGCAGGACGCGTTTCTCAAGGCATACGAGAAGCTCGATCAATTTCAAGGGAACTCGAAGTTCTACACATGGCTGGTTCGAATCGCGGTAAACGAGAGCCTGATGCGGCTGCGCAAGCGACGCACGGGCAAACTGGTCTCCATGGACGAGGACGTGACTACCGACGAGGGGTCAGTTCCCCGCGACTTCGCCGACTGGGCGCCGAATCCGGAACAAAACTACACCCAGGCGGAGCTGGCCGACATCCTGCGCAAAACCATTCAGGGCCTGCCGCAAGGCTTTCGCGTGGTCTTTGTCCTGCGCGACGTGGAGGGTCTTTCAACGGAAGAGACGGCCGAGACGCTGGGATTGAGCGTTCCCGCCGTCAAGTCGCGCCTTCTGCGGGCACGCCTGCAACTGCGCGAGCGGCTCACGCGCTACTTTGGCAGAAGAGCTCCGGCGATTGCACAGGCGGCCGCGGCGCCAGGCGGAGACGGAGCTGAAGCATGACCTGCACTGAGTTCCTCAAGATCCTCGACGATGTGATCGACGAATCGATCGCCGTGGAAACCCGCACCGAGATTGAAGCTCACCTGCGCAAGTGCGGCCACTGCGAAGTGGTCCTGAACACCACGCGCAAGACCATCGAAATCTTCCGCTGCCACGAGATTTACGAAGTTCCCACCGAAGTCAGCGAGCGCCTGCACGCCAGTATCATGGACAAGTGCAAGAAGGCGAAGTAGCAGCTTCTATCTGCTAGCTTTCAGTTTTCAGCTTTCAGCTGTGCCGAGTGAAACTCTGGCGGGCGCCCCATCGAATTTTCAGTCGACATGCATTTGCCCGAGGAACGGGGTACCCCGTCCTAACTTTGTTAGGGCGGGAAGCACTGGGAAACCGGCGCACACACGGGCCGTTCCCTAATGATCCGGCTCGTTTTGTTTCCGACCATCGCGCCATTCACCATTTATCGGCGTCTCTAAAGGGAGCACACAACGTACGAGAGGAGCTAATCGTGCAATTCCATCGGCGTATGGCTGTAACGGTATGTCTGATTCTGGGACTAACTGCATCTCGGCCAGCGGTCGCGCAATCCTCCCCGGGTTCGGGAACAGAGACAAGCCAAGCCGAAAGTGCGGTACCGGGACTGCATGACTTCGACTTTTTGGTGGGGCACTGGCAAGTTCATCATCGAAAGCTGAAGCACCGCCTCGTCAATAGTCACGAATGGATCGAGTTCGAAGGAACGTTGTTCAACCAGCCTCTGATGGGCGGCTATGCGAATGTCGACGACACCGTTTTTGAGGTTCCAGGCGCCACTTACCGGGGCGTAGCCCCGCGATCGTTCAACGCAAAGTCGGGCCAGTGGTCGATCTGGTGGATGGACAGTAGATTTCCCGACGCCCCGATCGGTCCGCCGGTAATAGGCAGCTTTCGCAAAGGCGTCGGAACGTTCTATGCGAACGACGATGCAGAAGGCGGCAGACCAGTGCGTACAAGATTCATATGGTCCGAGATCACACCCACTTCTTGTCATTGGGAACAGGCAGAATCAACGGATGGCGGGAAAACCTGGGAGACGGATTGGATTCAGGACCTGAAGCGTGTACCGTAGGCGAGCAGCCCACCCAATCTTCAGACGACATGTTTTATCCCGAGAAATGGCGTGCCCCGTGTAGCGCTGGACTCAGAGCCCAAAATCTCTAGGGTGGGCCGCGCGCCTCATCGAATCATTCGACAATCGGTCAAAATCTTTACCCTTATGGCAGGGTCGTCATTGACGTAGAAGATTGGTTCCATTCTTCTGAATTCCAATATTTCAGTCGTTCCGTTGACGACGACAGCGTCGTAGACCGGATACGATGTGGCTGAGTAGGGATACTGACATTTCACCATGCCATTTACCTCGGCCAGCTTTTCCCCATTCCCGTTCCTAAGGATGAATTTCGCATCGGTGGCGCCTGGCAAGGTTGTGTAGTAGTTGAGTGTGACCGACACGTCTGCACGTGTGAGTCCGGTCGGAAGGGCTTCCCATGTTGGCAGTCTCGACTCACTTGCCAATTGAAAGCTGGACTCAAGACATCCACTCATTAGGCAAGATAGAACACACGATATAACGACAGGCAGGTATCGTTCTGCTCGCCAGGTGACTCTCATCATTGCTCTTCCCTCCTTTTGGCCAGGGAATCTGGGGGACAGGCGGGACGTTCCCCCCGCGCTGTCAATCTTTGGGCTTCTTGAGACAGTCCGCCGGCACGTCGCGTTCAGCTCGGTTTGCTCCGATTTCGGTTCAAATGACCCGGGAAATGGCTTCAAAGCCACTGAATCCAGGAATTTTAACTTGTAAGTCCAATGTTTTCAATGGGTTGCAGCCACTACTGAACCGCGCAAGCAATTGAAAACAAAGCGTTTAACCCAAAAATTGGGCAAGAAATCTTCCCGCCAGGGTTCAATCACAAGGCGCGTTCCTTACACTGCCTTCGGTCCAGGTTTACGATCCACCATCGAGCCGTCTAGCACCCGGAATGCGGGTTCTTGAACACCAGGCTGATCGGCAACCACGGCGTGATGAGCTTTCCGTCGATCTCCGCGTCGCCGGCCGTGCTCGAAAGCGATGAGCGGGTGAGAGCCACCGTCAACTTGACGTTCCCCTTGACACAGTACTCCTCGAGCAGCGTGGCCACGCCCTGGTCGGTCGCCTCCATGTAGTCGGGCGTCAGCGTGCCCTCGGTGCCGGGCAGATCGACCGCCCCCATGATGATCTGGTCCATCGTCATCGTCCCTTTGCTCTTCACGCTTGAGGTGTCAATGCGCGCCACGAGGATGGCTCGTGTGGCGAGCGAGTCGGAGGGCGCATCAGGATCGGCCGTGTACTTGATGGGAGGGATGGTGAGGCCCGACTTGCTGGGTTTGGCAGGCGCCGCGCCCAAAGAGAGATGGTAAGGCGGGCCCGTAAATTTGGGCTTAACCGGAATGCCGCCCTTGTCCTGGGATCCGCACCCAACCGCAAGCGCCAGGGCCGCAATGGCAAAAACGAAGGTGTATTTCAAGTCATCCTCCAAGTGGTTCAAAACGACGCGTCATGATACCACCGCTCCGGGCCGGTGACATGTGATGGAGAAACAGGTACCAAGTGGCCAAGGAAACGAGGGCCTGGGCGGGCGGGGATGGCCAATGGGGAGGAGCCGGGAGAGATTGGGTCAGAAATGGCCAGAACCACAACTTTCGGCGCAAGATAGAGTCTGAACGGTTGAGCAAGCTCGCGCCGTGCCGACGCTGGCCGGCGATTCCCCTGCGAGGTGCATTGGCGATGGAGTTTATGCGCGGCGCAACAGCCCTTGGCCTCTCGTGGATCTTGTGCTTCCCTGCACCGCTGGTCCTGGCTCAGGATGCGCCGTCCCCTCAGGTTGCCGCGTCGAACGAGCAGACTGCCGCTCCTCAAAAGCATCGGGCAGCTTACCTATCCACTGAGCTCCAGGGCGACGCGCGGATTCTTCACGCTCTGAACCGATTCACGTTTGGCCCGAGGCCCGGCGATGTGGAAGCCGTGCGGGCGATGGGCTCCGGCAAAGCGGGCGCCGACAAGACAGGGCTCGACAAATGGTTCGAGGCGCAACTGCATCCGGAAAACATCGACGAATCGGATCTGAACGCCCGGCTGGCCGAGTATCCCGCCATGCAATGGACCACGCGGGACCTGATGTTCCGCATGCCGAGCCCCGCCATCATCCGGCAGGCGGCCGATGGCAAGATCGACATTCCCAGCAACGGCACGCTGCACGCGGTGTATGAAAACCAGATCTACCGGTACCAGATGAGAAAAGCCGCGCAGGCTGAGAAGCAGACGGCTGCGACGAATCAGGAACAGAGCGCGGCAACAGGTGCGCAAGGCCCCGCCCTGAACGGAAATGGGAACGGCAATGGGAATCGCGACGCAAATATGGATGCCGGCATGGGCACTGCGCCGAATGCGACGACACAACCGACTGCGGCGCAGCCCGACATGAGCTCAGCAACCGCTCCTGCAATGAACACGATGGCGCCTGCAGTTGCCAATCCCGAGCCTGCTACTCCCGCGGTTGATGAAGATCGAATCGCTCGCATTCTGGCCCTCCAGCCGGAAGACCGAGTGCGGCGGCTGCAGGCCATGCAGCCGGCGGATTTCGAAAGCTTCGTCAAATCGCTCAAGCCGCCGCAGCGTGCCGCGCTTGTGGCTGGCATGAGCCCGGGATTGAGAGAGACGGTGGAAGATCTCGCGGCTCCGGAGCAGACGGTGGTGCGCGAGCTGATGGCCGAGCGGCTTGCGCGCGACATCTATTCGAACGCGCAGCTCCAGGAAGTGATGACGGACTTCTGGCTGAATCACTTCAACATCTATTTGCGCAAGAACGAGCAGATGCCCTACTACCTGGCGGGTTATGCGCGCGACACGATCCGGCCCTACGCGCTGGGCAGGTTTGAAGATTTGCTTGAAGCGGTGGCGCACAGTCCGGCGATGCTGATTTATCTCGACAACGCGCAGAGCATTGGGCCCGATTCGCTCGCCGCGTCTCGCGCCAAGATGGTGAACGAGCGGCGGCCGAACGCGAAGAAGCAGGCGCCCGAGGGCTTGAACGAGAACTATGCGCGCGAGCTGATGGAGCTGCACACCGTGGGCGTGAACGGTGGCTACACGCAGGCTGACGTGACGCAGGTGGCGCGCGTGCTCACGGGCTGGACCGTGGATCGGCCGCAGTTTGGCGGCGATTTCCAGTTCAACGAGAACCGGCACGAACCTGGCACGAAGAAAGTGATGGGCACGAAAATCAAGGAGCACGGCGAGCTGGAGGGCCGCGAGCTGCTGCATATGCTGGCGATGCGGCCGGCGACCGCGCAGTTCATCTCGCGCCAACTGGCGATCCGGTTTGTGAGTGACGATCCGACGCAAGCGCTCGTCGATCGCATGGCGAACGCCTACCTGGCCAGCGGCGGAGATATTCCCGCGGTGCTCAAGGCGCTTTGGCGCTCGCCTGAATTCTGGGCCGCGAGCGACGATCATGCCAAGATCAAGACGCCGCTCGAATACGTGGTGAGCGCGGTGCGGGCGAGCAATGCGAACGTAACGAACTTTGAGCCGCTGGTGAATGCACTGCGTCAGATGGGCATGCCGCTCTATGGATGCATTCCGCCGGTGGGTTACAAGTGGGACGAAGCTGACTGGGTGAGCACGGGCGCGCTCGTCGACCGCATGAACTTTGCGCTCTCGCTGGCCGCGAACCGGCTCCCGGGGATTACCGTTGGCTGGGCGCCGGAGATGGACATGAGCGCGCTCGACGACGATGCTCCCGCGATGCAGGTGGTGCCGACGCCCGAGACCGAAGAGGCGCGCCTGGAGCAGGTTCTGCTGCCGGGCGGTGTGAGCGAGGCCACGCGCGCGGCGGCGCTGAAGGAATTTGAGGCCCAGAACGGGCAGGGTTCGCTGATGGCGACACCGGTTGCAGCCCCGCGCAGAGGCAACCACGCGCCGGCCGATGCTTACGAGCGCGAAGATCAGTTGCTGGCGGGATTACTGTTGGGCTCGCCGGAGTTTCAGCGGCGCTGACACGCCGAGAAATCAAGCTGAAAGCTGAGGAGATGCAAATGAATCGACGATTTTTTCTGCACAGGGGCGCGCTGGCTGTGGCCGGCACAACCGCGATGCCGAATTTTCTTGTGCGCTCGGTTTTGGCGCAGGCGGCGGCCGGAGCGCCAGGGCAGCGCCTGGTCGTGATCTTCCAGCGTGGCGCGGCCGACGGGCTCAATGTGGTGGTTCCCTATCGCGAGAAGAATTACTACAAGATGCGGCCGACGATTGCGATTCCCGATAACCAGGTTCTCGACCTGGACGGGTTTTTCGGGCTGCACCCGTCGCTCTCCGCATTCAAGCCGCTCTACGATCAGGGACACCTGGCAATTGTGCATGCGTGCGGATCGCCGGATATGAGCCGCTCGCATTTTGATGCGCAGGACTACATGGAATCGGGCACGCCCGGAGTGAAGAACACCGAGGATGGCTGGCTGAATCGCGCGCTGCAGGCGGAAGACGCATACGCGGCCAGCTGCAATTGCGGCCGTCACAACCAGGAGCACACGGCTTTCCGAGCGTTGGCCCTCGGCGCAGAGGTGCCGCGCACGCTGGCCGGAACGATTCCTGCGATTGCGATCGGCAACGTGAACAACTTCACCGTCGCGGGACGCGGGCCGGCGCCCTCGCCTGCGGCAAGCGCGTTTGAGGCCATGTATGCCGATTCGGGCGACCGCATTTTTCATGCGGCGGGCGACGAGACGTTTGAAGCAGTGAAGATGCTGAAGGCTGCGAATCCGGCGCAGTACACTCCGGCGCAGGGCGTGAACTATCCGAACACGGACTTCGGCAACAACATGCGGCAAATTGCGCAACTGCTCAAGGCTAACCTCGGCGTTGAAGCCGCATTTACCGATGTGACCGGGTGGGATACGCACCAGAATCAAGGCGGCGTGAATGGGCAACTCGCCAACCGGCTGACCGATTTCTCCGGAAGCATTGCGGCCTTTTGGCGCGACATGGGCGACGACGGCGCGAATGTGACGCTGGTGACGATGTCGGAGTTTGGGCGTACGGCGCGGGAAAACGGAACGGCCGGCACCGATCACGGCCACGCCAACGCGATGTTTGTCCTGGGAGGACAGGTGAAGGGCGGCAAGGTGTACGGCAAGTGGCCGGGGCTCGACGATGGACAGCTCAACGAAGGCCGCGACCTGGCGCTCACCACCGATTACCGCCAGGTGCTGGGCGAAGTGGTGACGCGCACACTGGGGTCGGGAAATCTCGAGACGGTTTTCCCGGGAGCGCGGTTGAGCCGAGCGGGGTTTTTGAGATTGGTCTAGAGAGACGGGGAACAAGGGAACAAGAAAACAGGCCGACGCTACGGTGCTGGCACGGTGCGTGCCGCTTTCGTAGCGCCGGTCTCCAGACCGGCTGTCGTGCGGGTCTCTAGCCCCGCGCCCGCCGCGCGAAGGTGTCAAGCGCTTCCATTGCTGGCAGCCTGCCCGCCGCATGATTTACCCTCAAGATCGGAATGAACATTCGTCGCACCCTTCTCTTTTCATCCGTAGCCATTGCTTTGGTTGCCGCCGTGGGCTTTATTGTCTTTGCCAAACAGGCGACTCCGTCCGGGGGCGCGCCGGCGAGCCAGGAAGTTCCGGATGCGCCGCAGGCCACGCCAGAAGCGTCAACGGTTCCGAACGGACCATCCGTTGTGATGGACACCTCGATGGGCAGGATCACCTGCCAGTTCTATCAAAAACAGGCGCCGAACGCCGTTGCCAACTTCATTGGATTGGCTGAGGGCACGAAGGACTGGACCGATCCGACGACGAAAAAGATTCAGCACCACAGGCCCTACTACGACGGAACGATCTTTCATCGCGTCATTCCGCAATTCATGATTCAGGGCGGCGACCCGACGGGAACGGGGATGGGCGATCCCGGCTACGTCTTCGACGATGAGTTCGATCCGGGGCTGAATTTCGACCGGGCAGGACGGCTGGCCATGGCCAACAGCGGGCCGAACTCGAACGGAAGCCAGTTCTTTATTACCGAGCAGGCAACGGATTTTCTCGATCAGCATTACACGCTTTTTGGCCAGTGCGACGACGCGAGCGTTGAAGTGGTGAAAGCCATTGCGCGCGTGCCGCGCGACTCGAACGATCGGCCGCTGACGCCCGTGGTGCTGGGGAAAGTGACGATCGTGCCGGAAGGGCAGACGATTCCGCCAACACCACCGCCGCCCCCTCCGCCACCGCCACCGCCGGGAGCTGCAGCTTCATCCGGCACTCGTCGCAAGCCCATTATCATTAGTCCGGGAATCGCGGCCGGTCTCCTCATCGCTAAGACCACTCCTCTCTATCCCCCCGACGCCAAAGCAGCTCATGTCCAGGGTACGGTCGTTCTCGAGGCTGTCATCAGCACCGCTGGCGCTATCGAGTCGCTTAATGTGGTGAGCGGACCGGAGCAACTGCAACAGGCCGCACTCGACGCCGTCAGGCAGTGGCGCTACAGGCCTTATCTGCTGAATTACGAGCCGGTGGAAGTACGGACTCAAATCAACATCATCTTTACGCTGGGCCATTAACCGGCTTAGCCAATCTATCGCAAACGAGGAACCATCATGGCACTTGCACCAGGAACGTACGCCGTCTTTGCAACCACGGAAGGCAAGATTACGGTTCGGCTTTTTGAGGCCGACGCGCCCATCACGGTGAAGAACTTTATTGAGCTGGCCGAAGGCGCGAAGGAGTGGTCACATCCAGTCACGCGCGCCAAGTCCAAAGACAAGCTCTTCAACGGCACGATCTTTCACCGCGTGATTCCCGATTTCATGATTCAGGGCGGCGATCCTGCGGGCACCGGAATGGGCGGCCCTGGCTATCGCTTCGAGGACGAGACCCGCGGATCGGCGCACAAGTTTGACAAGCCAGGAAAACTGGCGATGGCCAATGCCGGTCCCAATACCAACGGAAGCCAGTTCTTCATCACAGTGGCCGCGACTCCTTGGCTCACCGGCAACCACACCATCTTTGGCGAGGTGGTCGAAGGCCAGGACATCGTGACCAAAATTTCGAAGGTGGCGCGGAATGCGCAGGACAAGCCGCACAAGCCGGTGGTGCTTGAGTCGGTGACCATCGAGCGTGTGGCCTGAGGAATCTGCTGCAAACCCGCGGCTCGGGAATTACGGTGCGCTCCGTTCGGTAGCCGGCCGCGTTGCGGGATCGATAAAGCTGGTGCGATGACCGTTCCGTAGGAACCATCCATCATGGAAAAGCCCCCCGAAGGCCGGCAGAAGGCCACGCTCAGCGACTACCTTGCGGCGGAACGAACTCTTCTCGCTTGGATTCGTACCGGCCTGGCGTTGATGGGCTTCGGATTCGTCGTGGCGCGCTTCGGGTTATTTCTCGAGCAGCTGCAGGCGATTCGCGGAGCGGCAACGCTCGAGCACACCGGGCTTTCACTGTGGTTCGGCACGGCGCTTATCGCGGTGGGTGTTCTTGTGAGTGTCCTTGCCGGAATGCATCACATCCAACTGGTTCAGCGTCTCGACCGAGGCGATTCCGGAAGCCCGCATCGAGCAACGGAGGCCGTGGTTATCGCCTTCCTGCTGGCCCTGGTTGGGCTCTGCATGGCGGCCTATCTGATTTCCATCCGAAGCACGACTCATTCGCAGCCTGGAAACTCAAAGGAGACGTCTATGACACGTGACAGCGAAAGCGGAATCGTCGACATCCCCAGCCATCATCCTGTCGAGGCGACCGTCGAAAAGATTCGCAACATTCTTGCAGCCAAGGGCGTGACTCTTTTTGCGCTCGTCGATCATAGCGGCGAGGCAGAGAAGGTGGGGTTGAAGATGCGTCCCACCAAGCTGTTGATCTTTGGCAGCCCGAAGGCGGGAACGCCGGTGATGCTGGCCGCACCAAGCATCGCCATCGACCTGCCGCTCAAGCTCCTTGTCTGGGAAGATGAAGCGGGAAAGGCGTGGATCTCTTATAACTCCGCGGATTATCTGCGCAGCCGCCACCATGTCCCCGCAGAGTTGATGCAGAACCTTGCGGCAGCGGAAGCCATTGCGGCGATGGCGGCGAAAGAGTGAGCGAGGCGGAATCACCCGAGACGCGGCGAGGAGCTGAAACGAGCGCTGCGCCGGGCGCGCCGGACCAGGCTCGCGTGTTCAGCGGCGCATCGCACGCATGGCGCGCATTGCGGCATCGCAACTTTAGATTATTTTTCGGCGGGCAGACCATTTCGCTCATCGGCACGTGGATGACGCGCATCGCTACGTCGTGGCTTGTTTACCGGCTGACTGGTTCCGCGCTGCTCCTGGGCACGGTCAGCTTCGCTGGGCAGATTCCGACGTTTCTGGTTGCACCGTTCGCCGGAGTCTGGGTCGACCGTCTGAATCGCAGGCAGGTTCTGGTGTGGACGCAAACGCTGTCGATGATTCAGTCGTTTCTGCTGGCGGCACTGACGTTCTCCGGACACATCACGATTCCATTGATTCTGACCTTAAGCGTGATGCAGGGCATCATCAATGCCTTCGACATGCCCGGACGGCAGTCGTTCATGGTGGAGATGATCGGCGACCGCGCTGACCTGGGCAACGCCATCGCGATCAACTCGTCGATGGTCAACATGGCCCGGTTGATCGGGCCTTCGCTGGCCGGAATGTTGATTGCGGCAACGAGCGAAGGCTGGTGCTTCCTGATTGACGGCATCAGCTACATCGCGGTGATTGCGTCGCTCTTGATGATGCGGCTGAATGCGGCTGCCGCGAAGCGAGCTGCGACATCCATGCTGATGGAATTGAAGGAGGGTTGGAGTTACGTTGCAGGTTTCCTGCCCATCCGCACGATTCTTTCGCTGTTCGCCGTGGTCAGCCTGATGGGTATGCCTTTTGTGGTGTTGATGCCGATTTTTGCGGCCAATGTCCTGCACGGCGGCCCGCATACGCTGGGATTCCTGATGGGAGCGATGGGTGTGGGCGCGCTCATCTCCGCGCTGTCGCTTGCGGCGCGCAAAAACGTGCGCGGACTGATCCGCATGATTCCGATTGCAGCGGCTGTGTTCGGACTAGGCCTGATCGGGTTCGGGCTGTCGCATGTGTTCTGGCTCTCGATGCTGACGGTAGCAGTGGCAGGCGCAGGCATGATGCAGGGAATGGCGGCGAGCAACACCATCATTCAAACGCTGGTAAGCGAAGACAAGCGCGGGCGCGTGATGAGCTATTACACGATGGCCTTCATGGGCATGGCGCCGTTCGGCAGCCTGCTGGCGGGAACATTGGCGCACAATATTCCTCCGACGCGAATGTGGCTGGCGGGAGGAGCCGTGCTGGCGGGCGCCCAGTGGACGGTGATTCTGAATGGACTTGTGGTGGTGCTCGGTGCTGCGTGGTTCCTTACACAGCTGCCTGCACTGCGGCGCGTGGTGCGGCCGATTTACGAGGAGATGGGCATCATTCCCGCGACGCGCGAAATGGCGACCGAGCAAGTGCAGAACTGAAGACAGGTTTCAGGTTTGCGTCACCCCGCAGAGATGAACCTCGACGCCGAGTTCGGCGAGCATCGCGGCCTTGGTTGCGAAAGCTCGGTCCGCCTCTTCGACTGAAGGCGCATACGCCACGTTCAAATGGTTCGCGCGATGACGAGCCATCATCTGATTCTGGCTGACGCCTTGAAGAATCGCATGGACAATCGGCCATTGGATCGTCGTTTCGCGCCAGCGGCGCTCGGTTTCTTGAGCCGGCAAACTCACGACTGTGCCGCGGCCCAGGTCGGCATGAAGAGCGCCGCCTTCGACAAACACGCGGCTCCAGACAATTTCGCCCGGCTTGCCGATACCTTTGAGCGATCCGCCGCCGAGGGGGAAGTACATGGCTGGCTGGCGCTCACTCGTCGCGCCCGCGTAGCCGCCGACGAAATGATTGGCAGGCGCGGCGCCGGAGATTTGCAGGAGCCAAACGAAGGCGTCGATCCCGCCATCGCGGTTAGAACCGGTGCCCTTGAAGTGCTCGCCCCAGCGCACATCGTGGAGCGTGGTTGAAGGATCGAGGTCGAGCGCCTTCCAGCAAAGATTGGTGATCACGGCGTCGACGCCGGCGCATTCGTCCACCTCGTTGAAGTGCGGCAGCGGACCGCCGGCATAAAGTTCATTCGCGGTCCCTTCCTCGAAGACCGTAGGGCGGTCGGCATTGTTGAGCATGCCTTCAGCCAGGTCGGATGCCGGGACCATATCTTTGAGCCCCTGCTGATATTGAATGCCGATCGCATCACAGCCGAACTCGTGCGCAATGCGTACGGCCGCGATGTACATCCGGCACTGATCGAGCACCTGCTCGAGTGTCAGCTCTGTCGCGCTGTCCTTGCCGAACGCGAATTTGACGCCCTTGGCCACGAGCCATTGATACACAGCCTGGGCTTCGGCATCGCTGACCGTGCGCATTTTCGCTACGAGAGCGGATTGGCTCAGGCGTTCCTTGAAGATTCCGGCGGGGTTGAGCAACTCGTCGTCGATGATGGCGTTGTACATGCCCATGCATCCCTCGTCGAAGACGCCCATGATGGCTTTGCGATGCCTGAGCTTGGCGGCAAGTTGCGACCCCAGTTGCGCGCTGGCGGCGGGCAACTTGCTTTTGTCGAGCGGATGAACGTGCGAAAGGTCGTGCGTAATCTTGCCGTCGCGGAGCCACTCGTCCAGTGCGTTCTGAAAATAAGCGTCGGTGAAGTCCTTGCTCCAAATGGATGAAAACGGCTTGCCCGCCTTGACAAGGGAACCGTTCAGATTGAGAAGTCCGACGAGACCGGGCCACTGCCCCGACCAGTTGGCGACGGTGAGGATCGGTCCTTGATGCGAACGCAGGCCCGGCAAAACATGATGGCTGTATTGCCAGGCCGCTGTGGCAAAAACGAGGCGCGCCTGGGGGTGAATCTTCATAAAGACATCCATGCCCTGGCGCTGCGAACTGATGAAGCCGTGATTCAATTTCTCGTCGCAGGCGTGCGCACGGACGAGCTTGAATCCTTTCTGCGCGAATGCCCCAGTGAGTTTCTGTTCCATGTCGCGCTGTGCCGGCCAGCATGCCTGGTTGGCAGAAAGGCGCAGATCACCGCTGGTAACAAGGAGAACCTCATTCGGCGCCGGCATTGCTGCTTCGTGATTTGAGATTGCCATGGATATCGATTCCTGCTGATGAATTCGTTTACACCAAGGAGCAATATACACCTCTGCACGAAGCAAGGTTGGCGGTGACGACAATTAGGATGGAAGTGGTTCCGCAGATTGGCGCGGGCCCGCGGAATTTCAGAATCATGCCTCCAAAGAAATCCAATTTGCAGATTGTGCCGCGAAACCCGCCGGCAGGCGGAGCGCGCGACGCCGCCGCCAAACACTCAAAGCCGGAGCTCGTTTCGGGCCGATGGCTGCTTACGGCCGTGTCGATCGTGGTAGCGGCCGCGGCCGCTTGCGGCTGGCTCGTATTGTGCCTGCTTTTCTGGCAAGGGGGCTGGCAGTTGCTCTATCACCCATCGGCGACGATCGCCAGGACCCCCGCGAGCGCCGGGTTGGCATTCGATCCGGTAGCCTTTGCGGTGACGGACGCAGGAGCGCCGCGGCTCAAGGGCTGGTGGATTCCGGCGGCGCAGGGAGCGGGGCTGGGCCGACTGACCGTGGTTTATTTGCATGGACAGGATGGCAACATTGGGGACGGCGTGGACGCCGTGGCGCAGCTGCACGCGGCAGGCGCGAACGTGCTGGCGTTTGACTATCGCGGCTATGGCCAGAGCCAGTTTGCGCGGCCGAGCGAGCAAAACTGGCGCCAGGACGCGGAGTGGGCGCTTGATTATTTGAACGGCACGCGGCAGGTCGACGCTCGGTCGACCGTGTTGTACGGAAGCGGCCTGGGCGCAAATCTGGCTCTCGAAGTTGCGGCGGATCATCCGGATCTGGCGGGCGTGGTTGTGGATTCGCCGATGACCGATCCGACATCAGTGATTTTCAACGACGCCCGGGCGCGGATGGTTCCCGCGCATTTGCTGGTGCGCGATAGCTACGACCTGGAAGCGACGGCCGGAGCAGTTCGCGTTCCGGTGTTGTGGTTTGAGTACGCGGATCGGGCTGGCGCAACTGAACAGCCCGCGGCATACAGGAAGATCGCATCGCACAAGATGCTGGTGTGGGTGAATCCTGCCGCAGACACGTACAGGCAAACTGAGGATGCGTTGAGCCGGTGGCTTGATGGACTTCCCACCCGCTGATCGATTCGCCTATTCGTTATCCCGCCTAAAAGGGTTGGTTCTTGCCGCCGCACAACTTCACCGCCTGAGCCACGGCCCGACCGACCCGGCCGGCCTGCTTTTCATCAACGAACGAGAATGATTCGCCGTCGTCACCGGTCAATCGCATCGCGACGATAAACATGGGCGGGGCGAACTTCTCGTAATAGACTTTCAATTGGTCAGGGGTCGCGCCCTCCTTTTCAGCCTCCTTCTTCCACAACTCTTCGGCTGACACCGTCGAGACTCCAAGCACATCGTGCAGGCTGATCGAAATGTCATCGTCGTCGACCACATTCCCCTGCATCGATTCCCACCAGTGATACCGGATGGTGCAGGTAGCAGGATCGGCAATCACTTTGCTCACCTGTTCGATAATCTGGGATGTTCCCTTCTCATCCGCATTTGATACAGCAACCGCGAAGTTGAGCTTGCCCACCGAGTTGAGCTCCTTCTGGATGGCTTGCATGGCCGCGGCAAGCTGCTGAGCGCTTTGCGCGGACAGAGCCGGAGAACTTTGCGCAGGCGGCGGAGCGGTCTGCTGGGCCCAAACCGCAGACGTGATTCCGAGGATCAAAACGGACGTAACCCAGCGACAGCCCTTCATGGTCATTTCCTATCTGTTTTCGGATTGCACCCGGCTGGAATCGCGCAGTGGATTTGGAATCCAGGCGCAGAGACGCCTTCCGGCGGCTCGATTGTATTCCTTTGCTCAGCGCACGATGTCGCGATGCAGAGACTTCACCTGGTAGCCGGCCTTGTGGAGACGCTTGCCAAGTTCTTCGGCCATCATCACGCTGCGGTGCTGGCCGCCAGTACAGCCAAACGCGACGGTCAGATAGCTCTTCCCTTCCTTCACGTAGTGCGGCAGCAGGTAGAGCATCAGCTTCGTCACGCGCTTCAGAAACTCCTTCGATTGCGGAAACCCGCGAACGTAGGCGGCGACTTTGGGATCGAGGCCGGTCTTTTTGCGAAACTCCGGCACGAAATGCGGATTGGGAAGAAAGCGCACATCGAAGACCATATCGGCGTCGAGCGGCACGCCATTCTTGAAACCGAAACTCAGGCAGGAGACGAGCAGTCGCTTGGTTTGGCCTTCCTGGCCGAAGCGGGCGTGGATGTCGGCGCGGAGCTCGTGGACGTTGAAGTTCGAAGTGTCAATGAGCGTGTCGGCCACGTTGCGAATAGGATCGAGCAGCTGCCGCTCTTCGACAATGGAACGCCAGACCGTCTCCGATTGTCCGAGCGGGTGGGGCCGGCGCGTTTCAGAGTAGCGGCGGACGAGCACAGCGTCCTGGCAATCGAGATAGACCACGCGAATCTGAAGCTGCTTCTTGATGCTCTTGAGAATTTCCGGCAGACGGTCGAGAGTGGCGCCCTCGCGAACGTCCATCACGATGGCGGCGCGTTCCACCTCTGTGGAATTTCCAAGAATGACGGCAAATTGAGGCAGAAGCTCGAGAGGCAGGTTGTCGACGCAATGGAATCCGAGATCCTCAAAGGCTTTGAGCGCAGAGGCCTTGCCCGCGCCGGAAATTCCGGTCAGGATGATGAGCTGCTTGGCCGGTTTTTTCTTGTTCCGCGCCCGTTGCAATTTCGGCGAGGGGCGCGCAGGCTTCCTGGGCGTCATTGGTTTCAATGCTACACCGGAAATCGAGACCCCAGACAAACGGCCTGCTGGACCGCAATCCGGAGTGCCTTCAGAATCCGGGCGCGACGGCCCAGTAACCGGCTTCGGCCAGCGCAAGGGCTCGCTCGGCATCGAGGGGCGCCGAAAACAGGGGACCCTGGCCCAAAGCGCAACCCATGCGGGAAAGCGCAGTGAGCTGCTGCGAGGTCTCAATTCCCTGCGCAACGATTTGCAAGCCGAGAGTGTTGCAGAGGCGAATCAGCGATTCCAGCACGGCTAATTGCCGCCCCGATGAGAGCGCAGCCGCGGTGAGCCTCGGCGCGAGTTTGACCATGCTGATCGGAAGGTGGATGAGGTGATTCAATGGCGCAAGGCTCGCGCCGAAATCGTCGATGGCTACGCCCACTTGCCAGTCGGCCAGGCGCTGCAGAATGGCGACTGCGGCGTCGGGGTCTTCATTGAACGCGCTTTCGGGCGCTTCAAAAAACAACCGCGAGGGGTTAGCGCCGCTGGCCGCGAGCGCTTTCATCAAATGCGCGATCAGGTCGGGGTGAAAGAGCTGGCGGTGAGTCAAATTGACGGTCAGGATCAAATCCTGGTCGGGCAGGCGGTCGCTTAAAATGCGCAGCTCGGCGCAAGCGGCGTCAAGCGCTTCGCGGCCCAGGAGCATGGAAAGAGAGCTGTCCTCAACGACAGAATTCAGGTCGCTGAAGTTATCGATGACACCGTCGGCGCGGCGCAGGCTGAGAAGCGACTCGAATCCTTCGATCATGCCTCCTACGAGGCGGTAGATGGGCTGATATTGAAAAACAAACTCTCGCTTGCTGACAGCGGTCCTTAGCTCGCGTTCCCGCTCCTGATGGGCGGTGACGGAGATTTCCAGATGCTTATCGAAGATTTCATAGCGCCCGCCACCGGCCTGCTTGGCACGGTACATGGCAACATCCGCGTCACGAAGGAGCAGGTCAGACGTGGCGTGATCGGGGCCCGCGACGGCAGCGCCGATGCTGGCGCCGGCGCGCTCCTCCCGGCCAAAAACCTCGAAGGGCCGCTCCAATTCCTGTAAGACGCGGCTCGCCACCATCTCAAGATCGGATGGAGAGACAATGTTTTCGACTAGAACGGCAAACTCGTCTCCGCCAAGCCGCGCAGCAGAGTCCTGAGGGCGTAAGCAAGCGCGCAGCCGGCCGGCGACGGCGATGAGCAGAGCATCGCCGGCGGCGTGGCCAAGACTGTCATTCACTTTCTTGAATTCATCAAGGTCCACGTAGAGAACGCCGCAGCCCTGTCCCGGATCGCGCAGGCGGCGGTTGAGCGTGAGATTGACGTGGTCGAGAAACAGAGCACGATTGGGCAAGCCAGTCAGGACATCGTGCATGGCGTCGTGCGCCAGCTTCTTTTCGGTTTCTTTGTGATCGCCGATATCACGGAAGGTGAAGACGTACCCGAGCCTGGCATCGTCAACAAGCAGTGGAGCGATCTGCAGGCTCACGTCGACCAACTCGCCCGCCTTGTTGTTGCGCACCGTTTCCGCCATCGCGAAGCCATGGTCGTCGACGGCCTTCATCAGCGACGCATTTTCGTTGAGCCGAGTCTCGGGCACAATCAACTCGCGCAGGCTGCCACCACTCGCCTCTTCAGCGTTGTAACCGAACATGCGCGTGAAGGCGGGATTGGCATAGAGGACGTGATTCTGGTGTTCGATGGCGACGGCCTCAGGAAGGCTGGCGAGCACGTCTTCCATCAGCCGCGACCGGGGAGCGCGCTCACGATCACTGAGATGAGCCACGATGACGGCTTCGCGCGACTCGGGATGGAGAATGCTGTAGGTTCCCTCGACGGGAATCAGGCGGCCATCCTTTTCAGGAAGCGTGGCGTGGAACGGGCTGCTGTGCTCACTGCCCGATAAAAGTGTCTGGGGCTCGGCTGTGCCGGGGAAAAGTCCCCATAGAACTTCTTCGACCGGCCGAGGGGTCCACTCCCCTTCAGTCATGCCGAGCGTGCGGCGTGCTTCGGCGTTGGCAAAGACGATTTTTCCCGCGCGCTCGAGAAAAATCAGAACCGGCAGGCCATCGAGGACCTGACGCTGAGCACCCAGGTTGGTGTTTTCCGAGAGATTCAGTCCAATGGCTTCCCGTGGCCTTGCAGGACCCGTCTGCAGGGGCTTGCCTTCGGGCAAGGAACCGGAGCCTGACGGAGATTTCGCCATAGGCTAAATCCTATTAAACCAACGATTTGATCGACCATCCCCAAAATCGGTCAAGGAGTGCAACCAAAGTCTAGCGCTATGCACAGTTTGCGCGGCTTTTCCGCGTGGCGATTCTGTTCTGAGGGCAAATTTGCGCGGACGCCACCGCTCACCGAAATGACAGGAGAACAGACGCGAGAGAAAGACAGGCAGAATGAAACGATCGCCTGCTCGGCTTAAGGAAGTTCAACCAATTCCATCTGGCCATCGCGGCGACGGTGGAGGACAAAGGTGTCTCCCGCAGCGGTGCGAAAGATCAGCAGGTCGCGGTCGCGAAACTCAGTTTCCTTCACCGCTTCCTCGATGGTCATGGGCTTGAGCGCAATGGCTTCGCCGCTCTTGACGATGTGCGGCTCAACGATCGTGGTCTGGGCAGGAAAAGAGTGAACCGCAATGGACGTTCGCGCTTTGCCCGCGAGGCGCCTTGAATTGCCATCTTCACCATCGGCGTCTGGCTGCGGAGCTCGAGCTTTGGGACGCGTAACCGGCGGCTCTGCGAGCACCTTCTCGCCTTTGGGAAGGCGCTTTGCTACCAAACGCCGGTCGCGATAGCGGTAAGCCTGGTGTTCGGCGTGGTCCATGGCCTCGCGAAGCGCAGCGTTGGGCGTGTCGGCCTTTCCGGTGGCGGCGATTTTTTGGGTGCGCGCCTGCACGGTGAGCTCGACGATATGCAGATGACGCTGCGCGCTGAAGGTAACGCTGGCGCGCGCGGTGCGGCCCAGAATGCGGCCCATGCGCTCCAGTCCCTCCTCGGCCTGCTCGCGTAGCGCTTTCGTGATCTTCCCTTTTTTCGCGGTCATCGCCAGGTCCATGGTCGCCCTCCGCTTCAGATCTTCAAGCCGGCGCCGGAATCCGGCCAATCCGGCAATTGTGGAGCACAGTATATGACGGAGCGGGGCTCGACTTCCACCAGCCGGGAAGAAGCTGTCAGCTTTCAGCCTTCAGCTCTCAGCAGTTTTGTACGAGATTAAGCTGATGGCTGACGGCTGAAAGCTGATCGCTGCTTTTCAGATTTCCCAGCGCAGCAGCGCTGCTCCAACCGTGAACCCTGCGCCCATGGCACCCAACAGCACCAGGTCGCCTCTCTTCAGCTTGCCTTCTTCGATGGCCGTCTCCATGGCCAGCGGAATCGTGCCCGAAGAAGTATTTCCATACTTCTCAATATTGATAATCACGCGATCCGCGGGCATTTCAAGCCTGTCGGCCGTGGCCTGAATGATCCGCTTGTTGGCCTGGTGGGGAATGAAGCAGCCGAGTTCCGCGCCGGTGACGCCATTGCGCTCCAGCACCTTCGCAGTCGTCTCCGCCATTTTGCGCACGGCGAATTTGAAGACCGCCGGACCGTCCTGGTAAATGTAATGCCACTTCTTGTCGACCGTTTCGTGCGTTGACGGATTCAGGCTGCCGCCACCTTTCAGATTGAGCGAGCATCCACCGGAGCCGTCGATCTCGTGCACGAAGTCGATGAAGCCGATCTCGCCTTCTTCGCAGGGCTCGACGAGCACCGCGCCCGAGCCATCGCCAAAAAGAACGCACGTGGTGCGGTCGGTGTAATCGGTCATGCGCGTATTGGCATCCGCGCCGATGACGAGGACCTTGGAATGCGCGCCACTCTCCACCAGCTTCACGCCGGCTTGCAACGCGAAAACAAACCCCGAGCAGCCCGCCGACACATCGAATCCCCACGCGCCTTTCGCGCCGATCTTGTCCTGCACCAGGCAGGCGGTGGAGGGGAACATCATGTCGGGCGTCACCGTGCCCACGAGGATGACCTCAACCTCGGTTGCCGGGATACCCCGCGCAGCAAGACACTTCTTCGCCGCCTCGGCGCACATATCGCTCACGCCCAGCCCCGGCGCGAGCTTATGCCGTTCGCGGATGCCGGTGCGCTCCATGATCCACTGGTCGCTGGTCTCCACCATTTTTTCAAGGTCTTTATTGGTGATCACATCGGGTGGGACGTAGGTTCCGAGTGCCGTGATTTTGGCGCGCCGGCCCACGACGGGGCGAACGGTAAGGCTCAAAGCATTTCTCCTTGCAAAGTAAAAACCGGCTGGGGAACCGGCTCACCGTCAAAAAAAGCGCGAGGAAAACACAAAAGTGTACCGGGTGACCTACTGCACACGTACTAGCCCGTTACCGTTGCTTCCTTCCGGACCTGGCGGGGTTGGCGGGATTACGTCGCGTAGGACCCGGCACTGATTGATTTTATCACTCGGTGAGAGCCAGATGCAGAAGCGAAAGCCCATCCAGTTGGGATGGGCTTTCGGCCGAGAGAGCCAAAAAAGGAATCAGGCGAGATCGAAGCGATCGAGGTTCATCACTTTGGTCCATGCCGCGACGAAAGCCTCAACGAACGCCTTCTCCGCGTCGCTCGAGGCATAGACCTCGGCCAACGCGCGGAGCTGCGAATTGGATCCGAAGACGAGATCGACCTGCGTGCCCGTCCATTTGAGCTCGCCTGTCTTGCGATCCCGCCCTTCGAGCACACCTTCCGACTTGGCAGACCTTTGCCACTTGGTTTTCATGTCGAGGAGATTGACAAAGAAATCGTTCGTCAACGATCCGGGCCGCTTGGTGAAGACGCCGAGCTGAGACCCGCCGTAGTTTGCACCCAGCGCGCGCAGTCCGCCGATTAATACCGTCAGCTCGGGAGCGGTGAGCGTGAGCAGTTGCGCTTTGTCCAGCAGCAACTCGGCCGCGCAGTTCTCCATTCCCTTGCGGATGTAATTGCGGAAGCCGTCGGCCTTGGGCTCGAGCACAGCGAACGATGCCACATCGGTTTGCGCCTGCGACGCATCAGCGCGGCCCGGCGCAAAACCGACCTTCACGTTGTGTCCTGCCTTTTTTGCAGCAGCGTCGACAGCAGCGCAACCGCCAAGAACGATGAGATCGGCAAGCGAGACTTTCTTGCCGCCTTTCTGAGCGGCGTTGAACTCCTTCTGGATGGCTTCAAGCTTCGCCAAGACCTTTGCGAGTTCGGCAGGCTGATTCACCTCCCAATCTTTTTGCGGCGCGAGGCGAATGCGCGAGCCATTTGCGCCGCCACGCTTGTCGCTGCCGCGGAAAGTTGCGGCCGCTGCCCACGCAGTGGTGACGAGCTGCGAAACCGTCAGACCGGAAGCGAGAATCTTGGCCGAGAGCGCTTCTATATCCTTGGCGTCGATCAGCGGATGGCCGGCGGCAGGAACCGGGTCCTGCCAAATCAACTCTTCCTTCGGCACCAGCGGTCCGAGGTAGCGCGCGCGCGGGCCCATGTCGCGGTGCGTGAGCTTGAACCACGCGCGAGCAAAGGCATCGGCGAACTCCTCGGGATGCTCAAGGAATCGGCGCGAGATTTTTTCGTACGTCGGATCAAAGCGCAACGAGAGATCGGTCGTCAGCATTGTGGGCGCGTGCTTTTTCTTTGCATCGTGCGCGTCGGGAACCGTTCCCTCGCCAGCGTTGCCCTTGGGCTTCCACTGGTTCGCCCCCGCCGGGCTCTTCGTCAGCTCCCACTCGTACCCAAAAAGATTGATGAAGAAGTTATTGCTCCACTTCGTAGGCGTGGTTGTCCATGTCACTTCAAGGCCACTGCTGATTGTTGCTCCGCCATTACCGGAGCCAAACGTGTTCTTCCATCCGAGGCCCTGTTCTTCTATGTCAGCGCCCTCCGGTTCGCGGCCGACGTATTTCACAGGATCGGCAGCTCCGTGGGTTTTGCCGAACGTGTGACCGCCTGCAATCAACGCGACCGTTTCCTCGTCGTTCATGGCCATGCGTGCGAAGGTTTCGCGGATATCGCGCGCAGCGGCGATGGGATCCGGATTGCCGTTCGGACCTTCGGGGTTCACGTAGATGAGACCCATTTGCACGGCGCCAAGCGGGTTTTCAAGCTCGCGGTCACCTTTGTAA
Source organism: uncultured Occallatibacter sp. (assembly GCA_964533905.1). Classification (GTDB taxonomy): domain Bacteria; phylum Acidobacteriota; class Terriglobia; order Terriglobales; family Acidobacteriaceae; genus Telmatobacter. The sequence goes on along the minus strand of CAZHOO010000004.1, from coordinate 41,522 downwards.
CGCTCGTCGCCAAGCCACTTGGTCTCAGGTCCCCAATAAACGTCTTCTTCCGGTTCCCAGATGTCGGCGCGGCCGCCGCCAAAGCCAAACGTTTTGAAGCCCATCGACTCGAGCGCCACGTTGCCGGCGAGGATCATCAAGTCGGCCCACGAGATTTTGCGGCCATACTTCTGCTTGATCGGCCATAACAGGCGGCGCGCCTTGTCGAGATTCACATTGTCGGGCCAGCTGTTGAGCGGCGCAAAACGCTGCGAGCCACGCCCGCCACCGCCCCGTCCGTCGTGAATGCGGTAGGTTCCCGCCGAGTGCCAGGCCATGCGGATAAACAGCGGACCGTAGTGACCGAAATCCGCCGGCCACCACTCTTGCGAATCGGTCATCAGCGCGCGAAGGTCCTTCACCACCGCGTCAAGATCGAGACTCTTGAACTCCGTGGCGTAGTCGAACTCTTCGCTCATCGGATTCGACAGCGACGACTGCTGATGCAGGATGCCGACGTTCAGCTGCTCCGGCCACCAGTCGTTGTTGCCCTTCGCTCCTGTCAACGTGTGCGCGAGCTGATGGCCGGCGAACGGGCACTTCGAAGCGCCCGGCTTTAATTCTCCTGGCTTTGTGTCGCCCAGCATGGCGTTTTGATCGTCGACGATTGGCGGTCCGGGTGTTTGCGTCTCGCGTTCAGACATGGCAACTCTCCTTGGCGGTGAGGGTTCTGTGGTTGAAATGGATGGCGTCAGCGTCGCGGAAGGAACATCCACCGCTCGAAGTCGATCCGCAGGCAATAATAGCTACAGTCTAGCTCTGCCGGGATGGCCGTAACAAACTGAGGATGATCCATGAAGATCCTGGTCTATGGCGCTGGAGTGATCGGCACGCTCTACGCGCTGCGCCTTGAGGAAGCAGGACACGAGGTCACGGTTTTGGCACGCGGCAACAGGCTGAAAGAGATCGAAGAGCATGGCTTGATCGTCGAGGATGTCACAACGGGCGTTCGTTCATCCGTTCGCGTGGCATGCGTCAGCGAGCTCGACCCGGAAGATTCATACGATCTGGCGCTGATTACGGTAAGAAACGAAAACTTGCCCGCGCTTTTGCCCGTGCTTGCCGCAAACGGGCGAGTCCTGAATTTCCTTTTCATGCTGAACAATCCGCAAGGCTCTCCGCCGTTGGTCCACGCGGTGGGATTGGATCGAGTGTTGCTCGGGTTCCCAGGAGCCGGCGGCGCGCTTAAGGACCATGTTGTCCATTACGCTCTGATTTCCCAACAACCGACGACAATCGGAGAGCCGCGCGGCCTGCACACTGCACGTCTCAAGGCTTTGATCAAAACCATGCGCGCAGCCGGGTTCGCGGCGCGAATCGATAACGATATGGATGGATGGTTGGCTTGTCACGCATTCTTCGTAACATCGGTCTGCGCAGCAATCTATCTCGCGGGAGACGATTGCGCGCGCCTGAGTTCGAGTAGCAGCGTGCTGGATTTGATGATCGACGGAGTGCGAGAAGGATTTCGAGCGGTACGCGCTCTGGGACATGCCGTTCACCCGCTGCCGCTCAGGATCTTGTTCCTGACTCTTCCGAGACCAGCCGCCGTCCACTATTGGCGGCGCTATTTCGCGCAGCCGCTGGCGGAGTTTGTCTTTGCGCAGCACGCCCGCAATGCAGTCACTGAGATGCGATCGCTGCAACGACAATGCTGCCAGTTGTTGGCAGAGGCCGGGGTGGAAAGTCCGGCATTGGAGAAACTCTATGCAGCCATCGACAACCTTGCGCCGGTTTCCTAGCGCAGGCCCACCAAACCTGTGACCGACTGGATGAGTTTCGCGGGATCGTAGCCCACTCCGCCCTTGAAAACCGTCTCGACTTTCTCGATGTTGGCAATGTTTTCCGCCGGATTTGCACCGAGCACAACCAGGTCGGCCGTCTTGCCGGGAGCGATGGATCCGATGGCCGCATCCTTGCCCATGTATTTCGCTCCATTCAGAGTGGCAACCTGGATAGCCTCGACCGGCGGGAAACCGCCTTCAACCAGCAGCTCGATGTTGCGTTGATCGCCGAAACCCGGAACCACGCCACCGTATCCGGTGGGGTCGCAACCCGCCATGAGCAGCCCGCCTGCAGCAACGAATTCACGCTCGAATCGCGTTTCGACTGCGAGGATTTTGGGCTCGCCTCCCTGCTCGGCAATGCGCGCACGCCTTGCCAGATAGCTTCCGTCAGCGTCCGGTGTGAGGGTCCTCAGTACGCCGTTCTCAAACGCCATAGGCGGGCGATTGGGAACCGAGGGCTCAAGAACGGCGAGGGTGGATGTGACGGCAACATGATGCTCGACGAGATCGTGAATCATGTCCTGAACCGCCGGCCCGGTAATGTCGACATTCGTCTCGAGATCCTTCTCCGCGGCTCTGAAGTCGGGACAAACGTCAGGCTCCTTGCCGGGATAGAACTCGGTGTCAACAATGATTCCGTGCTCCAGGTTGTCGATTCCCATCTCCGCGGCTTCTTTGAAACCGATGGAGCAAAGATGCCCGGTGATTTTAAGCCCGCGGATGTGCGCGTGACGGATCGCCATCTTCAGCTCATCCGATGTGATGTAGTTGTAGGCCTTGAAAGAGGTCACGCCTTCGGCAGCCCAGTAGTCCACGGTGCGTCCTGCGTCGTCAGCATCGGCCAGTTGATGCATCTGAAGCGCGAATGTGCCCTTGCCTTCGAGGTACGGGCCCGTCACGTCGAGCGTGGGCCCGGGAATCAACCCAGCATCAATCTGCTTTTTCAGCTCGAGGTCGGTGTAAGGCTCAACGCTTCCCGCTGTACGAGCCGTGGTGACGCCGCCGGCAAGGTAGAGGCGCGGCGCGCTGTCTGCCATCTCGCCGTAAAGCGCATTCCCTGCGTCGGGCCGGTCAGGCAACGGATAAAACAGATGCTCATGCATACCCACAAGGCCGGGGATGACGGTTTTGCCTGTGAGGTCAAGGACCTTCGCATTCGGCGGAAATGGCATCGACGAATTGGCGGGCAGGACTGCAAGGATTCTGCTGCCCGCAATCTCGATGCGCATGTCCGGTTGCGGTTCGGATCCTGTTCCGTCAATGAGCGTCACGTGGTCCAGCACCAGAACCGGCGCACTCACCTTGATGTACGGCGCCAGGGGTGACGGCTTCTGCTGGGCGGTTGATGGCAGAGCCAGTGACAAAACAGCGGCGATAAACGCAATGCGGCAAGATCGAATCATGGCAGGCCGATCAGTTAAGAATTGGAACCGATTTCTTGAGTTTCAATCGGCGCGGAGGAACTGTCAATTACCGTCCGGAGGTGGGCCGCGAGTTCCGGCCCTCTTATCCACATTGGCACCCCTGATCGCCGTTGACCCTGCCGTTTCTCGTCCGTAGAGTCTTATGAGAAGCAAGGAAAACTGCCCGTTTTGCGCGGTGTTTTGCGAGGCCGCCGGCCCGCGCACAACGCAATGGCAAGCGGGCTCGGCGATTCCGGAACTGGTCGGAGAGAAGATGCTGAAATTAAAGAAGATTCATATCCTCGGGTTCAAGAGCTTTTGCGATCGTACAGAAGTGTCGGTCGCGGGTACGGGGATCGCCGTGGTTGTGGGGCCGAACGGGTGCGGGAAATCGAACATCTTAGATGGCGTGAGCTGGGTGCTCGGGGAGCAGAGCGCGAAGAGCCTGCGCGGCTCGCACATGCAGGACCTGATCTTTGCCGGAACGCGCGAGCGCAGGCCGCTGGGCATGGCGGAAGTCACGCTGACCATGATCGATCCGGAGGCTTACGAAGGGCCCGTGCCCGTGATGCCGGAGGTAGAGGTCGATCACGACGGACCGTCGGACTGGGATGAGGACGAAGTGCGGCGGCAGCGCGCCGCCGAGGCCGAAGAGATTATCGCCAGTGAGCAGCCGGGGCAGGTGATTGAAGAAGAGGCTGGCGAAAAGCCAGTGGCTTCCGAGGCGCAAAACGGCAGCGCGGAGCAGAATTCTTCCGAGCAGCAGGGAGTGGTGCTCAAAATTCGCCGGCGCAAATTCCACACCGCGCCGAAAAAAGGCGAAGTCGTCATCACACGGCGGTTGTTCCGCACAGGCGAAAGCGAATACCTGCTCAACGGCAAGCTATGTCGGCTGCGTGACATTCAGGACATCTTTATGGGCACGGGCCTGGGGCCGGAGAGCTACGCCATCATCGGCCAGGAGCGCATTGGGCAACTGCTAAGCTCCAAGCCCTATGAGCGGCGAGCCATTATCGAAGAGGCGGCCGGAATCACGCGCTTCAAGACCCGGAAGCGATTGGCTGAGTTGCGCCTGGAAAGCGCGAAGCAGAACCTCGCGCGCGTCGACGACATTTTTGAAGAAGTGACGCGGCAGATGAACAGCCTGAAGCGGCAGGCGGCCAAAGCGGAGCGATACGCCGCGGCGCGCGAGGAGCTGCGCGGCCGCCTGCGCATCGTGCTGGCGAGCTGGATGGCCGCGATGGATGCCGATCAAACGCGACTCGAGCAGGAAATCGCGGCGCTCACGGAGCGCATTAACGATTCGGCGGAGGCGATTGCAGAACATGAAGCGAGCCAGCACACGCTTACCGAGCGCGGATACGAGCTGGACCGGGAGGGCGAGGCTGCGCGGACAAAAGCGAACGACGCGGCCGTCGAGCTGGAGCGAGCCACGGCGCGGGAGCGCAGCAATACGGAACGCGTGAGCGAGCTGGATACCCGCATTGCGGCGTCAGGCGCGGAGCTGGAGCAGTTACGAACACAAATTGCCGGAATCGAAGAGGAGCGCGCGCAGCAGCGGAGCTTTTTGGAGACGGCGGCCGGCGAAGCGCACGCGTTCCACGAGAAAGTGGAGGCGAGGCAGCATGAGGCGCGCGCCGCGGCCGAGGAGGTCTACACGGCGGAGCGGGATCTCGAAGGCGCGCGGCGTCATGCGATGCACCTGCTGACGCTGGCGGGCAATGCGCGGAATTCCATGGTGCAGGGCGAAGAAAGCCTGGCGGCGCTGGAGCGCGAGGCGGAGCGGCTCGATGGCGAGATGGGGCAGGCGCACATCGAGCAGGAAAACCTGGGCGTCGAGACCGGCGAGTCGCGGCAACGGTTTAATGCGGCGGACGCGACCCTGAAGCGGCTGGAAGAAGAGATTGCGAAGCTGCGCGAGACTGCGCAGAGCAAGAGGACAGACGAGGGCGCGCGGCGGGCGCTGGCGAACCAAATGCGCGGCGACCAAGCAGCGGCAGCGGGGCGGCGCGACTCGCTCAACGCGCTGATCCGGAATCATGGCTACGCAACAGACACCGTGCGGCGGCTGCTGAAGCCGGGAGCGCTGGGGCCGTCCGTAGCCACGGCGGGCACGCTGGCGGACTTTGTTGAAGTGAGCGGCGAGCACGAAGCCGTGGTAGACGAGTTCCTGCGCGAAGAACTCAATTACGTTGTGGTCGAAAGCTGGGGCGCGGCCGAAGAGGGCGTACGCGTGCTGAAGACCAGCGATGGCCGCGCGACGTTCCTCGTGCACTCCGATGCGCAGGGCGTGCTGTTTGATACGGGCGAGGGGCCGGTGAACGAGCCGGGCCTGACGCCGCTGCGCGATGCGATCAAAGTGCTGAACGGATTTGGACGGTCGCTGGAGTCGTTGCTTCCCAAGCTGCGGCACGGCTACCTGGCGGAAAATGCGATCGAGGCACAGCGGCTGGCGTTGCGCTATACGCAAGCCTACTTCCTCACGCCGGAGGGCGAGTGCTTTCATCGCTCGACGGTGACGGGCGGCAAGCCGGCCAGCGAAGGTCCACTGGCGCTCAAGCGCGAGCTGCGCGAGACCGAAGGGCGGTTGGCAAGACTCGATTCAGAGTTGAGCGAAGCCGAAAATGAAGCTGAAGCGCTCACGCGTTCCATTGAAGAGCTGACGGCGCAACTTGAAACCCGCAGCGAGGAGCGGCGGCAAGCCGAGAGCGAGGCAGCCAACCTGGGCGCAGCCCTGAAACAGATGGAGGCCGAGGGTCAGCGCATCGATCGTCGCGTCCAGGAGTGGGAGTCGCAGGCGGCGCGAAATAAAGATGCGCGCGAGGCCAAGCGGCAATCGAATGCGGAAAAGCGCGAAGAAGCCGCGCGGCTTGAGGCTGAGCACGAGCAGGCTGAGAGCAGCCAGAATACGCAGCAGGCGCAGCTTGAATTTCTGCGACAGAAGCGCGAGCTGGTGCAGCAGGAGGCGGCACAGATGACCGCCGAGCTGGCTGGGCTGGAAGAGCGCCGCCGAGGCGCCGAGGCAGCGTTCCAGCGCATCGACCGTCTGTTCGGCGACCTGGACCGGCGCGTGCAGACGATCGAGCAGCAGCGTTCCACTGCGACGGCAGAGCGCGAACAGCGTATCAACGAGAACGCCAATCTGGCGACGAGCCTGGCGGAGCTGGCGCAGGCGCAGACGAGGGCGCTCGCGACTGCGCAGACCATCGCAGAGCAGGCACAGGCACTTCGGCATCAGCTGGCCGAGCTTGAGACCGAGCTGAGGAGCGAGAGGGCGGCTCTGGATCAGCTGCGCGAAGATCGCGCCACGCTTTCGAGCGAGCTGGCCAAGCTGCGCTCCGATCTGGAGCATCTCGAAGCGAGCTGCCTTGCTGAAGTCAATGTTGAGGCGCAGGTGCTGCGCGGCGATGCGGAGATCGCGCGTCTGGCCGGCGACGAGCTCACAGCCGAGGAAGAAACCTGCCGTGGCCTGCGCGAACGGCTGGAGCAGATGGGTCCGGTCAACATGATGGCACTCGATGAGTACAAAGAAACAGCCGAGCGCCACAGCTTCCTGACCACGCAACGGCAGGATTTGATCGAGTCCATCGAAAACACGCAGGAGACGATCAAGGAGATCGATCAGATTTCGCGCACCAAGTTTGACGAGGCGCTGACGAGCATCAATGAGAATTTTGGACGGGTCTTTGCGCGGCTCTTCCAGGGCGGCCAGGCGTTCCTGCGCGTGAGCGACGAAGCCAACCTGGACGAGAGCGGGCTCGACATCGTGGTGTCGCCTCCGGGCAAGAAGCTGCAGAACGTGCTGCTGCTCTCGGGCGGCGAAAAGGCGCTGACCGCACTGGCGCTGCTCGTGGGCATCTTCCAGTTCCGGCCCAGCCCCTTCTGCGTCCTCGACGAAGTGGACGCAGCGCTCGACGAAACTAACGTGGGCCGCTTCTCCGATCTGCTGGAATCGCTGAGCCACGACACGCAGTTCCTGATCGTCACGCACTCGAAACGTATGATGCAGGCTGCCGATATGATCTACGGCGTCACCATGCAGGAGCCGGGCGTGTCCAAGGTGGTCAGCGTCAAGCTGGGGCAGCGGCGCGAGGCGCAGAGGGCAACAGCGTAGAGCGGGCGGCGCTTTGGTCAGAGACCGAACGTTTAACCATTCTTTGTCACCGTCCACCGATCACCGTTCACCGCTAACCGGGGTACATCGTGCCAGGCAAGCTCGAAATGATTGTCGGGCCCATGCGGAGCAACAAGACCGCGGAGCTGTTGCGCAGAATTGAAACGCGCCGCGAGTACGCCAAGCAGTACGTGATGCTGCTGAAGCCCAGCGCCGACACCAAGGCCGCGGCGGGGCTTGTGGAGAGCCGCAACCGAAATGGCTGCGGAAAGATGGAAGCGGTCGAGTTCCCTTCCCTTGATCCGTGGACCGTGCTGCCGGTGATTCGTGCGACCGAGCAACGCATCGGCAAGCGCGTCGAGTGCCTCGCAATCGACGAGGGTCAATTCGTACACGATCTGTTTCTCTTCAGCAAGCGCCTGCTCGACGCTGGCCACGACGTCATGGTCTCGGGACTCGAGCTTGATTTTCGAGGGATGCCGTTCGGCGAGATGCTCGATCTCTCGTGGCTGGTGCGGACTTACGCAGGCAACGTGACTGAGCTGGTGGCATATTGCAGTTGCGGAGCCAAGGCCTTGTATCCGCAACGGATGATCGATGGAAAGCCTGCCAACTACTCCAGCCCCATCATCATGGCCGGCGACAACTACGAGCCGCGGTGCGAAGAGCATTTTGTGCTGCCGGGGCGGCCGCATTGAAGGCGCCATGAGCAAATCCAGGCTTGAAGCATTCAGTGACGGCGTGCTCGCGATCATCATCACCATCATGGTGCTCGAGCTGCACATTCCCCACGGCTCGGATCTTGCCGCGCTCAAGCCCCTTGCGCCCGTGTTTCTCAGCTACGTGCTGAGCTTTGTTTTTGTCGGCATCTACTGGAACAATCACCATCACATGCTGCAGGCGGTGCGGCGCATTTCGGGCGGCTCGCTGTGGGCCAATCTGCATCTGCTCTTCTGGCTGTCGCTGCTGCCGGTCGTAACCGGCTGGATGGGCGCGAACAACTTCACGCCGCTGCCAACCGCGCTCTACGGCGTGATCCTATTCATGTCGGGCGTCGCGTACACCATTCTCTGCCGCGTGCTCATCGCGGCGGACGGCAAGGATTCCCTGCTGCTGAAGGCCGTCGGCGCGGACCGCAAGGGGCGCGCATCGCTGGTGTTATATGCCGTGGCGATACCCACCGCATTCTGGAATTGCTGGATCTCGCAGGCGATTTATGTGGTGGTGGCTCTCATGTGGCTTATTCCAGACCGGAGGATTGAGAGGCTCTTTGCGACGCGGCCAGCCCCTGCAGATTAACCGCGTTGATCGCTGGATCTTCGGCGGCCCCCGGTTTTCAGGGCAAAAAATTCGCCCCCGAAGGAAAACTTCGCCTCGGAGGCGCTTGTAGATCTACGTACACAAGATAAAGACGGGGACCAGTAGTCGGCACTGGAGGTCGGTAGCACGCGACTACTGGCGATCCCACGTATTAAACGAAGCTAGCCGCGGCTTCCCCTTTCCACAACTGCCTCGTGTCGCCCGGCTCAAAGAGAGCTTTCTTACGCGCCCTCCGAACCATGTTGACAACCGAAGTGTCTCCGAAGTGGCAAACGGGGTAAGTGACGGCCGTCACAGGGGTTTGTGCTGAGGCAAAACGCGAGGAATCCCGGCCTGCAATGCGGTCACGGTTGATTGACAAACCCTTTCCGCCGCTGGAGAATCGAGAATTCAGCCCCCCGCTCGAGCAATCCAGGTAGACCAATTCAAGAGGAACAATCAAAATGGCAGCATTGCTGACGACCGACCTTGGCGACATTCCCCTGCTTGGCCGCGGCAAGGTGCGCGACCTGTATGCGGTGGACGGCGCGCTTCTGCTGGTGGCGACGGACAGGATTTCCGCGTTCGATCACGTGCTCGGTTCGGGTATTCCGGATAAAGGCAAGATCCTCACGCAGATTTCGCTGTTCTGGTTCGATCTGCTCAAGAATCTGGTTCCGAACCACGTGATGAGCGCAAATGTGGAGGAGTATCCGGAGGCACTCCGACCGTATAAGGACCAACTCGAAGGACGCTCGATGCTGGTCAAGCGCGCCGAGATGTTTCCCGTGGAGTGCGTGGCGCGCGGATATCTGGCCGGGTCGGGATGGAAGGAGTATCGGGAATCGAGATCGGTGTGCGGCATAAAGCTTCCGCCCGATTTGAAAGACGGATCCCGGCTGCCGGAACCAATCTTTACGCCGGCCACGAAGAGCCAGGACGGCGCGCACGATGAAAACATTTCTTATGTTGCCGTTGAGAGGCAGATCGGTGCGGCCGAGGCGGCGGAACTCAAGGAGCTTACGCTTGCGATCTACCGGACGGCCGCCGCCCACGCGGAATCGTGCGGGCTTATCCTGGCCGACACGAAATTCGAGTTTGGCAAAACCGCCGAAGGCGTTATCCTTGCCGATGAGGTTCTCACTCCCGATTCCTCGCGTTTTTGGGACGCCGCAGCATGGAAACCCGGGGGCGCACAGCCTTCTTTTGACAAGCAGTTTGTGCGCGACTACCTGGAAGAGATTCACTGGAACAAGCAGGCGCCGGCGCCGGCTCTGCCCGAGCAGGTTGTGCAACGGACACGAGCCAAATACCTCGAAGCCTTCCGGCGCTTGACCGGACGGGAGATGGACAAGTAGGGTTTGTGAACAAGCCCTTCAGCGGGCGGAGCAGAATATGACGTGGGTCGATTGGATCATTGTGGTGGTGCTCGCGGGAGCGACCCTGGGTGGCCTCGCGCAGGGATTCTTCCGCACCGCCTGCTCTTTGGCAGGATTGATCCTGGGGCTCACGTTGGCGGCCTGGAATTACCAGCGAGTCGGCTCCCTGTTGTTGCCGATCTTCAGGGCCGACGCGGTGGCCAACACGGTGGCGTTCCTGTTGATCGCACTGCTGGTCATGGGGCTCGCGAACCTGATCGGCGGCTTGATTGGAAAGTTTGCCGACAAGTTGGGCCTCGGATGTCTGGATGGCTTGGCCGGGGCAATCCTTGGTTTCATTCAGGGAGTGTTCCTTGTAATCATCAGCATCCTCGTCATCGTTGCCTTTTATCCAGGGCAGCAATGGTTAAACCAGGCGAAATTGCCGCCTCTGTTTTTCGGGTCGCTCCACATGAGCGAGAAAGTGACTCCGGGTGATCTGGGCGACCGCGTGCGCAAGGGCCTGCTGCTTTTGGAACACGAATCGCCCGAGTGGATGCACCCCCACGGATCGAACTAAGAAATTGTTCTGCACGAAGGGCGCGGGACGGGTTAGACTGATTGTTCGTAATTGGCAAGAGGGACGAGTGAAACGAGAACTGGAGAGCCTGGTGACGCAAATGCACTCGAGCGGAATCCGCTACGATGAGGCGGTGCGCGAGTTCAAAAAGCAATATCTGCGTGAGGTGCTCGTGGCGCACCGGGGAAACCAGTGTAAGGCGGCGGAAGAGCTTGGGATGCATCGCAACACGCTGAGCCGCGCGATGGCGGAACTGGGACTGGAGCTGGCCGAGGTCCGCGCCGAGCTCAAGCGTCCGCCGCGGAGCGAACGTCCTGTATATGGCGCGTTTCGCCAGGGATATCGCCAAGGCTGACACCGGTGCGGCGCTTGTTGCCGCCGGCCAAGCCGGTTCCCCGAAACCGCTGAGAGCGTTCGGCCCGCATCATGCAGAAAACACAACAGAACAGCGAAGCCCGAGTCGTGATCGAGCGCGATTTCGTGTGGGACGGGCAGGACGCATATCTTTTCGATATCGACGGGACGCTGATGCGCAGCCGTGACCGTGTGCATTATGAATCGGTTGCGGCTAGCGTTCAGCGGATAACTGGATTCGAGATCACCCTGGCCGGGGTTCAGATCCACGGCAGCACAGACACCGCAATCTTGCGCGAGGCTTGCCGCCAGGCGGGAATCTCCGACGATGTTCTTGAGAGTCACTACGACGCCATCCTTGAGGCAATGCGGAATTCTGTCGCTGAAAGGCGGCAGGAGCTTGACCCGGAACTGACGCCGGGAATCGAAGAGGTTCTCCGGCATCTCGCTCAGAAGGGCGCGCTGCTGGGCGTGGCTTCAGGAAACCTCGAGGCCATCGGCTGGATCAAGATTGAGAAGGCCGGCCTCCGCGAGTGGTTCCGATTCGGCGGCTTCAGCGACCATTTTCCGGTGCGGGCCAAACTGATCGGACATGCGGCGATGAAGGCAAGAGAGCTGGCGGGAAACAAAGGGCATAATGTCGCAAGCATCTGCGTTGTGGGCGACACTCCGCTGGACATCGAGGCCGCGCGGGCCAATTTTCTTTCCGTGATCGCCGTGGCCACGGGAAAATATACCTTTGACGAGTTGCAGCGTTGCCAGCCGGAGGCATGTGCAACCTCGCTGAAGGATTTGCTGGCAATGACCCCGGGAACACGATGAGAATGCGAGCGGCAGCGGTCGACAAGCGGGAGCCGGGAACCGAAACCCGGCGCGGGTGGATGCGCACGGCAGCGAAGTTATTCAGCGCCGTGCTGGCAGTAGCCGTCGGAGCGAGCGTCTTGATGGCGCAGTCGGGCATTCCTGTGGCACAAGCAACACAAAGCACAGCTGGCAGCCACGACGCTCCTGCCAACGAAGGGGCCAACCCCAATGCAGGCGCGGCAGGCGGCGAAGGAACCACTGCAAGTCAGGCGGCGCCGGCTGACACCGAGATTCCCAGCCCGTCCAAAACGAAAGAGCCGCGCAGCAGCGATCAAAGGCGGGCGTCAAAACTCTACCTTGAATCGAGCAAGCTGTTTTTGAACCGCCAGTTTGACGAGGCGATGCAGGGTTTCGATCGTGCCGCCGCACTCGACCCTTCCAACGCCAACTACCGGCTCGCGGCCCTTGTCGCCAAAAGCCACGAAGTGACTGCGCTCATCCAGGAGGCAGCCAAGGACCGGCTGCTGAACAATGAGCCCGGCGCGCGCGCCGCTCTCAGTCGCGCCCTCGCGCTCGATCCCACAAACTTCGAGGTCAGCCAGCATCTGGACGAATTGGCCGACGAATCGGTGCGCGCCGCACCCAAACCGTTATACGGGCAAACTACAAGCGAAATAGGCGGCGTGGAAAAGATCCTGGCGTCCCCGGCTAAGCAGAGCTTTCACCTGCACAGTGACCAGCGCCAGGTGATTGACCAGGTGTTTAAAGCGTACGGCGTGAAAGCCATGCTCGATGACAGTGTGCGGCCGACGCAGATTCGGCTCGACTTGGACGACGTGAGCTTTGACGATGCGATGCGCATTCTCGGAATGGCAACGCACACTTTTTCCGTCGCGCTCGATGCGCATCACGCTTTGGTGGCCGACGACAGCCGCGAGAATCGAGCGCGATTGATACCTCAGGAGACAGAAACGGTCTATCTCTCCGGCTTGAGCGCCGATGAAATGACCGAAGTGGCAACGCTGGCCAAAGAAGTGTTTGAGGTGCAGCAGGCCCAGCCTTCGCAATCGGCGAAGAGCCTGACCCTTCGCGCGCCGGCATCGACGCTGGATGCATTCAACTCCACCATGAAGAGCCTGATTGACGGCCGCAGCGAAGTGCTTGTGGATGTGCGCATGATTCAGGTGGCGCATACCAGCACGCGCAACACCGGAGTGCAGTTGCCGCAGAGCATTTCGGCGTTCAACGTGTTTGCCGAGGAGCAGTCGCTGCTGAGCCAGAATGCGAGCCTGGTGCAGCAGATTATTTCGTCGGGCCTCGCTTCTGCGAACGATCCGCTGGCCATCCTCGGCATTCTCATCGCCTCCGGCCAGGTCTCAAGCCCGTTGCTGTCGAGCGGATTCGCCCTGTTTGGCGGCGGGCTGACGGAATCGGCACTGTCGCCCGGCGCCGCGACATTCAACCTGAACCTGAACTCGTCCGATTCGCGAGAACTCGACCAGATCGAGTTGCGCATGGAGGACGGGCAGGACGAAACCATCAAGGAAGGCGAGAGGTACCCGATTCAGACGTCTTCGTACTCCAACCTGTCACCGAACATCCCCAACATTGCCGGATTAACGGGTGCGGGAAGCTCCAGCAGCCTGTCGTCGCTGCTGTCATCCCTGACCTCGTCGGTGCCGAATGTTCCCATGGTGCAGTATCAGGACCTCGGTTTGAACCTGAAGGTGAACCCGAGAGTCCTGCGTGATGGGGACGTGGCGCTTGCCATCGACCTGAAGCTCGATTCGCTTGCGGGGACTTCGATCGATGGAAATCCCGTGCTGGATAACCGCGCCTACTCCGGAATTGTGACGCTGAGGCTGGGCGAGGCTGCGGTCATCGCGACAGAGATGGACAAATCGCAGAGCCAGTCGATCAGCGGTACGCCGGGAATCAGCGAGATTCCCGGCCTGAACGATATCAGCAGCAAAGATTTGCAGCAGAACTACGCGACTCTCGTGATCGTGATGACGCCGCATGTGATCCGCGGAACCCAAGCAGCGGGACACACGGCGATGATGCGTGTGGAGCGCGGCACGCAGCAGTAAATTCACCCGCCCTTTTCACCATGGCGATTCAGTTACTGGCCGGCTACTCCGTCTGCTTTCATTTGGAAGTCGATGATCTTCTTCAGCAAGTCATAGGGAGCTGTAGCAGGAACCGTGCGGCCGTTAATGACAAGCGTGGGCACTTCGACGATGCCGATTCCTTTTCCCAATTCCACAGAGGCATCGACATCCGCCTTGGCCTCAGGCGTTGCTGCGCAGGCTGAAACCTTGGCGGGATCGAGGCCGGCCTTGGTGACGGCGCTGTTGAGTGTGAGCGTTGCGCCATCGGGGCTCGACAGGCCATCCTGACCGTCAAAAACCGCATTCGCGAACTGGAAGAACGCCGAGCTGCCGCCCAGCTTGGTAACGCAGATACCGTACTCGGCGGCGCTCACTGCCTGCGGATGCAGCGAGGCAATGGGAAAGTTCTCGAAAACAAAGCGCGCCTTGGGATAATCCGTAGCCAGCTTGTCCATGTTCGCCTGCGCTTCCTTGCAGTGCGGGCATTGGAAGTCGGCAAACTCCACCAACTCAAGGTCCTTCGATGCTGCTCCGCGGTATGGGCCGTTGGCATGCTGCTGCAATTGCTGGCGCGCGTCAGCGAATGGGTTCGCGCCGAACGTAATGATGTCGTCACCGCTGATAATGTGCTTTTCATCGGGAAGAACTAGGAAGGTGAGGACCTGGGGTTTTTGCTTTCCTGTCTTGTCGCCAACCAGGACGATGACCTTGCTGACGCCGTCGGCAGGCGTTTTCAGAATGGCCTGCACCTGCCACATCCGGTCTGCGTCGTATCCCCAATTGGCTTGAAGAAAGCTGTTCACGGTCTCTTTGGTTGGAGCGGCTGCTGTGAAGTTGGCAGGATCGGGCTTGGGGAACACTGGAGGGCCGGATGGAGCCGGCGCCGCAGGCGGAGCCTGAAGCTGAGGCTGGTCTGCGGGAGTTGTATCTGACGGCTGCTGCGTCGGCGCGGACGGCTCGGAAGTGGTATCGGGCGCGGGCGGCACGTGCTGCTGGGCGACGGACTGGAGTGCGGGTACGAACAGAGCAATCAGCGCGACGGCGCCGATGAATCGGGTTGAAAGACGGATCAAGCTTTTCTCCTTAAAGGCTGGGAAGACTCCCAATCAATAGCTTAAATGTTGATGCGGCGTAGAGGCTAATCACGGCGCGGTTCGTGGATCGTGGGCCGTCATTTGCTGCGGAACCAACGGGCGCACAGCGGTTCGCGAAACACGACTCACGATTTACGGTTGTTCACACCTGCACTTTCACAGCAATCGGAAATCTGCGGCCCATGCCGAATGACTTTGAAGTCACCTTCAGCACCGGAGCGGCCTGCTGGCGCTTGTACTCGGAGCGCTCGATCAGATGCACCACCTGTTGGACGAGATCGAGGGGAAAACCGCGCTCTTCGGCGATCGATTCCGGTGTTTCATAGCGCTCGACATAAGCTTCCACGATGGGATCCAGCACTTCATAGGGCGGCAGCGAATCGGTATCCATCTGGCCCGGCCGCAGCTCGGCCGAAGGCGGCTTCAGGAGGATCGCCGCCGGAATTTTTTCCTGGTTGCGGTTAAGCCAATGGCAAACGGCATACACCCGCGTCTTGACCAGATCTCCGATGACCGCCAGCGCGCCCACCATGTCTCCGTAAAGCGTGCAATAGCCTACGGCCATCTCGGATTTGTTCCCCGTCGTGAGCACCAGCGCGCCCAGCTTGTTCGAGAGCGCCATTAGAATCGTGCCGCGAATGCGAGGCTGGATATTCTCTTCGGTTGTGTCGGGTGGCAATCCGCGGAAAAGCGGCGCGAGCACATGGTTGAATTCTGCAAAGAGCTCGCTGATCGAGACGGTCTCAAAGCGGATGCCGAGATTCGCCGCCAACTGCCGGCTGTCGTCGATCGAGCCTGAAGAGGAATAAGGGCTCGGCATGCCGATGCCGGTCACGTTCTCCGCACCCAGAGCATCGGCGGCTATCGCCGCAACCAGCGCCGAGTCAATGCCGCCGCTCAAAGCGATGACCACTTTACTGAACCCGCACTTGCGGACATAATCGCGCGTTCCCAACACCAAGGCGCGGTAGGCGGCTTCGGTTTCGTCGTCCTCGGGAATTGGCACGGGCGAAGAATGGAATGGATCGACGATGACCAGGTCTTCTTCAAACGAAGCGGCCTGCGCAATCAGCTCCCCGCGCGCATTGAGAGCCAGCGAGGAGCCGTCGAAGATGAGGCTGTCGTTGCCGCCGACTTGATTCGCCATCAGCACCGGAATGCGGTCGCGGCGCGCGATGGCGGCGAGCATCTCGCGCCGAACGCCACGCTTGCCATGCCAGAAAGGCGAGGACGACAAGTTGATGTGCAATGCCGGGCTTTGGCGCATGAGCTCTTCCACCGGATCGACGGAGTAAAGGCGGCGCGGCCAAAAATTCTTATCGTTCCACGCGTCCTCGCAGATGGTGATCGCCAGCCGCGTGCCTTCGAGCTCGACCACTCTCTGCGGTCCGGACGGCGAAAAGTACCGCTGTTCGTCGAAAACGTCGTAGAACGGCAGGAGCCGCTTGTGTTGCTCCAGGAGCACTTCGCCGCGGTCGATGAGTACGGCAGCGTTGAAGGCTGGTTTGCCGTCCTCTCGTCCGGAGGGCAGCGCCACACCGGCCAGGACCGCCGTGGGCAAATTGCGCGTGGCGGCACGAAGCTCGTCGACCGCCGACTGGCATCGAGCGAGGAAACTGGGCTTCTCAAGAAGGTCGGCGGGGGGATAGCCGCAAATCGCGAGCTCGGAAAAGACGGTCAGGCGCACCCCTGAATCGGCGGCGCGCTGGCTGAATGCCACAATTTTCTTCAGGTTTCCGGTGAAATCCCCGACCGTGGGATCGATCTGGGCCAGTGCGATCTTCACAAATCCAGTGTAAATGGAGGGGGAGCGGAACCCTGGCATCGAGGGAGCCAGGGAGACCCGCAGGGAATGCAGGATGCTCGAAGAGGCGTTTTCTGGTCGGCCATCCGAGAGCCGAAAAAGCTAAGTCAATGAATAGAAATGCTTTATCCAATCATCCCCAAATGGAGGGATTTCTTTGATCGAAAGTAGCTGCCTAGAATCAAGAGCGTAACGAATTGACCCATCCCTAAAGGCACGGTGGGGGCGGTCGACGAAATCTGCTGAAGACAGATTCATTGAGCGATTGCGCAGTTGTCGTAGCTGATTCAAGCCGAAGAGAAGGATGGATTCTTCTTAATAAGGAATCCACTTGGCGAAAGAGGCTTCAGACACTGTAACTGCGAAACAGCTCGAGTCGGGGGAAGACCATCGGACCGCAAATGAAATTGGGCGAGCTGCTTATCCGTGCCAACCTGGTCACGGAGAAAGACGTGACCGCTGCCCTTCAGCGCCAGGTGTCACAGGGGGGAACCCTCGGCGACAATCTGGTCGCGCTGGGGTTGGTCGAAGCGCGCACGATCGAACGGTTCATCCATCGCGTTCCTCAAGAACCCGCTGACATTGAAGGCACCGGCATCGCCGACACCGACCTGCTGGCTCTCTTCATGAAGCTGATGTTCTCCTCACGCCTGGAGAAAATCGGCCAGATTTCGGATGGAATCAAACTCCCTCAGCATGTCGTCATGGATCTGGCGAATATCGCCATTCAGCGGCAGCTGATTTATACGCTGGGCGCGATGAGTTCAGACAGCGTTCTTGACATGCGCTATGCCTTGACCGATGAGGGTAAGCGTTGGACGCTGGAAGCGCTGCAGAGGTCGGGATACATCGGTCCCGCGCCGGTCACACTGGCCGAATTCATTGACCGCGTCAACATGCAGAAGCCGACCAACGAGCGCGTGACGCTGGAGAACGTCCATGAGGCCATTAAGGAACTCACGATGGACGAAACCATCGTTGAACAGGCGGGGCCGGCCCTGAATTCAGGCCGCGCGATCTTGCTCTATGGCCCCCCGGGAAACGGAAAGACTTCAGTCGCTCTCAGTTTCGCGAGCGTCTTTAAAGATGTGATCCACGTGCCCTATGCCATCACGGTCGAAGGGCAAATTATTCGCTTTTACGATCCAAGGCTTCACATCCAGGCGAACCTTCCAGCCGAGAAAGAAGCGGGTTCCGAGGCCGCAACCTTCCTGCGCGACACCCGAGACAAGCGCTGGGTCACTTGCCGGCGCCCGTTCGTGGTCGCCGGTGGCGAGCTCACTCTCGACATGCTCGATCTGCGTTACGACGAGAAGGGGCACTACTACGAAGCGCCGCTGCACATGAAGGCTCTGGGCGGCTGCTTCCTCATCGACGACTTCGGACGCCAGTTCGTCAGCCCCAGAGACCTCTTGAACCGGTGGATCGTGCCCATGGAAAGCCGGGTCGATTACATGAAGTTACGCTCGGGCGCCAGCTTCAGCATCCCGTTTGAAGAGATCGTGATCTTTGCGACGAACCTGAATCCGGAAGACCTGATGGACCCGGCCTTTCTGCGCCGGCTTCCTTACAAAATCGAAGTCGGGCCGCCAGGCCTGGACCAGTTCCACCGCATCTTCCAAATGGAATGCGCGCGGCATAACCTGACCCTCAGCGACGAAGTCTTCAATTTCATGGTGTATATGATCACCAAAGAAAAGGAACTCGAGCTTGCAGGTTTTCAACCCACATTCATTGTTGAGCAGGTGACGGCGACTTGCCGTTTCCTCGGCAAGGATCCGGAATTGAAGTCACCTTATATCGAGTATGCCGTGAACAATCTAAGGGTGCGACGAAACACCGAGCCGCGCATGGAGCGGTCACCTCAGGCAATCGCGCAAGCCGCTCCGGCCGAAGCCAGAAAACCGATAGAAAACATTCAAGAGTTTCAGGATGTTGAAGTCAAGCGGACCACCGGACTGGTTTAAGACCGGCCTTGCGGTTGTCGATCCGCTCCCGCCACCACATCTCAAAAGGCAAGCAGCTGCCTACGTTCCTGTGCCGGAAAAGACCACGGCAACGGTGCGCATCATGATCTTGAAGTCGAGCCAGATGCTCCAGTTATCGATGTAGGTCACGTCGAGAGAGACGTAGCTGGCGAAGGACGGATCCTGGCGTCCCTGCACCTGCCAAAGGCCTGTGATGCCCGGAGTCACGTCGAGGCGGCGCAGGTGGTCGAGATCGTACTTGCGCACCTCGCCGGCCAGGGGTGGACGCGGCCCTACGATGCTCATCTCGCCGCGAAGGACGTTGATGAATTGCGGCAGCTCGTCCAGCGAATACTTGCGAAGGAATTTGCCCAGGCGAGTGACACGGGGATCGTTTGAAACCTTGAACAGCACATCGTCGCGCTCGTTCATGTGCATAATCTCAGCTCGGCGGCTGTCGGCATCGCGGACCATGGTCCGAAACTTGATGCAGCGAAAAACCACGCCTTTCTTGCCTATGCGTTCAGAAGAATAGAAAACCGATCCTTGGGAATCGAATTTGATGGCGATGCCGATCGCCAGCAGAAGCGGCGAAAGGATGATGAGAATTAATGCGGAAAACACGGTGTCAAAGACGCGCTTGAAGATGAGGCCGATCTCAGGCACCGCGCCGCGGTGCAGCGGGATGGTCGGAAACTGGCCAATGTATTCGATTGGGCTGTTCCACGCCAGGCCGTCATAAAGGTCGGGAATCACGCGCAGATCTACCCCATGCACGCGAGCCTGCTCCAGAACTCTCTGGACGATGCCACGCTCGCACGGAGTGGTGAAGAAAATCTCGTCGATGAACTGTTTACGCGTGTGCTGGAAGAGAGTTTCGAGGTTGCCCACGATGTCTTCAGAGACGTCGTCATGAGGCGAACAACCAGGCAACTGAATGAACCCCTTGAATGTGTAGCCCAGGTGGCGAATCTTCTCGAGATGCTGGCGAAGCGCATTCGCCTCGGCCCCCGTCCCGACGATAAGCACATTGCGCGTATCCAGGCCTCGGTCAAAGCGCTGATAGAGCAGGACGCGATAAATAAATCGGCGGAGTCCCACGCCGATCGTTACTAGGCCAATCGTTTCAAGTACGACGCCACGGGAGATGGTTTCCGCCCTGACCAGGTAGAGCGCTCCGGTCAGCAAAAGACCGGAAGTCAGGCAGGCCTGGGCGCTCATCCTCTGTTCATGGAGGAAGTTGGTCATGTGCATCGGCGTGTAGAGATGCAGACGCCGACTGGTGACAATGAGGGCGAAAGCGAAGCCGCACAAAAGAGCCATCAGGATCCACACCGAGAAGCCACGAAACATGGTTCCGTCAAGAAACTTTCGCACGCCGCTCATTGGGCTGGCGTGAAACCGGTAGAGTGTAGCCGCCATAGCGGCAAGGAAGACCGTGAGGGCGTCCATCGCCATCCACATCTTGGCGGTGCCCCGCGTAGCTCGCACGTGGTTGCCTGCGGCTCCGGCGTCCCATTCAGCCGAAGCAGTCAAAGACGATGACAGCTTTTGCCAGAAATCCGAACTCGCCATAGGGTCTACGCAGACCTCAGGATCTTTCTAAGCGCCTGGGATACGGGCTGCTGGGGTTGACGTGCAACACGAGAAAAACAAAGTTCAGATGGAACACAAACAACTTCCTTGAGGAAAGACTCCTCACGCGATTGCTGTTCGGGGTTGAACGGCTGGGTACACAAGCCATTCTGTGGAGCGGCACGCAGATATGAATTGAACGTTCCCCGAAGAACCATTCGCTTGGATTGTAGGCCCGGATTGCGCAGTCGCCCGCGCATTGAGAAAGGAGGTGCAATGAAGACAAGATAAAGACTGAAGCTCTTTTTATTTATAGACGCGAAATACCCTGAGCGTAGCTCGTCCCGCCGAATTCGACGCGTTGTGGGGTGCAATCGCTTGACTCCAGCTTGGCCCAGAAGGGAAACAGGTGGCAAGAGAATCATAACGCCGACTGATTACTGGCGAATGCAACGAATTGGTTACCAGAGAGTGATTCTGGCGGCCAAGACCATATTAACTTGGAAGGCATAAATCCCGTAACTCATTTAATCTGAAGGTAATACATAAGCATCGAGCGTGAGAAACTGACGGATCGGCGGATCGGTGGACTCAAGAAAGCCACTAAGGGGACCGAAGAATTCCGCCCTGCCCTGGTGCAGAAACAGCACGGAGTCGGCGAGCTCTTCGGCGAAGCGCGTATCGTGCGTAACCACGATGCTGGTAAATCCGAGCTGAAGCTTCAGGCGCTGAATGAGCCCGCCAAGCCGGCGCGCGGTGATGGGATCGACCATGGTTGTGGGCTCGTCGTAAAGGACGGCCTCCGGTTGGGCAGCCAGCGCCCGGGCCATCGCGACCGCACGTTTGCGCCCCGTTGACAGGCTTCCTGGAAAGGCGTCTGCCACGTCGTCGGCGCCAGTCAGGCCAATGAGCCGCCCGACAATCTGATCCACCTGGTCGTCGGCGAGGCCGCCTTTCTCGCGCAAGGGAAAGGCGACATTCTCCCGCACGCTCATCGAGTCAAACAAGGCGCCGTTTTGGAAGACCATCGTCACTCGTTTGCGAATCGTGCGAAGACCTTCTTCGTCAAGTCCGGTGATCTCCTGCCCTTCGACCTGGATCGATCCGGAGTCGGGTTTGAGAAAACCCATAAGCAGGCGCAGCGAAACAGATTTGCCCACGCCGCTGCGGCCCATGATACACAGCGTCTCACCCCGGTTCACCGAAAAACTTACATTCTCCAGGACAGCACGGCCGTCGAAGGCAATGGAGACGTTGTTGAATACGATGATGGGCTCTGGCGATTGAGCGGCGGTCGCCGGCAATGGTTGCGGCGCAACTTTCCCAGGATCCGCGAGCACGTCAAGTTCGGCTTCGAGCGGCTCCAAAGGGCCGGGGCCGACGGGGTTTTCATCAGGCGCCATGCATTCAGCTTACGCGATCGAGTGCGCCGCGAGCTGCTCCGCCCGCTGAAGATCCCAGGGTGTATTCACGTTGAGGAACCACCGAAAAGGAGGCAGACCGCAAGGGTGCGCCACTTGTCCCGATTGAACCGGCAGTTCCACCGGAATGCCGGCAATGCGCTGACCCAGGCCTTCCGCTGCGGATTCGAAGGCCGCAAAGCAGCCGCGCTTTTCTGAAACGAGGGCCGCCAGAAGCGCTGGAAGCACGCATCGATCAAGAACCACGGGAAATGTCTGGGCAAACCCGTTGACAGTGGGAACCGTCACGGCGCATTCGGTGATTCGCGCACGATACAGGAGGTAAGTGATGAGCGACGTCGGCAGCAAAGGGAGATCGACCGGGATAAAGACGGCGTACCGAGTGGACGCGGCCTCCAACGCGGCGCAAATCCCGGCCAGGGGCCCGAGTCCCCTCTGCGAATCACGAATGATGGGGGCATAAGCGGCAAGAGTGGACTCTGCGGCGGGGCTGGCTCCAGCAATCGAGACCGAAAGGCCAGCCTCTTCAAGTGCTTCAAGCGCATGCTCGATCAACGGCCGGCCGGCAAAGGGCACGAGTGCCTTGTCGCGGCCCATGCGGCTCGATTGTCCGCCTGCCAGAACAACTCCGGCCGCTTCCATCTCGTCCATCGAGACCACTCGCTCGATCATCCTGGGCGCCGTCCTATTCCCTACTGGCTACTCCCTATTCCCTGTCTTTCCCTACTTCCTCCAGGAAGCAGATCAGCGACTCGATGCCCAGCTCAAAGTTTTTCAGATTGAATTTTTCGTTGGGCGCATGGATATTGTCGTCCGGCAATCCGAAGCCCATCAATACGCTGGGCATGCCGACGTGACGTTCCAGGTCGCCGACGATCGGGATCGAGCCGCCGGAGCGGATGAAGACGGTGTCCTTGCCCCAGACCTCGTGGAGCGCGCGTGTGGCTGCCTGGACGTAGCGGTTGTCAACGGAGATCAGGCAAGGGTCGCCGGCGTGAACGAGGTGGACGTCCACACTAACCCCGGGGGGAACGATCTTCTCCACGTAGCTCTTGTACACAGCGAAGGTCTTTGCGGGCGTCTGGTTGGGAACCAGGCGCATGGAGATTTTGGCCTGCGCCTTGGCCGGGATCACAGTCTTGGCGCCCGCGCCGATAAAGCCGCCGGGCATCCCGTGGACATCGAGCGAGGGACGGGCCCACGTCCGCTCCAGCACGCTGTATCCGGCTTCGCCGATGAGTGTTGCTGAGCCGACTTCGTTCTTGCGGTACTCCTCTTCATCGAACGGAAGCTTGCGCCATGCGGCAAGTTCCTCGGCGCTCGGGGCGACAACGTCGTCGAAGAAGCCGGGAATGAGAATGTTTCCGTTCTCGTCCTTGAGCTTCGCAATGATGTGGGCGAGAGCAAAGAACGGATTGGGCGCCGCGCCACCGTACATGCCGGAATGAAGATCGGTTTTAGATCCCCGCACTTCGATCTCGGCATAAATCATTCCGCGCAGGCCCACGCAGAGGGTGGGAAGACCCGGAGCAAAGAGTTCGGAGTCGCAAACCAACGCAAAATCGGCTTTGAGATCGGCAGGCTTTGAAGCAACGTAGTTCTCAATTCCCTCCCCTCCCACTTCTTCTTCGCCTTCAAAAAGAATCCTGACGTTGAGGGGCAACGTGTGATTCGCGGCCATGAGCGACTCGAGCGCCTTGACCTGAGCAACCACCTGGCCTTTGTCGTCGACCGCGCCGCGAGCGTAGATGTTTCCATTGCGCTCCGTCGGCTCAAAAGGCGGCGTGAGCCATTCATCGAGCGGGTCAGGCGGTTGAACGTCGTAGTGGCCATAGATCAGCACGGTCGGCTTGCCCGCAGCATGCAGCCAGTCGGCGTAGACCAGCGGATGGCCGTCGGTCTCAATGAGTCGCGCATGCTCCATGCCAATGCGCTTGAGATCGGAGAGCAGCGCCTCAGCGGCCTTGCGGCAATCGCTGTTGTGTTCGGGTAGCGTCGAAATCGAGGGAATGCGCAGCAGGGCCTTCAGATCGTCGAGAAATCGCGCGTGGTTCTGACGAGCGAAGGTAACAGCGGATGAAGACATGATGGTGCTCCCTTACAATTGGTTTCGCAGTCAAAACAGAAGTATAGGCCCTCGGGAAACGGAACATTCCGGAACAGTTTTCCGTTGGCGGCCGAATCTGCATCCTATTTGCTGGTCTCGTGCGCGAGCTCGGGCTCGTACCCTCGAACCGACCGCCAGACTGTTGAGTCATCGGTTCGATGCGGGAAAGGGAGTTTTCTTGCTTACGTTCGAGAGGGGTCGCCCGCGCCGATTCTTGCTTCTATCTTGCCTTTTTGCCTTGCAGCTTATCGCGCTGGTGAGCGTCAAAGTCTCCGCCCAGGTGAGCCCCGCCAACAATCCTTACTACGCGCGGAAAAATTCCTTTGGAATCCTCGGCGCATATTCACCGGATTCGAGCCACATGCTGCTCGGTTTCGCCGAGAACCGCAAGCTACTGAATTTCGGCGTTTCGTATAACCGGCGATTGATGATGGGCAACATGGTCAACTGGCAATACAGCCTGGAACTGTTGCCGGTTGCGCTCGAGAGCGATCCGGTGGGCATAGAGACCAACAACCAAGTCACGCCGGTCGCCTCCAAAACCACATATAACTTCGGCGCCCAATTTGTCACCTGCGCGCCTGCCACAGTCCCCTACAACTTTACCGATCAAAATGGCGTCAACTATAGCGGAACGCTCACCTATTCCTGCGACGGACGGCGCTGGACCATCGGTGAAGCGATGTCGCCGGTCGGGATGCAATGGAACTTTCTGCCTCGCCGCAAAATCCAGCCGTTCTTCATCGGCCATGGCGGATATATGTATTCGACGCAGCCGATTCCGATCCTCCAGGCAGGATCTTTCAATTTCACCTTCGATCTGGGCGCGGGATTCGAGATTTACCGGAGCCTGCACAAATCGATCCGCGTGGAATACCGCTATCACCACATCTCGAACCACGATACCGCCGATGAAAACCCCGGCATCGACAGCGGGCTTTATCAAGTGACCTACGTGTTCGGACGCTGACTGCATTCCTCTCCGATCAAACTTGCGTGACCCCGGCGTCATTTCCGCCGCAGTGCCGCCCCCGCCTACGGAAGTAACGCCTCAACCGGCCGTTTCATGGCCTGATCCCGCCGCGAAAAGGTAAGCTAATGAAGGTCCCCTATGGAGAACACCGTAAAGGTTTTGATCGCCGAGGACGAGCCCAACGCGCTGGCTGGGCTGGCGGAGCTGATCTCCGGCTGGGGATACCGCACCGAAATCGCCCGCGACGGCCTCGAGGCCTGGGAAAAGGCTCAGGAGTTTGGCCCGGCCATCGTGGTGACGGACCTGAAGATGCCCCGCATGGACGGCATGGGGCTGTTGACCAAGCTGGCCGAGGGCAGTGATGGCCTGAGCGCCAACATGGCTGTCGTCGTCCTCACTGCCATGGGCTCCATCCAATTGGCTGTCGATGCCATGAAACTCGGCGCATACGACTTTTTGCAGAAGCCCGTGGACCCGACGCGGCTTAAGACGATCCTCGCCAACGCCACCAAACAGCGCCAGACGGCGATCGAACTCGAGGTCGCGCGCCGAAGGCTGCGCGAGTCGGGCGTGCTGGGCCAATTGGTCGGCAGCTCCAAAAAAATGCGCGAGATCTTTACCCTCATCGAGCAGGTGGCTCCGTCGAATGTGCCGATCCTGATCACAGGCGAGAGCGGAACGGGCAAGGAACTGGTGGCGCGCACGCTGCACGACCTGAGCCCGCGCAAGTCACGGCCATTCGTCGCGGTCAACTGCGCGGCCATTCCTGAAACGCTGATCGAGAGCGAAATCTTCGGGCACGAAAAGGGCTCGTTTACCGGCGCAGTGGAGCGGAGGGCCGGATGCTTCGAGCTGGCAGCGGGCGGAACGCTGTTGCTCGACGAAATTGGCGAAATGCCATCGGGCACGCAAGCAAAGCTGCTGCGCGTTCTGGAAGAGCGGAAGTTCCGCCGGCTCGGCGCCCGCATGGAGATCGACACAGACGTGCGCGTCCTGGCTGCTACGAACCGCGATCCCCAGCGCGCCGTCGCGGAAGGCCATCTTCGCAACGATCTCTTTTACCGGCTCAACGTATTCAACATCGCCATGCCACCGCTGCGCGAGCATCTCGACGATCTGCCGCCCATGGTGGAAGCCATGGTGGGAGAGATGAACCAGAAACACGGCCGCAAAGTATCAGGCATTGCGCCGTCGATGCTGGATCGGTTGATGGCGCATAGCTGGCCCGGGAATGCCCGCGAGCTGCGCAATACCATTGAGCGGGCGGTAATTCTTTGCCCCGACGGTGCGCCTCTCGATGCGGGACATCTGCCGCAGGATTTCGGGCGGGATTCTGCGTCAACGGCAACTTCGGATGGAAGCGCCATTACCGTACGCGTGGGAGCGACAGTCGACGAAGCGGAGCGGCTCCTGATTCTCCGCACACTTGAGGCAACAGGACAAAACAAGACGCGGGCAGCGGAGATTCTGGGTGTGAGCCTGAAGACCCTGCATAACAAGCTCAAGGAATACGGCCGCGAGCGGCAGGACGCATAGCGTCGAGAGGTTTTTTGAAACCCGCTGAAAAGTTCGCGCACTCTTCCCCGATCGTGGAAGAATCTTCGTCAAAGCAATGGGCAACAGCGAATCGCGCGTAAAGGTCGTCTTGTTGTTGGGCTTCAAACCGGTTTGCCGGCGTTCAATCAACCGATGGGCTTGAAAACCAAACTCGTGCTGGCCATTACCGCTCTGGTGTTCCTCATCGCCGGTGTGGTTTCGGGCGTGTATGTGCACCAACTGGTGAAGGCCGCGGTTAAGGAAACCTACGACACCAACCTGATGGTGGCCGACCAGGTCCGATTTGCGCTCCAGAATGCGCTGCAGTCGGGACTCACGGGCCTCACCGTCGATCCCAATAATCCCGGCGAACTGCGCGCGCTCATGGCCGAGAGCGTACAGAACGATCCCACCCTGCAAGCGGCGATGGTCTCTGTCATTCGCTATTCGTCTACGGTCTACGACGTTAATATCGCCGAT
Source organism: uncultured Occallatibacter sp. (assembly GCA_964533905.1). Taxonomy (GTDB): domain Bacteria; phylum Acidobacteriota; class Terriglobia; order Terriglobales; family Acidobacteriaceae; genus Telmatobacter. The sequence continues at coordinate 14,716 of CAZHOO010000004.1, read as the reverse complement.
AGCCAGGGCACGATCCTGCTCAGCACAAACCCCGCCAACCAGGGAAAGCCGCTGCCCGCGCGTGCCAGCTTCGATCATCTGCTCAAGGCCGGCCCGGCTGCGCTGATGATGCAGGTCTTTGGCCAGCCCAAGGTTCTCGATATTGCCGCTACGATCGCGAACAACGGAAAACTCTTTGCGTCGGTTCATGTTGGGGTTCACACGTCGCTTTTGCGCGCCACCTATGACCCGGTGTTGAAAAAGGCGTTCTGGCTGATGGGCTTTTCCCTTATCGCCGCGCTGCTGGCGGCGTTTTCGCTCAGCAACCTGGCACTGCGTCCTATGACGGAGATCAGCCGGCAGCTCGATCGCCTGACCGCGGCGGGCGAAGCGCCCACCGGGGAACCCGCGCCGAAGAATCAGGACGTCGCGGCGCAGGTTTCCACGAAGATTGAAAAAATCGGGCAGCGCATGCGCAACGTTGAGGAAGTCTACTCTGCGTTGCGCGAAAATCTCGACCAGATTCTCGGCAATCTGCAGGATGGAATCATGCTTTTTACCGAGGATCGGCGCGCTGTGCTGGTATCGGAGGCGGCGCGGCGGTTCCTCCAGATCGATGGCGAAAAGATTCTGGGATTGCGCGCGGCCGAATTTCTCAAGGATTCCAGCACGCTGGGGCGCGCTCTGCGTGAGTCGATTGAAACCGGGAGAAGGATGTCGAAGCAGGAGATTCGCACCGAGGGCGGGCGCCGGATCGAGGCTTCCGTCGACTTTATCAACGACGAGGAGACACACCAGGGCCTGGGCGCGCTGGTAACGCTGCACGACCTCGAGTCAGCGGCGCAGATTGAATCGGAACTCGAGCTCTCGCGGCGCATGGCGGCCATCGGCCGGCTCACCTCGGGTGTCGGGCATGAAGTCAAGAACCCGATCAACGCTATCGTTGTGCACTTGGAGCTTCTGAAATCGAAGCTGGGCGAACAAGAAGGCCCGGCCACCAGGCACCTGGAAGTAATCGACGTGGAAATCCGGCGCTTGGACCGCGTGGTGCAAACGCTGGTGGATTTCGCGCGGCCCGTGGAAGTGCAACTCCGGGAGCAGGATCTTCGCCCCGTAATTGGCGACGTGCTGGCGCTGGCCGCGGACGAGCTGACGATGCGCCGTGTAACCCTGATCAGCCGCATTCCGGCCGAGCCATTGATTGCCAATGTGGATGCCGACCTGCTGAAGCAGGCGGTGCTCAATGTCATTCAGAATGGCGCGCAGGCCATGCCGGACGGCGGCCGGCTCGAGGTCACTCTCGAACCCGACGGAAACCAAAACGAAGCACAGCTTCAGGCGTCGAAAGGCAATGGAGCGCCATCAGCAGGTTCGCAGGTACACGCCGCGCTGTTGCGTGTTGCCGATGAGGGCATCGGCATTCCAGATGAAATCCGCGACAAGATCTTCGATCTGTACTTTACGACCAAGATCGGCGGCAGCGGGATCGGACTGGCCATGACTTACCGCATCCTGCAGTTACATCATGGCAGCGTGGACGTACAATCAAGAAAGGGCCGTGGCACGGAATTCCGGCTGCGAATTCCACTCACCGTCGCGGACAGGGGACGCCGGGTTCTTCAACCGGCGGTCGTTGAAGATCAAAAGGGGTTGGGGGAATGAGGTCACCTGCCAAGTGCGCTGCGTGGCTGCTGCCGTTTGTTTTCACCGGCTGCTTCCGTGCGCCCTTTCACAAAACTCCACCGCAGTCGATGCTTGCGCCACAGATCGCTCCACCTGTCCACCCTATTGAGCTTGTGTCGGTTGAGCTTCCGCCTGGGCTCCGATTGATCCCCGGCAGGCCTCTCTACAACATGAGGGTCCACGACGAGACCGTTAAACCACTCATCCGGCACTGGAGGTCGGCGAATCCGCCCGAGCTCGTGGACGTTCCTGAAGTCGGTGCGAATTCTGAAGTCAGCGCCATCGGTCAACTTTCTTCGGGCGACCCAGGCAGTTACCGACAACAAACTGAAGCTTCCATTGCGTCGATCGAACACGGTCTCAACGGCATCAATCGGCCCCTCAACGACTCCGACCAGAAAACCGCCGATCAGATTCGTGAGTTTCTGAAAGAAGCGAGGACAGCACTGGATTCAGGCGATGTGGATGGCGCGCACAACCTGGCAGGCAAAGCACAGGTGCTGCTGGCCGCGCTCACGCAATAGGTCGAGTCTCCCTTGCCGCGGCCTCTCTACAATTCACCCCAGCTCAATTTGGTGCGCAACGCGTCAAAGAAGCCGCCTTCATTGAGCCGGACAAGTTTGACCGTGTAGATGGATCGGTTGCACCGCACCTCATCGCCGCGTCGGAGCTCGACTCCCTGCTGGCCATCAATGGTGAGCAATGCAACGTTCGGCACGCCCTCAACGCGAACGTTGAGCAACGCGCTGCCAGGAACAACAATGGGCCGGAGCGTGAGCAAGTGAGGACATATGGGCGTGACGACCATGGCGTCAACATCTGGCGTAAGAATGGGACCATTCGCGGCCAGAGTGTACGCAGTCGAGCCCGTGGGCGTGGAGACAATCACGCCGTCGGCGCGGAATCGCGCTACGCTTCTGCCGTCAAGCTCCACGGCAAATTCTCCCATGCGCGCAATGTCGCCTTTGGAAACAACAATCTCGTTCAGCGCTTCGAAGCTCGCCTGCTCCGAGCCCTCGCGCCAAAGCACAGCGTGCAGCATGGCGCGCTCATCGAGGCTGTGGCAGCCGTCGCACCAGTTTTCCAGCGTGGCGTAGAGATCGGCCAGCCGGACTTCCGTCAGAAAACCCAGGAATCCCAGATTTACGCTCAGGATCGGAGTGCCGACGGTGGCAAAAATGCGCGCGGCCGCAAGCAAGGTTCCGTCGCCGCCGAGAACAATCACCAGCCCCGGTGAACGCGACGGCAGTTCAGCGCGATCCATGGACGGAGCCGCATCCGTGTAGGCTCCGCCTTCGCGATCGAGCACGACCTCATAGTTGTGCCTTCGCAGCCATGCCACCAGGTCCGGCAAAAGCCGCTTGAGCTCTTCCCTGTTAGGTTTCGAGACAATGGCAACCGAGATCATGCGTCCCAGTGTAATGGATTGAGCAGAAACCATTCTTCGCTAGGCCGGTTCCAATGCTGCCGGGGATGCGCTTCTCCTCGCATAGAGCAAAAACTCCTGGTTCCCCTCGGCGCCGGTGATCGGCGACGGAATGGTCTCGACGACGTTCCAGCCGAGCGATCCGACACAATCCGCGACCTTGTTCACCGCCAGTTCGTGCGCCTCGGGGTCGCGCACAATGCCGCCTTTGCCGACGTGCTCGCGCCCAGCCTCAAATTGCGGCTTGACCAGAATCACCGCCTCAGCAACCGCAGGCGCCGCGGCTAGGACGGCCGGCAGCACGAGCGTCGCCGAGATGAACGAGACGTCGACGACGAGAAAGGTCATTTCCTGCTCCGCGCCGCGCGCCGTCAGCGATCCCGGCTCGAGAAGCCGCGCATTGGTCCGTTCCAGCAGATGCACACGCGGATCGTTGCGCAGTTTCATGTCGATTTGACCGAAGCCGGTGTCGACAGCAGTCACCTCGGCGGCCCCGTGCTGCAGCAGGCAGTCGGTAAAGCCGCCGGTCGAAGCGCCCACATCGAGACAGGCGCGGTCCGTTACGTTAATCCTCCAATGGCTCAGAGCCGCGGCCAGCTTGATTCCGCCGCGGCTTACGTAGGGATTGTCGTTACCCAGAACCCGAATAGGCGCGTCGACCGGGACCGAAGTGCCTGGCTTGTCAATCTTCTGCTCGCGCACTAGAACCCTTCCGGCGAGGATCAGCGAGCGCGCGCGCTCGCGGCTGGCAGCGAGGCCCCGCTCAACGAGCACAACATCGAGTCGCGCTTTTTTGATCGTTGCCTTGCCGGCGGGTGGTTCTGGTGTACCCTTCATCGCTCTAAAAACTCCCCAAACGGTAAAAGGGCCATTCCCGATACAAGGAATGACCCTTTGGAGATTCCAGTGCTCTGTCGCGCACCTTACGGAATGGCCTGGCATGCCGCAAGCGAAACCAATGAGGCGCTGCCCGGTAAGTTACAGGGTTGTCCGTATCCGGGGACGCGGCTCGTGTAGTTATTGTTGCCGCTCGAGCCGTTCTGGTTTGTGGTCCGGATGTCGACGGGCGTTCCTTCAATCAGGACCGTCGTATCGATCAAATCGGTCACCGTCGGCGTCGATTGAATGATTGTGATATACGGACTGTCCGGTGAAACCGCGTAAATCTTGGAATACGCTGAGTTTTGCACGTTGACCACAGTGCGCGGATGGCCCTCAACCGTGAGGGTCTTTTCTACCGTGTACGTCTGGAGATTCACCACCGTCACGGAGCCGTTGCCCGTGCCGCTGTCGTCGTTCTGATTGGCCGTGTAGGCCTTGCTGCCGTCGGCGAGAACGGTTACGCTCGCCGGGTTCGGCGTGGCCGTGTTGCCAACCTTAATTGTCGTAACAGTCCCAAAACCTCCCGTGATGGCGCCGCAAGCCGCATAAGTCGTGCAATTGCTGTTCGCGTAGGTATTGGAATCGTTGCCGTATTCGTCGAGCGGGACATTAACGACGCTAATGGTTCCACCGTCGTAATTGGCCACGACAAGTTTCTGGGTTGCCTGGTTGTATTCGGCGTAAATGGGCCCCGACCCTGTGGGAAGCTGAATCGTAGGATGGCACGTGATCCACTGCCCATTCTGGTTTTGAAAGTGTGTGCAGGTGTCGGGCGTGTTGTTCCGGGTGTCGATGACCGAGAGGGTGTTGTCTCCGCGATTGAGAATGTACATGCGTTGAAGGTCCGGAGTTTGCACCGCGTAAACGGGGCACTTGCCCACCGGGATCGCAGGATCGGTCGTGTTACTGGAGAGCTCGATTGGCGTAGCCACACCCGTAGGCGCCGTTGTGGGAGATACGTTGCAGCTCATGGGCGCGGTATCGGGAACATTCTGGCTGAGGACATAGTTGCGCTCGCCGCTGCTGCCTCCAACTCCAGCAACGAGGACGGGCATCGTGGCTGGACTGCCCGGGGTGGCCACTGGGACCGCGAGCTTAAATGCCTGGGGCGACCCGGTAAAAAGATCGGCCACGTCGCCACTCAAGTCAGTCGCCCAAAGCTCGGTCGATGGCGAAAACAGGTTGACCGGCTGCGCCGTGGGGGGCAGCGTAGATTCAGAAACGTTTTTGGCTTGTAAATTAGTCTGAAGGGCGAAATTCGACAGTGTCGCGTCGCTGTTGATGGTGTAACCCGTGGCGCCAACTGAGTCGATCGTGAAGACCTTTGGGCCGGGACCGATCGGCGCTTCGGTCAGGATCGAGTCACCGGAATAATCGATAATTGTGACCACACCTGGCGTGCTGGATCCCGTGGTTGAAACCACGATGGCGTACGAGCTGACTTGGGCCGCTGGGCCATTCGTCCCAATCGGAGTGACCACCGGCCTGTAGTTATCGCCACAACCGCCAATGAGAGCCGCCAATGCCAGAGCAGCTCCTGCCTGCGCGAAGAGCACACGCGCCGGGCATGACTTTATGCTAAAAAGCCTCATTCGAAATCTTTCCTGCTTTCCTGCTGATTGTAAATCACCGGGCCGGGCGCGGGAGACGGTAACAGCCCGTCATCAACTCCGACGCAGGCGGCCGCTGATCGTCATCGCGGGCGAAAGAAATGTGGGCCTTTCTCAAGGTGCAGCCAACAGTTAGGATGAGGCGTGGCTCAAGATAATCTGGCCTGGCAGTCGAAGCTGGTGTTGCTTGCCGTGCTGCCCTTCGCGGCTGCGGGTGCGCTGCTTGCGGGCTTCGGGTGGGCGACGGAATCCGCCGACATTTTGATTTGGACCACAGTGCTGAGCGCCTTGCTGGGACTCATCACGTGGAGGCTGCGTGCGGCCACTCCGTTGGCGGCGGCGACGGGAGCATTGATCACGGCGAGCCTTATGTTCTCGTCCGTTGAGTCGCCTTATGAGCCCTGGCATTCAGCGCTCATTCCTGTGCTCGCCGTTTCGTTGCTGGCCTTCGCCGCCACGCGCGCCGGACGCCGGAAAAAGGAACGCCTCGGCACCGCCGAGGCGCGGCGCGGAAGGGCGGCCGCGCAGGTTGCCGCTAATCTCGGCTTTGCTGCCCTGGTCGCGAGTGAGCCCGTGAAGATCTGGTTCCTGAATAGCCGATGGCTTCCGCTCCGGACCCACTCTGGAACGTTCATTTTGGCAATGGCCCTGGCCGCGCTGGCCGAGGCAGCGGCCGATACGGTCTCATCCGAGATCGGGCAGGTGCTCGGTGGGCGGCCACGCATGATCACCTCGTTTCGCACCGCGGAGCCGGGCACCGACGGCGCGGTGAGCGCCTTAGGAACCGCCGCGGGGACGGTTGCCGCCGCGATCGTTGCCGGCGCAGGATGCTGGGCATTGCGCGGCGACTGGCGCCTCTTCACTCTGAGCTGCGCGGGCGCAATCTTCGGGCTCATCTTTGACAGCCTGCTCGGAGCGACCCTCGAGCGGCGGGGTTTGCTCAACAACGACGCGGTGAACTTTTTGTCAACGGCCAGCGCTGCGGGGTTCACCCTTCTTCTGCTTTCTATCTAACTCCACCATCTCCGCCGGTTCCGCAAAGCCCCGCCAACTTGCTAACTTGCCAAGTGGCTATCTCCGCTGACACCGCTTTCTGCGGCAAGTCCGCTGTTTCAATGCAGATGCAATCGCCAGAACGTGTAGCTCAGAATCTCGTGGGCAATGCGCTCAGCCTCGAGAGTCTGGTCTTCCTGAGCAGGCCGGGGACGCGGCGAAGTGAGCACGTCGAGACCCTCGGCGGCGCAGATGGCGTGGATGCGGAACATATGCGTGTCGTCGCTGACGACGACCAGCCGATGGAGCCCGTTTACCTGAGCGATAACGGCGATGCGGCGCGCCGATTCTTCTGTGTTGCGGCTCTCGGTTTCAGCGATGATGGCCTGCTCCGGAACACCTTTGCTGATTAGATAATCGGCGCCAACCGAGCCTTCAGTGAACTGGTCGCCTCCCGGGCCCCCGAGAGTGATAATGAGCGGCGCGATGCCGCGATGGTAGAGTTCGAGAGCGTGGTCGAGTCGCGCGCGATAGACAGGCGAGGGCCGTCCATCGTACTCCGCTGCCCCAAGAACGCCGATCGCATCCGCGGGAGCAGCCTGGTCCAGATGAGCGTAGCTCTCAATTTGCACGTAGACCCAGCGGCACCACGCCAAAGCTCCCGCCAGCACGAGCAGAACGATCACGAGGATGAAGCGAAGGGCCCAGTTTCGGCGCTTCGTCTTGGCTTCGCGCCTCATGCGCACCATCTTATCGCTGCAGGGTCATCACGATTTCATGAGTGGGTATTGCGCCTTCGCGCAGAATCTCCCACCGGCCGGCGCCAAGAGTCAGATCGACAATCGTGGTGGGTTGCGAGCGGCCCGTCGGGCCGCCGTCGATGATGAGCGGAATGCGCTCGCCAATCTGGTCGCGCACGCAACCGGCGCTCGTGCATTCTGCGGCGCCCTGAAGATTGGCCGATGTAGCCGTAATGGGCAGGCCCAGGCGCTCCACCACCGCTCGGGGAATCGCGGCGTCGGGCACGCGCAGCGCCACGTTGCCGGTGTTGGCCGTCGAGCGCAGCGGCAATTTAGTCCCTGCGCGCACGATGATCGTCAACGGCCCCGGCCAGAAACGGTCCGCAAGCTTGTCTAGCAGGGGATCGGTGTCTCGAGCCAGTTCGTAAGCCTGCGACAGGCCCGAAATCAGCAATGAAAGCGGCTTGTGCTTCTGTCGTGTCTTGATCTGGTAGATCTGCTCCACGGCAGCAAGGTTCACCGGATCCACAGCCAGGCCGTAAAAAGTGTCGGTCGGCAACGCGACAACACCGCCCTTGCGCAGGCAGGAGACGATGTAATCGATCCGGTCCGGTTGGGGTTCATCGGGATGGACGCGCAATATCTCCGCGGACAAGAAGACCTACCTGAGTTCCCGAATAAAAGGAGTGTCTACAGATTCGGAAACTAACACAGCACTAGCCGTGGTGCAAGTTTGGAGAGCACCGAGCAGGTGCTCGCAGCCACTAAAACGCCGTAGAATCGGCTTGAGCAGCGAGAGGATGCAGATCAATGCCGGTCCGCGAGGTTGACAGCAAGAATAATGCGCACCTTAAAGAGCTGCGGAAGGCGCTGAACGCGCCCGGGCGCAAGATTGACTCGCTTGTGGGCATCGAAGGATCGAACCTCATTGAGGAAGCTCTGCGGGCAGGCTTGCGCGTGAAAACAATCTTTGTGGCGCAGGGTGCAGAGCGGCTGCTGGATAAGCTTCAAGCGAAGCGGGATGTGGAAGTTCTGCAAATGCCGAAGAGGCTGCTCGACGAGGCGCTCGCCACCGAATCTCCGCAGCCCATCGCAGCACTGGTTGAGCGGCCGAATTGGTCGTGGTCGCATGTTCTCAACCAAAACCATGAGAAAACGCTTGTACTGATTCTTGCCGGTCTTCAGGACCCCGGCAACCTCGGCACGATCCTGCGCTCGGCAGAGGCTTTCGGTGCAACTGGCATCGTGAGTTTGCCCGGAACCGTGAGCGCATGGAATGCGAAGGCGGTCCGCGCTTCGGCAGGCAGCGTCTTCCGCATGCCGGTGATCGCTGCAAGTGAAGCAGAGTGTTTCGAGCAATTGAAAAAGGCCGGAGTGATGGTTCTCGCGACCACGTCACGCGGAGCAACGAGCGCCGATCGCGCCCAACTCACCGCTCCCTCCGCCCTCATCATCGGGAATGAGGGCAACGGCGTGCCAAAAAACCTCATCGCGAAGGCCGACGGCGAAATCACCATTCCCTGCCCCGGCCCGGTTGAAAGCCTGAACGCCGCCGTCGCCGCCAGCGTGCTGCTGTATGAAGCGTCGAGGCAGCGAGCAGGAGCGAAAGGCAAAGAATCGCGACGCCGAGGAGTTCCCCGATGAATCTGTCCGGCCTTGAGCCCGAAGTTCTACAACTCTCGTCCAAAAGCCTGCTGCATGCAATGCCCGCGGCAGCGGGGGCACGACGATGAGCCTCTTCGACATCCAGCCTGACTCTCCAATGCTCTCCTCCAAAGATTCGAGGCGCGGAGGCGCCCCGTTAGCGGAGCGCATGCGGCCGCGGAACTTGGACGAACTGGTGGGCCAGGAGCATTTGGTCGGTCCCGGCAAGCCGTTGCGCGTGCAGATCGAGCACGACGATGCCAGCTCGATGATCTTCTGGGGCCCGCCCGGCGTGGGCAAAACCACCCTCGCCAAGATCATTGCTGAAAGCACCAAGGCCAGCTTCATCGAGTTCTCCGCCGTCACCAGCGGCATCAAGGAGATTAAGCAGGTGATGGCCGACGCCGCGAAAGCGTCGCAGATGCACTCACGCACCATTCTCTTCGTCGACGAGATTCACCGCTTCAACAAGGCCCAGCAGGACGCATTTCTTCCTTACGTCGAGCGCGGAACGATCCGCCTCATCGGCGCAACCACGGAGAATCCTTCGTTCGAAATCATTTCGGCGCTCCTCTCGCGCTGCCGCGTCTACGTGCTCGAACCGCTCAAAGACGAGCAGGTCGCGAGCCTTCTGCAGCGGGCTCTGGCCGACAAGGCGCGTGGGTTGGGCGCAATGCAACTGACCGCCGATGACGATGCTCTCGAGCTGATCGCCGGCTACTCAAGCGGCGACGTCCGCAACGCCTACAACACGCTTGAAGTGGCCGCGCAACTCGCCGTCGCCGATGGCAGCAGGCACATCACCAAGATCGTCGCCACCGAAGCCGCGCAGCGCCGCGTGCTGATGTACGACAAAGCCGGCGAGGAGCACTACAACCTGATCTCCGCTCTGCACAAGAGCGTGCGCAATTCCGATCCTGACGCCGCGCTCTACTGGCTGGGCCGCATGTTCGCGGGCGGAGAAGATCCACTGTATCTCGCGCGCCGCATCGTGCGCATGGCAGTCGAAGATATCGGCCTCGCCGCGCCTGAGGCGCTGCACCTGTGTTTGTCGGCCAAGGAAACCTACGATTTTCTCGGCTCCCCCGAAGGTGACCTCGCGCTGGCCGAAGCCGTCGTCTATCTGGCTCTCGCTCCAAAATCAAATGCGGTCTACACAGCTTTCGGGGCGGTGCGGGACGACATCGAGCACACCCGCCAGGAGCCCGTGCCTCTGCACCTTCGCAATGCGCCCACGCGCCTGATGAAAGACCTGGGCTACGCCGAAGGCTACCGCTACGCTCACGACGAGGAAAACAAAGTAGCCGACATGGAATGCCTGCCCGACTCACTCAAAGGCCGCACCTACTACCACCCCACGCAGGAGGGCCGCGAAAAGCAGCTCGCCGCGCGCATGGAAGAGATTCGCCGCATCAGGGCCGACAAGCACAACAAGTGATTTGCGCGGCCTCGCACGAAATCATTGGTTTGAAAAATGCCTCCTACCATGGCGCAAAGGTCGTGCTAGAATCGCTGCGCCGATTGAATGATCCGGGTGAGTGGTGGCGCCAGAATGTTGAAAGCACTCCTGTCCTGCGTGGTTGTTGCCGCCCCGCTTTCGAATAGCGGGCCGCTAACGGCCCAGGCGTCGTGTCGAATGAGCGTCCCCGTGATCGCGCTCGCTTCCGGGCCGGCAGGCGGATTCTTTGCAGACGACCTCCACGCGAAATCGAAGGGCACGGAAATAACAATCAAAGGAGTCGACCCTCCGCCCGCGACACGGCGTTTCGTTTTTGTCCTGGACCGCAGCGGAAGCATGGTGGGCAAACGTACCGTGCCGGACTCCGCGGAAACCATCGATCTCAATGGCATGATGAGACAAGCCGTGGAACAAGCTGTGAGCGAAATTCCCAGCGGCGATTCTATTGCGTTTCTTGCCTTTTCCGGCGAAAAGTCGACGCAGTTGGAATTCGCCAGTCAGAAAGCGGCCTTCGCGGAATTACCTGGGATAGTCGCGTGGTGGCCGGGAAAAGGGATCCACCGGACGCCGCTCTGGCTAAATATCGAGAGCGCGCTACAAATGCTGACACCACACGAGGCGGGCGATGTGATTGTTGTTGTCTCCGATGGAAGAGACAATGAAAGCACAATATCGATGGAGAAACTCCAGGCCGATCTGCTGACGGCCGGCGTCACCATGCTCGCAGTTTTGGTTGCAAATCCTTACCCGCCCATTCCCGCAGAACCGGGGCCAAAAGACTTCGCTGCCTTGGCAGAAGCCACGGGCGGTGCCGCCGCGGCGGCCAATCCGAGGCTGGCTAACGACTTCCAATTGGGTAGTTCACTGCTCCCACTGGACCAGCTAATCCCGCTTCTCACCCGTCAATACGAGTTGGATCTGGAGACTTCGCCCATGCGAAAGCCTGAGAAATGGGAGCTCAAGGCCAACTCCACAGCGGCCCGAGAAAAGCTGAGCCTGCTCTATCCTCAGTACCTGATCCCTTGCACGGAAACGCACTAATCTTCCCGCTTCCCTGTATTGTCCTTTTTCGCGTCGCCGGTTTCCTTGTCTTCGTCGTCTCCTGTCGAATCGGCAGGATCGACCGTTCCCAGCGAATCGTTGACCATTTCATCGTCTATCAGGTCGTCATCTTTTTTGTCTTCGATTTGGCCGCCGGGCTGCTCATGCGTCGGTTTGGTTTTTGCGATCATTGCGCCTCCTCGGCATTTAGATGCCGATGGTGAGGATGTCGGCGAGAGCAATCGCGAGGCGACACCCGGTCGCCAACTTGCTGACTCGCTGACTTGCTATTGACTCGAGGACGGAGGAGCGGCCTGTGTTGCAGGCTGTGACAACTTGTTGAGCGCGTCCATCACAATGCCTGGCGTCAGCACCTGCGGCAAAAGCGTCGGCGCGCTCTGGCCCGGCGCATAAAGCGCGTAGACCGGAACGCCGCTGCGCCCAAGGTCTGTGAGCGCCTGCGTGATGGCCGGATCCTCGCGCGTCCAGTCGGCGCGGTAGAGCGCCACATGGGCCGCGGCGAATGCCTGCATTACCTCCGGACGGCTGAGCGCCACGCGCTCGTTCACCTGGCAACTCAAGCACCAGCTCGCGGTGAAATCCACAAACACCGGCTGCCCCGCAGCCAATGAACGCTGGGCCGCATCAGCCGACCACGGCTGCCATGAACTGCCCGCAGCCGGACCTCCCGCCGACGACGCAGCCGGCGCGGAAGACGGCGCCACGGCAAACTCTTTCGGCGCAACAGAGCATGCGGCCACAACACCTGCGACGATCAACACCGCAACCGAAGTCGCCCACCGCTTCGCCGGCCAACGCCCCAGAAACCATCCGGCAATCGCGAGCAGCAGAAAACTCCCCAGCAGCACGGCCACAAGCTCAGCGCCGTATGCTCCCGCAATCACCCACGCAAGCCAGATGACGGTCGCAAAGATCGGCACCGAGACGGCTTGCTTCAGCACGTCCATCCATGCGCCGGGCCTCGGCAGCAGACGAGTCCACGCGGGCTGAAGTGTGAGCGCGACGTAAGGCGCGGCAAGGCCCAACGCAAGCGCCGTAAACACCGCGAACGTCACGGTTGCTGGTTGTGCGAGAGCGTACCCGATCGCCGCTCCCATGAACGGCGCAGTGCACGGCGTGGCAACTACGACCGCCAGCACTCCGGTAAAGAAGCTGCCCGCATATCCCTGTTTCGCCGCCAGCGACCCGCCTGCGCTTGTCAGCGTCAAGCCAATTTCGAATTGTCCCGCGAGCGAGAGCCCAAGAAAAAAGAGCAAACTGGCCATCAACAAAAGAAAAACCGGCGACTGGAATTGAAATCCCCAACCGAGAGTGGCTCCGGCTGCGCGCAAACCAAGCAGCAACGCTACAAGCGCCCAGAATGAAACCAGAATCCCTGCGGTGTACACAAATCCGTGCGCACGTAACTTGTGCTTTTCTTCGTTTCCGGAGTTCACCAGCGCCAGTCCCTTCAGGAACAGCACCGGAAAAACGCAGGGCATCAGGTTCAGCAGCAGCCCGCCGAGGAAGGCGAAGCTGACGATGCGCGCCAGAGCCGCGGGCGAGAAACCAAGTGCCGCAGCCGGCGCGTTGACGGTCCCCGGCGTCGCGGAAATCTCATAGTTGCGCCCGCCTGCAAGCTCCACAACGCCATTGAGCTGCGCAGGGCTCGCCGTGAGGTTTGCATCTTTCTTCAAATCAAGAACAAACCCCGTTGCGGTCGCAGTCACTGTCTTCGGCGCGGGATTGTCGATGACGCTTTCGCCCTCGGGGAAAAACTGCGCCTGCGTCTCGCGCTGGCCAGTCGAAACCGTGAGCCGGAAACCGGTTGCGGTGGACGCGAAGATGGCCGTGTCACCGTAGGGCAGCGGCCGCGGCACGTTGTTCGCGAGGCGATTCCACAAATCCTGATCGGGACCAAAATACAAGCTTGTGTCGCCTCCCGCGCGCGACAAAACATCCAGCTTCTCCTCCAACTGCGCCTTCTCGGGAATGCAAACCTCCCGGCAGACCAACCAGTTCACATTGGCATCGAGCGTGATCGTGCCACCCGAAGTCTGTCCACTCGCGACGTCAATTTGAAACGGGAACAGAACCTCATTCTCATATCCGTAGTCCATCAGCGGGCCCAGTGGCAGCCGCTCGGGCGCAGGAAACTCAAGTGGCCCGGCGCGGAAGCCGTCGGGCAAGGTCCAACTGATGCGCGGTGGCTCGCCGGAGTCACCCGGATTCAGCCAGTAAACGTGCCAGCCGGGCTCGAGCTTGAAGTAGAGGCCGGCATTGTTCGTGCCGCCGCCCGGGAACACGTGGGGTATGGGAAAGACGAGCTGTACGTGCACATGCGGCACGTCAGCCGAGTTCGACACCGCAAACGCCGGCGATCCCAAAACGAGCGCGCAAACCGGCACGAAGATGAAGCGCAACAACCGCAAAATCGTTGATCCCCCGAATCTTGGACTCAATCTATCCCGCGAAGGTTACAGAAATATCCGCCCCGTTTTTGCGGGTGCTCCCGGTCTCGTCCGCCGCGGCGGATGAGACCAGGAATCGCACGACCCCGCAGACTCTCTGGGCTGCTAGCTTCCTGCCCCACCGTCTCGCTTGGCATGCTCGCGATAGATGCAGTCGTTCTGGACGCACTTCACTCCGGCGGCGCGGGCGCGCGCCACAGCTTCCTCGTGAATCACTTCGTCCTGCAGCCAAAGGTACGGAATGCGGAGGCGAATCACATCATCGACGATTGGCGGCACGTTTTCCGATGCACGAAAAACGTCGACCAGGTCGATTCCCCGCCCCGTTTCAGCTTGGGCCGCGGCTTGCGCAGCGTCAAGGCCCGCATAGCACGGCCCTCCCAACGCTTCAGTGAGCGCAGGATTGACCGGGTAGACCCGAAAGCCCGATTCGGCCAGGTACCGGCCGATGTTGTGGCTCGCGCGCCACGGCTTGTCGCTCATGCCCACAACAGCAATTGTCTTCGCAGTGCGGAGCATCTCTTCAATGATGGCCGGATCGTTGAACATTTTTTGTTCCTCGTGTGTCGTGGCCCGTGCGTCGTGGGCCGTAGAACGTATGGGAGAGAGTGGCGTTCGCCGCTAATGCTGATCCCGTTCAGGAATCACAGTCGATGATTCACGGCTGGCACCTTAGACATCGAGATCGTCGCCAGCATCAGCCGGCCCCTCCGTCCCACGCCGCTTTGCAAGAAGATATCCGCGCAAAAACGGCTCCAAATATCCGTCGAGCACCTTGTCCACGTCGC
>CAZHOO010000003.1:0-118824 GCA_964533905.1 uncultured Occallatibacter sp. | reverse complement strand
CGCCGGCAACGAGATTTCGATGGTGGTTCTGCTGCCGAAGCAGACCGATGGCCTCCCGGCGCTTGAGCAATCATTCACCTCGGGGGTTGCAGGTGAATGGATCCAGAAGCTGCAACCCGTGGAGAAGGTCATTCTGACGCTGCCGAGCTTTACCATGACGCAGCAATTTGAGCTGAGCAGCACACTGAGCGCGATGGGCATGGCGCAAGCCTTCAGCGGCTCCGCAGATTTCTCGGGCATGACGGGCAAGCCGGAGTTCAGTATTTCGGCAGCCATCCATAAGGCCTACATCGATGTGAACGAGAAAGGCACCGAAGCGGCGGCGGCTACAGCGATTGTTATGTACGCGACCGCGATGCGCCGAGAGGCTCCCGAACCTCCTCCGGTCGTTTTTCGCGCCGATCATCCGTTCCTGTTCATCCTGCTCGACACAAAATCGGGCAGCATGCTTTTTCTTGGGCGCGTGGCAGACCCGACGAAATAGAGGCCTGCAAATACGGAAATCGCGGAGCTGCGCCATGGAGAGAATCGACAAATCTTCAATGCGTGTGGGCCTATTCCGGTCGAACTTCTCCAGCGCGAGAATCAATGAGCGGCCCTCGGCGATGCCGCTGCGGCCATTCGTTTGAGCTCTTCAACCGCCCCCAAATACTCATAGCTGTTGCGCCCGCCCTCCGATTGGGCCTTCTTTAAATTATCAATCGCCGCGCGTTTCATTCCATGTAAGAGCTGCCATTCGCCTAAATAGAATTCCGCCTCGCAAAGCTGCTTCTGCTGCTTCCTATCGTCCGGATTCTTGGCGGCGGCCAGCAGTTGTTCCGCCGTAAGCCGCCCCACGTAAAACCAGACAGCGGGCATCGGCCAGTCCTCCCCGAGTGCCTCGGCTTGCTTATTGAGTGTCACCGAATAGCCGGGGACCCCTGACCGCATTCGGGCCATGGCCAGTCCTAAGGCGGCATACGCATCTTTCGAATCCAACTGGCGCGCCGACACGAAGTCTTTCAGCGACAGCTGGTATTTGTGGTGAATGTAGTGCGTAAAGCCGCGGGAGTAGTAAGCCCGCGCATATTTGGGATCGATGCTGATGGCCCGGCCGTAGTCGGCGATAGCTTTCGGATACTCGCCCTTTGCATCCCAAGCAATACCACGAAGTCTATAAGCCACTGAATAGTTGGGATTGAGACGAATGGCCTCGCTGTAATCGGCGATGGCCCTGTCGTATTCGTCCTTTCCGTACCAGCTTGTGCCCCGGCCGTAATAGGCGTCGGCAAGGTCGGGGTTGATCAGGATGGCCTCGCTGTAGTCGGCTACGGCCTTGTCCCAGTCCCCTTTTTCGTCCCAAACGATGCCGCGGTTGTTATAGGCTTCGGCCAAGTGCGGGTCGATCCGGATAGCCTCGCTGTAGTCGGCAATGGCTTGGTCGTACTGGCCTTTCCTATCCCGGATCGCGCCGCGCGCCCAATAGGCAGTGGAAAGGTTGGGATAGATGCGGATAGCCTGGTCGAAGGCATCAAGTGCTTTGTCGAGATCGCCCTTTTCATACCAGGCATTACCCGTCAGATAATAATTCTCCGCGAGATTCAGTGGCGAGAAGCCCTCCGGAACTGCCGCGGGTGTGCATGCAGGGTTGGGCTGTCCACTGGAGAGGTTCTGGCAATTCCTCGTTTCAATGCCCGCTCCAATCTGGCCACGCAGGCCGGCGGCCAATAACACGATACCGAAAATACTTGCGAGATTTTTCATACCTCGCCTCGACGACACGGTCGACAATCGACAGGTTGGCTTCTAGGCTGAACTTGAAAAAACAATAACATGGAAATGGCTTTATGGGAGTCTTTGAGATTTTTTCCAGTCGGGTAATTGCGCCTCGTGCTCATGCAGAGCAACGTGCGGGACCGGCCGATGCCATAATCCAAGAATCGGAGAGCCACCGCACTTCAACGGTTACTTGCCGTCGGGCAGCTTGACGAGGCGCGCTTCGAGCAAGGCTTCAATTACCTTGAGTGCTTCAAGCGCCGACTCCGCAACCGGCTCGTCGACCTGAACAACGGCCAACGCTTTGACGGGCTTACCTGGAGTAGCTGCTCCCGTTCGCTCGCGGCCCAGCGCGAAGTTTGCGATATTGACTCCCTGCTGGCCGAGAATTGTTCCGATGCGCCCGATGACGCCGGGCACGTCGAGGTTGCGGCAAACCACCAGCGTTCCCTCAAGCGGAGCCTCGACGTCGATGCCGTCGAATGCCACGAGGCGCGGCTGCTCACCGTGAATGACGGTGGCACTGGCGCGGCTTTCGCCCTGCGCGGTGTGCAGAACAATCGTGAGGACCGTGCCCGCTCCGCCGCGATGGCTCTCTTCCTTCTCTTCGTGCACTCGAATGCCACGCTCGGCGGCGACCGCCGCCGCGTTGATGCGATTCACATTTTCAGAACCCTGCAGCAGGCCGGCGATGGCCGCATTGCGCACCAGTTCGGTCTTGGCCTCGGTAAGCGTGCCGCCGTAGACAATGTGGATCGAGTCTATTCCCGATTTGCCGCCGCCTTTGCCCGCCTGCGCAAGAAAAGATCCGAGGCGTCCGGCGAGGTCGATGTAGGGAGCGAGCTGAACGTACTCTTCGCGGCTCAACGACGGAACGTTGACTGCGTTCTGCACGACGCCCTGCTTGAGGTACTCGCACACCTGGTGCGCAATCTGGATGCCGACGGCCTCTTGCGCTTCTGCCGTGGATCCGGCGACATGAGGCGAGAGAATCGCGTTGTCGAGCTCAAAGTAAGGCGAGTCCTTCGGCGGCTCGACGGCGAAAACGTCGAGCGCCGCGCCCGCCACCTGCCCGTTCTTGAGCGCGGCAGCCAGGTCGGCATCGACGACCAGCTCACCGCGCGCGCAATTGACGATGCGCACGCCCTTCTTCATGGTGGCGATGGTTTTCGAGTTGATGATGCCCTGCGTCTGCGGCGTGAGGCCCACGTGCAGCGTGAGAAAATCCGCATTTCTAAGAAGATCCTCGACCGAGACCAGCGAAATACCGTTTTCGCGCGCGAGAGATGGGGAGACAAAGGGATCGGTTCCCATGATCTCCATGCCGAAGCCGCGCGCACGTTTGGCCACTTCAAGGCCGATGCGGCCCAGGCCCAGAATGCCGAGAGTTTTGCCGCGCAATTCGGTGCCTTGCAGATTTTTTTTCTCCCACCTGCCTGCGTGCATCGTGGCGTTGGCCGCAGGCACTTTGCGCGCCAGCGCGATCATCAGGCCGATGGTCAGTTCGGCGACGGCGACGGCGTTGGCGCCCGGCGTATTCATGACCACGATGCCGCGGCGCGTCGCAGCCTCAGCGTCAATGTTGTCAACGCCCACGCCGGCGCGGCCGATCACGCGCAGTTTTGGCGCGTGCTCAAGCAGCGCATCGTCTACCTGAACCGCGCTACGGACGACGAGCGCATCCGCATCGGCCAGCGCTGCCGGCAAACCGTCGGGCAGTTGGTCGTGCGTCTTCACATCCCATCCGGGCTCGCTCGCAAAAACGGCCAGTGTGGCCGGAGAAACTTTTTCCGCCAGTACGATCTTCATGGCTGCTCCCTTGTCCGCCGCGGCGGACGCGCTCGTGTACTCATCAAAGCGTATGCCCTGCTGTTCGCAGAGCAGGTCGAACATGCGCACCACCGCCGCGTGCGGCTTGCCCTCGCCGCGCTCGTATTTGGTGAGCGAGTTGGGATGCACCCCCAGCCGCTCCGCCATTTCGTATTGGTAGAGATCGAGCTGCTTGCGCGCGATGAGCAGCTTTTCTCCGAAACTAAGCTCTGTCATGAACCCTCTTCCGCGAGCCTGCGGAGTTAGCGGAGTTAGCGGAGCTTTGAAAACCACGTCCGCCGTTTGTGCTAACCCCGCTAGCACGTGCGGAGCGCGGCTAACAACGCGAACTCCGCTATTGCTTCACTGCTTTCGCATACACTTCCTGCGCCGCGGCGACGGCCTGTCCGAAGTTCACCGGCAGCCCGAGATTGTCCTTGGCGATATGCTCCATGGCGCCGAGAAGCGCGATGGTGTCGAGATAGTCGAAGAAGCCGAGGTGCGCGACGCGGAAGATTTTGCCCTGCATCTCGCCCTGGCCGTTGGCGGCAATCAAAGCAAACTTTGCCTTAAGCGCCTTGACCACAACGCCCGAATCCATGCCCTCCGGAACGGCGACAGCCGTTGCCGCCGCTGCCGGCGCGGTGGGCGCGAAGAGCGTAAAGCCGAGAGACACAAGGCCGGCGCGCGTGGCTTCGGCGTTGACCTGCGCGTTGTCAATCAGTGCGATGCGGCCCTTTTCGAGATCGCCGCCTGCTTGCCCGGCGATGTAGTCGAGCGCGGCGCCCAGCGCGGCAACAAGCGCCACGGCCGGCGTATAGGCGCTTTCCCCCTTCACCGCATTCTTCCGTTCCTTGCGCAGGTCGAAGTAGTAGCGCGGATTCTTCGTCGTCTCCATCGCTGCCCAGGCGCGATCGCTCACGCTCAGATAGGCGAGGCCGGGAGGAATCATGACGGCTTTTTGCGAGCCGCCGATGATCACGTCAATGCCCCAGCCGTCGACATCGAAATGCGTGGTGCCGAGGCCGGTGATGCCGTCGACCACGAGCAGCGAGTTCGGCGCAAGCTCGTCGCGCAACTTCGCGATCGCCTGGATGTCGTGGCGCACGGCGGTCGAGGTTTCGGTGGCCTGCGTGTAAATTACTTTGTACTCGGGTTTGAGCGCGGCGCGAACCGTTCCCAAGTCAAAAGTCTGCCCGTAGGGGGCGGTCACCACGTCTGGCTGACAGCCGAAGGCCTTCGCCAAGCCCGTCCAGCGCTCACCGAATTTACCGGCGGTGAGCACCAGCACCTTGTCGCCCGGCGAAGTCAGGTTTGAGACTGAAGCCTCCATGGCGCCGGTGCCGGAGCAAGCGAGAAGCAGCACATCGTTTTTGGTGCCGACGAAGATCTTGAGCTGCGCGAGAACTTTTTGAAAGAGAGCACGGAACTCGGCGGTTCGGTGGTGCATGTCGGCGGCGGCCATGGCGAACTGGGCTGCAGGAAGAAGAGGGGTTGGACCGGGAGTAAAAAGACGAGTTTTACGGATCATGATTTTCCTCGTTTTGGACCGGATTTGAGGCGAAACCGAGACAATCACATAATACACAGTTTTGTGGTTTTTGTGATTAAACGTTGTGGAAAAATCGAAGAAAGGAGCCGGATTTGGGGCCGCGTGGGTCAAGTTTGTCGAATATGGCCCCATTTTGGCCCTGAAGTTCCAGGATCTGTACAATTCTTCTTTGGGCGGGTGTGTTTGGAGTCTGCTCCCAGCGGGAAGCCGGCGGGGCAGTAGAGACAGAATTTAGGAGCGAACAAAGAATGACCGACGCAGGCGAACTGGAAGCCCTTGTAAGCCAACAGATTGTGACCGCGATGAAGGCGCACGACGCCGAGCGCACACAGACGCTGCGGCTGATCAAGAACGCGCTCAAGAACAAGGCGATCGAAAAGCGGGCCGCGCTGACCCAGGCCGAGAGCGAGCAGGCGCTCGCCACCATGATCAAGCAGCGGCGCGATTCGATTGAGCAGTTTGCCAAGGGCAACCGCCAGGATCTGGTCGACAAAGAGCAGGGCGAGATCGTGGTAATCGAGGAGTTCCTGCCCAGGGCGTTGGACGAAGCCGGCCTGGCGAAGCTGGTCGCGGAGGCGATCGGCGAGCTGACTGGAACGCTGGGACACAAGCCGACGGTGAAAGAGATGGGCCCTGCAATGAAGGCCGTTCAGGCGAAGCTGCAAGTTGCGGGACTCCGCGCCGATGGGCGCCTGGTGAGCGAATTGGTCAAGAAACAGTTAGCCGGCTAGCTGGCCGAACGCAACAAGAGCTTATTCCCTCGCTTGCATCTCGCCCTGACCCCCGAAGACTATTCGACCCCGCGCCGAAACTAATCCCCTCAGATTGGGTTCCTTGTGTAAGCCCTCCCCCCGGGCCGCCGGATTCCATTTCCATGCACGAATGGGATCCGGCATTTAGAAGGCCTCGGAATGGACTGAGAGGGACCATGAATCCCGAAACGAACCTGCACGCTTCTCCCTTGGAGTTGGTTTCTCCCGAAATCAACCCGCCGCTTCGCCCATCGGTTTCCCACGCACATTCTGCGCCGCGGAGAACGAGTGCGTTTTGGCTGATTCCGTGCGCGGCGCTGGCACTGCTGGCGCTCGTCTTGGCGGCGGACGCCCTCGGTCAGAAACCGCACCCTGGGGTGCCCTATTATGGCCCCGACGCCAACAATCCGAATGGCCAGGCCACCCAACAAAATCCGCAACCCGCACCGCAAAGTGGATCCACACAGTCGCAAGTTCAGTCGCCGCAGGTGCAGCTGCCGCCTGTTCAGCAACCGCAGTATTCTGCACCGCCGCAAAGTTATCCCGACCCGCAGCAGACTAACGCGGCCCCTCCGGACCAGCAGCCGCAAAACGCTCCACAACAGCCGCAGTACGCACCGCAATATTCGGCTCCGCAGCAACCGAACTCTCAGCCTTACGCCTCGCAGCCGTATCCTGATCAGCAGGCGAACGGCGAGCAGGCGCCGCCCTACGCGCAGCCGGACCAGAGCCAGGCTCCAGCACCTATTCAATCGCTCAGCGCACAGGATCTCGAACAGCTTCTTGCGCCGATCGCGCTTTATCCGGATTCGTTGGTTGCGCAGATTCTCGCCGCATCAACGTATCCCGCGGAAGTGGCTATCGCCGACCAGTGGGTACAGCAGATGCGCGCGGCGGGCTACGGCTCACCCGATCAGATTGCGGCCGGCGCCAATGCGCAGAGCGGCTGGGACCCAAGCGTAAAGGCGCTCACAGCGTTTCCTGACGTGCTCGACATGTTGAACCACGACCTGGAGTGGACGACTAACCTTGGGAATGCTTATTACAACCAGCCGCAGGATGTGATGCAGACCGTGCAGGTTTTGCGCCAGCGAGCTGAGCAAGCCGGCAATTTGCAATCGACTCCGCAGGAAGATGTCGAGAACGACCAGGGATACATCGATCTCGCTCCCACGAATCCGCAGTTCGTTTATGTGCCCACTTACAATCCGTGGGCTGTTTACGGACCTCCCATCGCGCCCTATCCCGGCTTCTCGTTCGTCGGAGCGCTGGGCAACTTCTTTGGCGGCGTTCCCATTCAATATGGACTCTGCTTCGCACTGGGAGCGTTCGATCGCATGCCATTTGGCTGGCTCGCGTGGGGCCTGGATTGGCTGGGCCATGCAATTCTATTTGACCACTCCGGCTACTACACGCACAGCAGAACAGTAGCCGATTGGGGTTTGCCGCGCGGCGGACCACGCGCTTACGGTCGCGGCGGTTCGACCTACGCGCGCGGCGGCTCGTGGGGCATGCGCGGAAATACCTATCAAGCGAATGGCGGGCGGGGATACAACCA
This sequence comes from uncultured Occallatibacter sp., assembly GCA_964533905.1. Classification (GTDB taxonomy): domain Bacteria; phylum Acidobacteriota; class Terriglobia; order Terriglobales; family Acidobacteriaceae; genus Telmatobacter. Next base: position 111,398 of record CAZHOO010000003.1, on the reverse strand, counting down.
GCGCGGCACTTATCAGCGCGGCGGATGGACCAACAATGCTGGTGTACGGGGCGCTGAATCCTACAATCGCTCCGCGCAGGACTACGCGCGCGCTGAGCCGCGGCAGAATTACGGATACACCCGCCCGGCGATGCCTTCGCAGCAGGCTTATAACCGCATGCCGGAGCAGAACTACGGTTATCGCCCGCAAACCTACCCGAACCGCGCGCAGACTTACATGAATCGCGGATACGAAACCGGGCCGCAAAGTTATAGCAATCCAAGCTCAAGATACGGCTACACGGGCCGGTCTAATTATGGATACAACGGGCCGCAGAACTATGCCACAAGGCCAAGCTTCGGTTATTCCAATCCCTCGCAAGCCTATCGCACGCCACAGAACTACTCTCGCGGATATTCGAGCCGGTCGTACCAGAACTACGGCAACGCGATGGCGCGGAATGAACGTTCCGGCGGATTCCATCCCTTCGGTGGCGGAGAGCCAAGATCATTCTCCGAGCGCGCTCCCAAGTATTCCTACAAGGCGCCGAAGAGTTTTGGCGGAGGGCGCCAGAGCTTCGGAGGCGGGCACGAGAAAGCACCGAAGATGAGCCACTCCAGCGGCGGCGGGCGGCGCCGCTAGGCTCCGCTGCCTCCAGGCAAACAAGAGAGCCCGGGATCCGCCGCATAATAGGGATACTTTACTCAAATCCACTAAGGTCGGTGTCGGGCGCAGGATACCCGAGCACTCGGCACATCGCCACGATTTGGCCCTTGTGATGGAAGGCATGGGTCAAGACATGATGGATGATGAATGCTGGAGTGCGAACCTGGGTGTCTCCATCGGGAAAACGAAGCTCCGTGTTGGCGTTCAATTGTTCATTCGTGAGGCCTGACAAATAGGCCAGAGTCTGTTCACCGATTTCGCGCTGCAAAAGCCTCGCGTCAGCGACCGTGGCGCAGTTGGTTAGTTTCCGATCGCTGTAGGTCAATCCCTGGAGCGAGTGAATCCAGAACCCTTCGCAGTTGAAGACGTGGATCACCTGTTCGCGGAGCGTAGGAGATCCGAAACCCAGAGTTTCCTTCGTGTAAGCACTTGCGGGGATTGTGGACACGTGGTCGAGCACACGCGTGAGGCAAGCATGCGTCCGGGAGTGGAATTGTCGAGTGCCATCAACGGTAAACACCAGAACCTCTCGGAACCGACGGCGCGGTTTTAGTGCAGTTCCCGGAATTCGAGCACGGGGAGGAACAGAATACACCGAGGTCTTTAAGCATCGCAAAAATGAATGCGCGATGAATTCCCGACGGGCCGCATGGACCGGAGCGGTCCGGAGGCTCTAACATTGACTCTCGGCAAGGTCATATTCGGGCCCTGACTTGGTGGGTCAATGAAATTCCCCGGCACCCTCAAACTGCTGGCTGTCTGCTTTTTTTGCGCGTTCGCAATTTCGCGTGCCGGCGCGCAGGGGCCGCCTTATCAAACCGACGACCCCGTTCCCGTTGACCTGCACCACTATGAGTTCTACATCTTCGGCGGCGTCGACGGCACAACCGCGGAGATCGACTCCACCGGGCCGGCGTTCGAATTCAACTGGGGCGCGTTGCCGCGCGTGCAGTTGCATGCCATCTTGCCCTGGGGCGTCGCGGCGCCGTCAAACAGTCCTGTTTATCTGCCGGGCGGGTCGGGACCTGACGCCTTCGGCCTCACCGACATGGAACTGGGCGCGAAGATTGCGTGGATCAAAGAAACCAAGCACTTTCCGCAGATCGGCAGCTTCACCATGTTCGAAATGCCCACCGGCAGCTTCGACAAGGGCCTCGGCGTTGGAAAAGTCTGGTACAAGCTGCCCATCTGGCTGCAAAAAAACGAAGGCAAATGGCTCTTTGACGGCGGCGGAGGTTACCAGGTGGTTCCGCAGACGGGCTATCGCAACTTCCCCTACACGGGTTGGCTGATCAAGCGCGAACTGAGCGAGCAGTGGGAGATGGGCGCGGAAGTTTTTGCGCATGGCGCGGAGGGATTCGCGGCGGCACAGACGCAGGCGTCGACGATGATCGATGTTGGAGGCTACTACCACTTCAAGCGCAACACCAACGAGCAATTCCTCTTCTGTTATGGCCACTCGGTCGCCGGACAAACTGAGAATTACGTTTACGTGGGCATGTATTGGACATGGGGCAAGGATGCGAACAAGGACGCGCCGGACAACAAGAACACGCCGGGAGCGACTCTGCTTTTCCCGGCGCCGCCAAATAGAAACGGACTTTGACATCTCGCAGATGCACCGTTCGCATCGCACGCAGAAAGGACGGCTCAAATGGAGATCAGCGTACGCGGTCTTTGGACAATGATCCACGGAATGGGCTTCGGCGCGCTCTATCTGATGGCCTGTTCCGGCGCGCTCGTCGAGCTCTATCGCCGATACAGCTCGCCTCTCGGGCCTGAAATCAAAGAAGCGGACGAACGGTTCATGCGGATCTACTTGACCGCGATGGCCGTACTCGCATGGCTCGCCGTGCTCACTGGCGCGTATGTCATTTATCCGTGGTATCGGGCTGTGCCTCCGCCGGGAACTGCGAATCTGGCAGCCTTTCCGCAACGCCTGCTGATGTCGAGCCCCTCCACCTCCGCCTGGCACTCGATTGGCATGGAATGGAAAGAGCACGTGGCATGGCTCGTGCCCATCTCCATCACCATGGCGGCCGCGGTCTTTTCTCAATATCGCCGCAGTCTGAGAGTTCATCCGGAGCTTCGCGCCGCGGTGCTTGGCTTTGTCTGGGTCTCGCTTCTGGCCGCAGGCATCGCCGGCTTCTTCGGAGCCATGCTCAACAAGAATGCGCCGGTTATGGGCGGCCCGACGATAACGATCGTCGAAGGAGGGCAAAAGTGAGCGCTCAAAACGCAGCCAGCACTCCGCGGGCGATGATGAACCCGAATGGCGCGGGCTCGGCAGCCGTGCTTGCCGCCGGCATCGGCTCGCTCGCGGTTGCGGTCTTCGCTATCCTGGCCGACAAAGCCGCCGCAATCAAGACCCTGATGAACTTCTACAAGCCGACCGGCCCGCTCTCCGGTGTAACAACCTGCGCGATTGTTGTCTGGTTGGCCGTATGGGCTCTGCTTCACTGGTTGTGGTCGCGGCGGAATGTCGAAGTGGGCCGCGTCACCATTGCGGCGTTCATCCTTCTCTTTCTGAGCTTGCTGCTTACGTTCCCGCCCATTGCGGACTTGTTCTAGCCTGGTTACGCACCCCACTGCGGTCCCGGGAGATCGTGTAAAAAGAAAACGCCGGAGCCAGCATAGAGCCGGCCCCGGCGATTGTTTGATGGTGCGTTTCACTTACTGCCAGGCTGCGGTTGTCATGTCGGTGAAGTTGAGCCCGTCAATGTGACGCGCGATCAGCACCACATTGCCGTTCGTCGGGTTCCTCAGCAACAGTCCAACCACACGGATTTTCGTTCCATCGGCTATGTCATTGAATGCGCCAAAGCCATAACGGAAGTCGCAATCCGGGCCCAGATACACGGTGATCGTCTCCGGAATCAGAACTCCGGCAAAACCGTTCACCTGCATCTGGAAGGTGCCGTTGGCCGAACTCTGACTGCCCGCCACCACCGTGCCATTAAAGCCCCAGTTGCGCAGGTGAATGCGCTTTACCGTGACATTGGAGGCACTCGCTGCTCCGGTCGCCGGTCCGCCCATCGCAATGTCCTGTCCCGCCACAAGCGAGCTGGAGTTGAACAAGAACTCGGTGAGCGGGTTATGCGCCCAGTAGATGAAGTACTTTTCACTGCCGCTCAGGTTCACCGTCGCGAGCTGGCCAAGCGTGAGGCCCGTGTTCGTGGGCTCAAGGCCGCGCACATACAAGTCAAAGCTGGTGGCAGCGCCGGTAGCCGGCGGCGGCGGGTTCACATACGTGATCTGGCCCGTCGCATAGAAGCCGCTATCGGTCAGGATCGCAACTTCGTCAGCATCGAGTGTTTGCGTAGCCGGGTCAAGTTGGCCCGAGACCTGCACGATGGCATTGGTGCCATCCGTGGCGAGCGCGTTAAGGCTCGAATCGCCGTCCCATTCCGTTTGTCCATTCACATTGATCGTGAAGTTTTCGCCATGCGGTCCCTGCACGACGAATGACTGGCCGGTCTGGTTCACGCTCACGACACCGGCGACGAACTCATCGATGTAGCCGCCCTTGTCAGTGTTCTTGACGGTGGCCACGTCGAATGTTGGATTCACATCGCCGTTGATCGACCCGCCAGGCGCCGCAATCGACTGCGCGAGGTCGAAGTCAATGCGCAGGCCAACAGGCGCGCTCGCGGCCGAAATGACGAGCGGGTTGGTGAGGTTGATCGTCACCGATGTGCCGGTTGTGGATGGCGTGCTCCCGTTGGTATACGTAACAGGCATCGTCGAGATGCTGGGCGGGGGAGTGGTCGTATTCAGGTAGCCGATGGTTCCTGCGCCCAAGTCAATCGTGACGCTGCCATAGGTGCCCGTCGGCACGGCATTCATATCGAGGAGGGTTTGCAGGCCGTTATAGCGAGCAAAGTCGACGGAGGGTGAGCCGCTGATCATCGAGACCGGCGTTCCGCCGCCCGTTGGATTCAAGTAAACGTTGCTGACCGTGACGTTGAACGAAATGACCGAAGCCATCGGAGCATCGGTGCCAACCACAAAGGCTGAACCTGTCTGGGTTTGTGTTCCGGTTCCGGTGCCGACCATCGCGCTGGTGCAGCCCGCGACCGCCAGCACGGCAGCGGCGACTGGAACGAGCGCTAGCCTCATGAGCATTTTGCATGTCTTGGGGGACATATTGGGTACGTCGCTTTCTGCGGGCCACCATGCTTTAAAGTGAACACGCGCTGAGTGAGCTCGTCTTGCTGGTCTCACTCCAAGGAACGCCGCTCAGATTGCGAGCCGATGCGGGATGAATCCAAAGATGCATCTGCAGGGACTCCACAAAACTGAACGGGGAAAAATAAGTCGTTCCAGAGCGTGCTCGCACGGAGCCATCGCCTAAATTTAACTGCGGCGGCCTGGCCTTGATTTGGCCAATTACTGCCGTCGAGTAGGTAGACACGAAGCGATTCAAGTAAGTTGTGGGGGGATGCAAAAAAAGTTTCAACAACCTGCGCAGTGCGTGTTAATCACCCAGTTACCACGGTAACAAAACAATGATCCGTATGACTTAGTCGATCATTTCTGCGGGAGGGATATGTGAATTTGCTGGAAAAGTTCCCTTCAGAAAACCTCTGAGCGCACTCCTTCGGGGATGGGCGCATGCTTCAGCAGGCCCAGCTCTCCGGCCAGGCGTTCCAGCTTGGCTCGCGTGGCCGCAGTGGGAGGCACCAGAGGCAATCGCAGTTGATCGCCACATCTTCCCATCAGGCTCAGGATGGTCTTCACTGGCGCGGGATTCGACTCCCAGAAATTCGCATCGAGCAGCCGCGAAAAACGACGCTCCAGCTCTCGAGCCTCGTCCCAGTTGTTGTTTAGCGCAGCGCGAATCATTCGCGCCATCTCCGCCGGCGCCTCGTTGGACGCAACGCTGATGAGCCCGTGCGCGCCGGTAGCGATTGCCGCCAGCGCCAGGTTGTCGTCGCCCGAGAAAATCTTGAAACCGCGAGGCATGATGTGCGAGAGCTCTGCAAACTGCGTCAACTTGCCACTGGCTTCCTTGATGGCCTCAATGTTCCTGGCCGCCGCGGCCAGCCGCGCCACGGTTTCGGGTTCAAGGTTCGCCGCCGTGCGGCCCGGCACGTTATACACGCAAACAGGGAGCGGATCGACTTCCCGCGCCAGCGCAAGAAAGTGCTGAAACTGCCCCTCCTGCGTGGGCTTGTTGTAGTAGGGATTGGCCGAAAGCACTGCCGCGACGCCCGGAATGCGTTTGAGATGCGCCGCCAGGCGAACAAGCACGCGCGTGGAGTTGTGGGTGCAGCCCGCCCAAACGGGAACGCGTCCTGCGGCCGCGTCGATCACCAGACGCACAACGCGGAGCCACTCATCCTCGTCCAGCGTCGCCGCTTCGCCGGTCGACCCGCAGGCCACGATAAAATCGATTCCCGATTCGATCTGCCAATTTACCAGCGACCAGAGCGCGGGCTCGTCGATCGATCCATCCGCCCTGAACGGCGTCACAATTGCGGTACCGCAGCCTATCGTTTCCATGACAGGTCAAGTTTATAACGGCATGCTGCGGCTAATATGAACAGGCTTCAGCAGGCTCGCGACCAGTTTCGCGCGGAATTGCTGCGATCGATGACTGAAACCGCGATCGCTTTACTGATTCAGTCGATGGAATGCGTACGAGGCCGCGATCGTGGGTTGCGATGGCGCAGGTCTCAGAGCTGATCGAAGATCTCGCGGAACTCCCAGGCGCCCGATTTTCCGGCCAACCATTCCGCTCCGCGCACAGCGCCCAGGGCGAACCCGCGCCGCGAGTGCGCATCATGCCGCAGCTCGAGCGTGTCGCAATCGCTGGCGGCGCGAACGATGTGCTCGCCCTTGGCATCTCCCACGCGGTGCGACTCGATGGGAACTTCAATCCCCGGACGCGCCGTCAGAATGATTTCCTTCAGCGTGAGGGCTGTGCCGGATGGCGCATCGAGCTTCGTAACATGGTGCGTCTCGTCGACGGAAAACTTGTAGCCTTCGAGCTTTGCCAGCTCCGCCGTCAATTGAAATAACTTTTGCACGCCGATGGAAAAATTGGTGCCGTACAAAAGTCCGCCGCCGCGCTGAGCGGCAAGCGCCTTCATCTCTGCGAGCTTGGCGTACCAGCCGGTTGTGCCGACAACGATGCGGCCTCCAAGGGCCAGGACCGCGCGCATGTTCTCAACGGCAGCCTCGGGCGCTGTGAAGTCCACAACCACGTCCACGCCGGCCAGATTCGGCGCGGTCAAAGCTGACGCGCGCGCATTCTCGTCAACGTCGAGCGCACGCACGCCGTGGCCCCGCTCCCGCGCTACTTCAGCGACGAGTGTGCCGGTTTTTCCCTTGCCAAGCACAAGAATCAGCATGAAACTCAGCTCCTGGCTGCTAGCTTCCAGCTAAAACAATTGGCAACAAGCCTTCGATCCGTCGCTCCCGTCAACTCCGCCGCGGTCATTGCATATAACTGGGTTCCGCACGACAATGCTAAAAGCTAGGAGCTAGAAGCTAGAAGCTGCTTTCTCGCTTCCACGTCGAAGATCGCCGGGTCGGGTTCTTTGAAAAACGCAGCGTGCAGCGACCGCACCGCTTCGTCGGCGTCGTCTTCTTCGATCATAAAGCTCATGTTGATTTCGCTGGCCCCCTGCGAGATCATGCGCACGTTCACGTGGCGGATGGCGTTGAAAACCTGCGCGGCGATGCCGTTCTGTCCGCGAATGTCTTCGCCGACCATGCACACCAGCGCTTTTTTCCCTTCGAGTTTCACGTCGGCCATCTTGCCCAGGTCGGCGGAGATCGCGGGCAAGCTCGCATTCGAATCCACAGTGAGCGAAATGCTCACTTCGCTTGTCGAGACCATGTCCACCGGGCACTTGTGCTTGTCGAAAACGGCAAACATTTTGCTCAGATAACCGTGCGTCATCAGCATACGGCTGGCCACAATGTCGATGATGGTCAACTTCCTCTTCACCGCAATCGATTTGAATGGGCTCTTGCAGTGCGGCGCCACCGAGATGATGCGCGTTCCCTCGCAGCCCGGATTGCGGCTGTTCAGCACCAGGACGGGAATATTTTTCTTCACTGCCGGCAGAATCGTTGCCGGATGCAGAACCTTGGCGCCGAAGTAGGCAAGCTCCGCCGCCTCCTCAAAGCTGATGACCCTTACGCGTAACGCATCGGGACACACGCGCGGATCCGCGGTCATGATTCCATCCACGTCGGTCCAGATCTCGATGGTCTCGGCGTTGAGTGCGCCGCCCACCAGCGCGCCCGTGTAGTCCGAGCCGCCTCGGCCCAACGTTGTCGTCAATCCAGCTTCGTTTGAGGCGATGAATCCGCCCATCACCGGGACTTTGCCCTGGGCGATGAGAGGCAGAAGTTTTTCCGGCGTGCGCTTCTCGACAACGTCGTCGAGCGGCGCAGCCTTCTGGAACTCCGAGTCCGTAACGATGATCTCGCGCGCATCGACATGCTCGGCATTTATTCCGCGCTCACGAAAGGCCGCGGTCACGATGCGGCTGGAGAGGCGCTCGCCGTGGCTCACAATCAGGTCGGAGATGCGCGGAGTCAATTCGAGAATCGCGGACACGCCCCGCAGCACCTCATCCAGCGCATCGAATTTGTCATCGATGACCTGGACGAGCGCGCCAATCACGGCTTGGTCTTTTACCAGCGCGCACGCTGTGTCGCGATGACGTGCCCTGAGCCGTGAGCTGATGGCCAGCGCGCCGGTGCGGTCGCCTTGCGCCGCTGCCGCAGCCGCGCGGAGCAACTGGTCGGTCACCTTGGCCATGGCGCTTACCACCACCACGGGGCTCTTGCCGCCGGCCACGCGTCCAGATACGATCGCCGCGGTACGCCCAATGGCCGCCGGGTCCTCCACCGACGTGCCGCCAAACTTCATCACCACCAGATTCATTTCCTGCTTCCCACTTCTTGTCTGCGTCTTGCCAGCCGCCGTCGGGCCAGCTTTTTCCTATGCGCGAGCCGCCGCCACAGGAGCAGGTTCAAGCTTCCCGAGGCTGGCCAGCATCTCGGCGTTGAGAATTGTTGCTCCTGCCGCGCCGCGAACGGTGTTGTGCGAGAGCAGCACAAACTTCCAATCCAGCACATTGCACGGGCGCAGCCGGCCAACCGTCACCGTCATACCCTTGCCGCGGCCGCGATCCAGGCGCGGTTGCGGGCGATCGTTTTCTTCGCGCCATTCAATGGGCTGTTCCGGCGCTGAGGGGAGTTCCAGGCCTGCGAGTGGCCGGAACTCGTTCCACGCCGCCAAAATGTCTTCGCGCCTGGGTTCGCGTCCCAGCTTTTTTCCGAGTTTGATCGAGACGCACTCCGTGTGACCGTCGATCACAGCGACACGATTGCAGTGCGCCGTCATCTTCGCGTTGAGCGATGTGACCGCATGGCCCTCGAGCTTGCCCAGCAACTTGAGCGTCTCCGTCTCCATCTTTTCTTCTTCGCTGCCGATATATGGAATCACATTGTCCAAAATGTCCATCGACGGCACGCCAGGATAACCCGCGCCCGAAACCGCCTGCATCGTGGTGACGAAGATCTGCTCGATTCCGAAGCGCTCCTCGATCGGCTTGAGCGCCAACACCAGTCCCATCGCCGAGCAATTGGAATTGGTGACGATGTAGCCGCCCGATTCCTTGCGCGAAGGTTGGTCTTCGATCATCCGCAAATGGTCGGCGTTCACCTCGGGCAGCACGAGCGGCACGTTGGGAGCCATGCGGAAGGCGCTCGAATTCGAGATGACGGCGCATCCGGCCGCGGCAAAGTTCGGTTCCATCTCGCGCGCGATGGCGGTGTCCACGCTTGCGAAAATGATCTTCGGCGCGCCCTCGGGCTCCGCCGGCGAGACAGTCATCTTCGCGATCCGTTCGGGCAGAGCAGTATCCAGCCGCCACTTGGCGGCCTCTCCATACGGCTTGCCGCTCGAGCGGTCGCTCGCGGCGAGCCATGCGATCTCGAACCACGGATGTTCCGCAAGCAGTTGAATATAGCGTTGGCCGACCATGCCGGTCGCGCCCAGAATGCCGATGGGGTACTTGTTTTTCATGGCCTTGACTCTATCCAGTGTACTAGAGCCTGTTCTTCAATTTGGCGTGAGGCGCCGAGTCAGGCCATTGCCGCCAGTATTGCGTCGGTAAACTGCGTTGTGCCCGCCGTTCCACCCACATCGCGGGTCAGCGATTTCCCCTGGGCATACACGGTTTCGAGTGCCTTCTGAGCCTTGTCCGCAGCGTCCATCTCGTCCAGGTGGCGCAGCATCAAAATCGCCGACTGCAAAAGCGCTGTTGGATTGGCTACGTCCTTGCCCGCAATGTCCGGCGCCGAACCATGGACCGCTTCGAAGATCGCGCACTCTACTCCCAGGTTGGCGCCCGGAGCCAGACCCAGCCCGCCCACCAGGCCCGCGCAGAGGTCGCTCACAATGTCGCCGTAGAGATTCTCAAGCAGCAGCGTGTCGTATTGATAGGGATTCATCACCAACTGCATGCACGTATTGTCGATCAGGTGCTCGCCGTAGGTGATGTCGGGGAATCCCTCGGCCACCTGCCGCGCGCAGCGCAGAAAAAGCCCGTCCGACAGCTTCATGATGTTGGCCTTGTGGATCGAGTGAACTTTCTTGCGTCCGTGCTTGCGCGCGTATTCGAAGGCAAACAGCGCGATCCGCGTCGATCCCTTCTCTGTGATCACCTTGATGCTCTCGACCACGCCGGGAACCACTTCGTGCTCGAGGCCAACGTACTCGCCCTCAGTGTTTTCGCGCACGATCACCAGGTCGACACCGGGATACTTGGTGTCGAGTCCCGGCAAATTGCGAATGGGGCGCAAATTGGCGAAGAGATCGAACTTCTTGCGCAGCGTGACGTTGATGCTCTTGAAACCGCCGCCGATGGGCGTCGTCACCGGTCCCTTGAGCGCCACGCGGTTGCGTTCGATCGACGCATAGAGCGCCGCGGGAATGTACTCGCCATGAATTTCGAATGCCTCCGCGCCCGCAGCGAATCGCTCCCACTCGAACTTGACACCGGTGGCCTCAAGAATGCGCACCACCGCGTGTGTGACTTCAGGACCGATGCCGTCACCCGGGATCAACGTAACCTTGTGCGTCTTCTTCTCTGCCATAGCTTTTAGCTCTTCTTCTTCCCGTGGCTTGCCAGCAGCCCTTCAAGCTCTTCCTTGAATTCGCGCACATCCTTGAAATCGCGATAGACCGATGCAAAGCGAATGTAGGCGACGGTGTCGAGGCCCTTGAGGTGTTGCATGATGAGTTCGCCGACCTCGGCCGTTGTGCGTTCACGCTCCGGTGCATCGATCAGAAACGTCTCCGCGGCGTCGACGACATTTTCAAGTTGGCTTGACGAAACCGGACGCTTTTCGCACGCGCGCAGCAGGCCGCTCAGCACCTTCTGCCGGTCAAAGCGCTCGCGGCGCCCGTCTTTCTTCACAACCATGTAGGGAATCTCGTCGATGCGTTCGTACGTGGTGAAGCGCCGGTTGCAATTCTCGCACTCCCGCCGCCGCCTGATCGAGTCGGCCTCCTTGCTTTCGCGCGAGTCGACAACACGATCCTGCCCGAATCCGCAATAAGGACATTTCATCTTTAGGCTGATTTTACGGCATCGCCGCGCGTTTCATCCGCTTTCGCTGTGGCCTTTGCACTGCATTACACCCAGGAACCGCGCCCACGGTCCTACAGCCTCCCGATATTGATATGCCATGATGCGCGAAATCTGGTGCAGGTGCGTCAGATCGTGCGCCGCCCATGTCGCCAGAAGTTGCGACAGCGTAACGGCGCCAAGTGCGGGGTGGCGCCCGTGCCGGCCCAGATCCTCTGCCGTGAGATTCAGCGCGCGCAGATCCTCGAGGCACCTTGCCCGTGCCTGCGCGAATTCGTCGAGCAGTTGGTCCAGCGCCTTGCCCTCGCCGTAGCGCACGTGCCCATCCCGATCGAACGGCGTAAATGCCTGCTCTTCGCCGGATTGCAGAATCATTCGCGTCCGCGGAATCCAGTCTTCATACTCACCGTGAATCAGGTGCGCCACCACTGCATTCACGCTCCATGTATTCTCGCCTTCGTTCGTCTGAGTCCACATCTGCGGCAATCCGCGCAGCAGCGCATCGAGAGCAGCCGGCGTGCGCTCAAGCAGCGCGATCGTGTTTTCGAGATTCTGTTCCATTCGAATTTCCTCTGTATCTTTATTCCTTGTTCCCTCGGTCCCTGCTTTCAAGACAACAGCGGCCTGAGAGCATCGCTCCCAGGCCGCTGCCGGTGGACTGTTGGGATTGGACTAAGGCCATCGCGCTTCCGCGAGTGCCAGAGCCATGACGGAAAAACCTCCGTCTGGACTTACCTGAGTCTTGGGCGCGATGCCCTAGGCCTCAGTCACCTCACGTACGATACAACTCGAACAATCTTTGCTCATAGGCTGGATCAACCTCCTTTCCCGTGTAAACACAAACTACGACTTCGGCCGCCGGCGCGTCAAGGGCGTTCGATCCGATCCGCGCTTTGCGAGCGTCGCAAAGTTCTTCCTCGCCTCGCGCACCGTCAGCCCCGCGAAGTCCGCTCGCGTCGACCGTAGAAACTTGTCGACCGCGCGCGAGTCGTGCCATGCATAATCGCGCAGCGCCCATCCGATTGCTTTGCGGATAAAGAACTCCTTCTCCGTCGCCAGCAGCTCCGCGTAGCGAAAGAGGCGTTCTGTGTCGACCTCGTCGCGCAATCCAAGCTGGTGCAGCATGGCGATGCGCCTCACCCAGAAGTTCTTGTGCTTCACCGCCGCGTCCATGGCGCGCTTGCCCTTCACGCTCGAACGCTGCACAACCCCGCCAATCGCCTTCACCAGCGAGTCAACCGTGTCCCACCACGATTTCGATTGCACCAGCTCGAGCAGCCATTGCAGATCGTCGAGAGTCAGCACGGCCTGGTAGCGCCCTAGCAACCCAATCGCGACATATTGGTATTCCCGCTCCCGCATTCGCCACAGCCCCTCCGCGGCCATGCGTAACTCCTTCGCATCCGCCGGTGAAAAGCCCTTGATCAGTGGCGCAACGGCAGTGCGATGATCCGGCATTGAGACACCAAGGTACTCAAACTGATTGCGCATGTAGGCGCGCATGCCCGCGGCCCGGTCTGTGTTTTTCAGCGGCACCAGCGCCGCTCGCACCGCGCGATGAAAATCCGCAACTCTTTGTTTTGAGCTCCGCTCGCGCATACCTTACCCACTTTCAGGATTTTTGAGTTTGGCACAGTCGGGTTGCCCATTTGCGAATCGCTGCCGCCGTCACAGCGCCGCCCGCGGCCTCGCTCGCCGCCAGTTGGACGGCCAGGTTGCCGATGGTCGAGCTTTCCGTCTCGCCAATCTCGACCGATAGCCCGGTCAGTTGCTCTGTCAGGGAGACAAGCAGCTTATTGCGCGTGGCGCCGCCGATCATATGGATCCGCTCCAGCTTGCGGCCCAGCATTTTCTCGAGATTTGCAGTCGCGGAGGCATATCTCCGCGCCAGGCTCTCAAAGATTGTCCGCGCAAACAACGGCTCGTTTCCTGCAATGTCTGGAATCGCATCAAAGCCCTGCCGCGTAAGTTCGGTGTTGATGCGTCGCGGCATCTCCCCATCAAGTATCAGCGCCTCCGCATCCATATCGAGCACTCCCTGCGCAGCACTGCGTGCGGCAGCCTCCTGGATGAGACTCTCAATGGACCAGGGACGCCCCTGCGCCGCCCACGCATCCATGCACTGCTTGAGCACCCACATGCTGTTGATGAGCGAGTGAAACAAGAGTCCGCCGGCAGCCGCGCCGATGTTCGTATAGCCGGCGTCGAAGGCGTGTTTCGTCGTGACCGGGTCCCGCGTGATGGTGCCCACCAGCGACCATGTGCCCGAACTGATGTACGCGGCCGAGCTCAGGTCAGTAGGAATACCCGCGATGGCGCTGGCCGTGTCGTGCGTGGCCGGCGCGATGATTTGCGTGGCACGAAAGGCGTCGAGCTGCGCCAGCGGTCCGATCAGCGGTCCCAAAACCGTGCCCGATGGGACGATTGGCGGCGCGGCCTCGAGCGGCAACCCCAGCAGCGCGAACAGTTCCGCATCCCAGTTTCCAGTTTTCAGATTCACCAGCCCGGTGTGTGTGGCGTTGGTGTATTCGGCCACGCGGCGCCCGCTCAACCAGTAAAGAACAAACTCCGGAAACATGACCCATGGCGCGCCCGGGTCAATTTTTTGCTGTTTCCGTCCGATTCTGTTTTCTTCTCCTTCGATTCCCGCAGCAGGATCGGCGAGAAGCTGGTACACGGTATTGATCTTGAGCGGATAGGTTCCGGTTCGCTGGTACAAGTCAAACGGGGAGATGATACGGTCGGCTGCTTCTTTGGTCGCCGTCGTACGCTCATCGCGATAGCAGGATGGCTCGCGCAGCATTTTGCCGCTCGGCGCAAGGCGCACGTAGTCCACCGACCAACCGTCGACGCCAATCGATGCAACTCCCTCGGGAGCGGCCGCGGCGGCTTTGCGCAGACCTTCTTCAAGTCCGGCTAGAATGCGCGTGAGCGGCCAGCATAGCGAATCGCCGTGGCGCTGCGGACCATTCGGAATGCGATGGATGACTTCGACAACGGGTTCGCTGTTGATCCAGCGAAGCAGAGAAACGCGGCAGCTTTCTGCGCCTAAATCGACGGCAACACGCGCAGCTTCTTGCATGACGAAAGCGAGACTCCGGTTTCTCTAGCGCACAAAGGCTTCGGTCAGGCCGCCGTCCACAGGAATCACGTGGCCCGTGGTGCAACGCGCCCGGGGACTGGCCAGGAAGAGAATTGCTTCCGCGCAGTCGGACGCACCGATCGCTTTGTGCGTCAAAGTGCGCTCGGCGTAGAACGCGGCCAGGCGGCTTCGAAGCTCGTCGTCGCTGAACGACTCCTGGAACGGAATATTGTACTTCCGCAGCGAGACGCGCACGCGGTCGCGCGGAAACATCATTGATCCCTTGACCACGGTGGCGGGCCCAATGCCATTCACGCGCACGTTGGGCGCCATGCTCACGGCCAGCTCGCGAATCAGGTGCGAGAGCGCGGCCTTGCTCACGTCGTAAGCCTCACTGCCGCGTTTGGCAACCACTGCGTTGGCCGAGCTGGTAAAGACGATGTTCCCGTGCAGTCCCTGCTCTTCAAACATCTTGGCTGCTTCGTCGGCGAGAAGGTAGTTCGCGGTCACGTTTACGGCCAGCGTATCGGACCACATCTCGTCGGCAATCTCGCCCTCCAGCGTCGACGGAAATATCGCTGCAGTGTTAATGAGAATGTCGATGCCACCGAAGGTCAGCGCCGCCTCGCCCAGCGCTTTGCGGATCGATTCGCGGCTGCGAATATCGACGCCAGTGCGGCCGGTAAACTCGGGCGACGAGATCGTGCCAATCTCTCCGGCCACGCGCGCCACGCCTTCTTCGTTACGGTCGGCGACAAATACATGCGCACCACGCGACGCGGCCAGCCTCGCCACTTCGCGCCCAATGCCGCTGGCGCCGCCCACGACGAATGCCACACGCCGGCTCAGCTCTTTCTCCGGCGGACGGCGGCGAATCTTGGCCTCTTCCAACGCCCAATACTCGATGCGGAACGCCTCCGCCGCCGGCAACGCCACATAATTGTCGTAAACCTTGAAGCTCGCCGGATCCATTCCCGGCGGGCACTGGGGCACAGGCCCTTTCACTTCGCCCTCGCCCAGCAAGCTCGCGCCTTCCATCACGTGGATGGCATTGACGTAAAACTCGCCCGTGATCCGCGCCTCGGTCTTGTCTTTGCCAAAGCTGAACATCCCCAGCCCCGGAATCAGCACCACAGCGGGGCTGGCGTCACGGATCGCCGGTGAATCCGGCTTGGCAAACGTGCGATAGTAATGGCGATACTGGTCGAGATACTCGGCCAGCGCGCAATCGATCTGAGTCTTCAGCGCTTCAATGCCCTCGTTTGCGCCCCAGTTCACGAACATAGGCCGGATTTTGGTGCGGATAAAGTGGTCGGGACAACTGGTTCCCAAGAACGCCAGAGCTTTGCCGTGCGCTGAGTCGACAAATTGCAACACGTCAGGCGCGTCAGTAAAGCTGCTGATGAACCGCTGCCTGGCGCTGATGCGCCCACGAAGAAACGGAGCAATCTGGATCGCTAGCTCGCGCCGGTCCTCGCGCGCCGGCACGGTCCCGCCGCCGAAGCGCACCTTTCCCTTGGTTTGTCCGTTACGCTCGATGAACTGGCCGATGCCGTCGATCATATGCAGCGTGTTCAAATAGCACTCGCGCTGCGTCTGGCCCCATGTAAAGAGCCCATGACCGCCCAGTACGATTCCATCGCAACCGTCCGCCGCGGCGGACTGGACGATGCGCTTCATCATCATCGCCAGTTCAAAGCCAGGGCGCTGCCAAGGCAGCCAAACCAGCGAGTGGCCAAACTCGCGATTGAACTCTTCCATCTTCGATTTGCCGTTGGCGCTCGCGGCCAGCGCGATTGCCCAATCGGGGTGCAAGTGATCGACGTGCGGAAAGGGTAGAAATCCGTGCAGCGGGGTGTCGATGGATGCTGCGACCGGATTGTTGCGGAAGGCGCACAGCGGATACATCTCCGCCATCTGATCTTCGAACTCAACGCCTTTGTAGATGCGCTCCAGCGCCAGCAGCTTTTCCTGGTAGAGCGTGGCGAATCCGGCGCGCTTGATGCTGCCCAGGTCGCCGCCCGATCCCTTCACCCACAGCACTTCCACGGGTTGACCGGTCAGCGGATCCAGTTCCATTACCTTCGAGCTGGTGTTTCCGCCGGCGAAGTTGGTAATGCGCAGGTCTGAACCAAGCAGGTTGGAGCGGTAGCGCAGAAGTTCAGGCTCATCGAGACCGGCCGCCACAACGGGATCCCAGCGGTCCTCGAGAAAGTGCAATACAGAAGAATCTGTCGTAGCCATTGTCATAAGGGGCAACTCAAATGGAGGAAGAACCAAACGCTCTTTCATGATACAGCCGCAAGTGGCCCATGAATCGTCTCAGAGAGGGATTCCGATCCCTATCCCACTGCCACGGCATAGGCCGATTCCTTCTCCGGCGCCCGTTTCCCCTTTTCCATCTCACCCAGCGTCTCCCGCGAAACGGCGCGGTGGTGCACATAGTTATAAGGAGGCACGGTATACCCGCGAAGGATCGAAATTCCAAGCTGAATTAAACGCGGGCCATAGGTTTCCGCCTCGTGCGAAATGGAGCCGACAATTGCGCTCGATTCCCGGCGCATCTCTTCCAATACTTCAGGAATGCAATCCTGGCCCACGATGGCAAAGTTCCCCTCCTGGCCCACCTCGCGCACCGCATCCAGAACACCCAAGGCGCTGGTATCGTTAGTCGCGGCCACCAGCGTCAGCTCCCCGCCCTTTCGTTCGTGGAGATACATGCTCATCGCCTTGTGGCTTGCTTCGCGCATGCCTCTTCCCTCGATCTGCACGAATCGATCCGGAGTCAGCTCTTTGAACCGCTCGCGGATTCCGTCAAACGCGCCGGTAATGCGGTGCTGCACAAAGCTGCCGGCCTCTCTGAACCCCACGCCAACAACCCTTTCCACCTTGCCCGACCATTGCCGCTGCGCGTACTGCGCCAGGATAGCCGCGGCCTCGTAGCCAACCTCGAAGTTATCCACTCCGAAATACGTTGCGTTCGGATGGGGCACATCGATCGCCACCATGGGAATCTCGGCCTTCTTGAAGATGTGCGCCACGCGGGGCGCAGCCGCTTCCTCCACCTGGAATTCGAGCACCAGGTCCACACGCTTGGCCACGAACTCTTCGGCGTTGCGCGCCGCAGTTTCGGGATCGTAGCGATTGTCGAGAACGATGAGCTCCACGCCGGCGGCGGAGGCAGCCGCTGTGACGCTTTGCGAAACGGCGTTGCTGAAGGGCATCTCCGCGCTCTGCACTGCAAAACCGAAGCGCAACCGCCGCGGGCGCGACACCAGCCGGTACCTTCCGCTCGGCGTCTGCGCCAGGTAGCCGCGATGCACAAGCGTCTTCAAAATTCGGTAAACACTGGTCTTGGAAATGTTGGTCCGCTGGTAAATATCCTCGAGTGTCAGGGTGGTTTGATCCTGCTCCAGTAACTCAATCACGTCGAGCGCCTTGGAGAGAATCGGAATCAGGTACAACCGCTTGATTTTCGCCTTGGCCAACCGCGTCTCCTTTTCCTGACTTCCCTATTGAAACATACCGCCGCCCGCGGTTCGGACGCCGGCAGGTTCAGGCATAACTGTCTACGGCCGTACTGCGATTTGCCCGCTCGCGCGCCACCCGCTCAACATAACCGCCTGACCGCAGCGCTTCCAGCGGATCGGCAGGAAGGCCGCGGGTTTCGCGCCACGCGCGCGTCAAGGGACGCACGTCGTACCAGAAAGCGCCGCGAAAAAGCTCTTCCGCGGCGACCAATTCGCACCGCTGCTGCAATTCCGCCAGCTTTTCGCGATCCACCAGGGCAGCCTTGAGGTAAAGTTCCTGCGCCGTTACCACGGTCTGGATCGTCGCTTCGATCTTTCCCTTCAGGTTGTGGCTCTGGTCGATCATGAATGCCACATCGTGGGGCAACGCGTCGAACTGGGCGCAATGAATCTCGTGAAAGATCCTGAAGATCTGGTAGGGATCGATGGAGCCCAGGGTCAGATCGTCGTCGGCGTAACGCCGGTCGTTGAAGTGGAATCCGCCCAGCATTCCGGTGTGCAGCAACCACGCAACAATCTGCTCGATGTTCTGCGCGTTGTAGTGGTGGCCAGTGTCCACCAGCACCCGCGCCTGCGACCCGGACTGCCTCGCCAGATGACTTGCCATCCCCCAATCGGCGACATCGGTGTGGTAGAAGGCAGGCTCAAAGGGTTTGTACTCCACCAGCAAACGCTGCCGCGGCGCGAGGTGGCTGTGCGCAATGCCCAACCCCTCCTCAAGCCAGCCAATGCGCTTGCGCATGTTCTGCGTGCCGGGGTAATTCGATCCGTCTGCCATCCACAGCGAAATGTCGCGCGCGCCGAGCGCCTTCGCGATTTCAATCGAGCCCAGGACGTGCTCGAGCGCACGCTCGCGAATCGCTGCCGACGGGTTGCAGAGGGAACCGAATTTGTATTCCTGATCCTCAAAGAGATTCGGGTTGATCGATCCCGAGCGAACGCCAAACTGCCGCTCCAGTTCTTTGACTACGGCCACGTCCTTCAACCCGCCCGGCAGATCCCACAGCACATGCAGGGCCAGCGTAGGCGTAACCCCTGACAGTCGGTTCACCTCAGCCGCGTCGGCAAATTTCTCCTGGATGGTCGCCGCCGCTGCGGGCTGCATGAATTTGCCAAAGCGCGTACCGGTGTTGGCGAACCCCCAGGACGGAATCTCGATGCGAAAACCGTCCAGCGCTTTGAAGGCAATTTCCTGTTTGCTCGATTCCAATTGCTTCATCCCTTCCCGCCGCCCATGTAAGTCCTGTTTAGGTTATCTGCGGTCTGCTTTTTGCGGAGCCGGCGCTTCGCAAGAGCACGCCCCCAAGCCACTCAAGGGAACGTATGGATTTCGGTCGAAAAGCCGAATAATATATGATCAGAAATCAATTGTCTATTGCAACCTCGCTTGGCTCATCGCCGATCGCCGTCCCATTTCTCCGTTCGATTCCTCGGTTCGGCTGGCGAACGCCGGCTGCGGTCTGGCGTTCTTGCTCCCTCTGAACCGTGCAGGTAGCTTTGACGAATTCACTCACTTAAATCTGTTGCTCGAGCTCTATTCCAACCGATGTTCTTCAACCTTCCCCTTTGTGCACCGTCTAACTGAACGAGTTATCTGGCTTTATATCTTGCGGGCGGCGGTTTGTTCGTCCTTATTCGGCTTGATGTGTCCGTTCTGCGGTGACCTTGCACCGGCGGGGCTTGCATTCTTTTCCCCCGGCCGCAAGAACTCTTCACACGTTCAAGGGTCTTTCTACAGAAAGGGTCCAGAATTTTCCCCCTATGATCATTCAGAATGATTCACGCTCGCTCCCGTTGTGGGCTTTGGCCTGTGTCTTGTTGTGTTCCGTCGCCTCCATGGCGCAAAGCGTCGCGCCCACCGCTCGGATCGTCGGGCCCATCGACGAAAGGCAGTTGGTCACGCTCCGCGGCAGCTTTAACCTCGGTACCATCGGCGCCACTGACCGCGGCCAGGTGAGTGCCGATCTTCCCATGACCGGCCTTACCCTGGTGCTCAGCCGCAGCGCCGACCAGCAAGCCGCTTTCGACGCCTTCGTAGCCGGCGAGTATGACCAGAGCTCTCCAAACTTTCACCAGTGGCTCACGCCGCAACAGATCGGGCAGGAGTTCGGCCCCGCACAGGCCGATATCTCCACCCTCTCGAGTTGGCTCAGCGGCCACGGCTTCACGGTCACCAATGTTGGGGCTGACGGCATGACCATCCAGTTCCGCGGCACGGCCGGCCAGGTTGAAAGCGTCTTCCATACGCAAATTCATAGCCTGTCGGTCAACGGCAAATTGCACATTGCCAATCTGACCGATGTTCAGATCCCCGCTGCCTTGGCGCCCGTTGTTGCCGGCGTCAAAGGCCTGCACAACTTCCTGCCCCATCCCATGCACCACCTGGGCAACAAGGTCCAGTTCAACCCCGACGCTCACGGCTGGGTCAAACAGCCCAACTGGACTGCCAGCGGTCAGCAAACCTCGTCCCTTGCCGGTTTCGCCCGCGGGGCCCTCAGGGTGCCCGTTCCTGCCACCTCGGCCAATTCCACTTCCCCGCCCCAACCGAACTTTTACTTCCCCTACGGCGGCTCAACAGCCGTCGAAGAAGACGTGGCGCCCTATGACTTCGCCACCATGTACAACTTGACTCCGCTCTGGACCAGCAGCATCACCGGCAGCGGCCAGACCATCTCCATCATCGGCACCAGCGACATCGATCTCACCGACGTCTCCAGCTTCAAGAGTGCCTTCGGCCTCCCTGCCGGCAAGACCCCTGTGATCGCACACGGCCCCGACGGCGACCCTGGCATCTGCACCGGCGGTACCAATGCCTGCAATGGCGGTGACCTCGACGAGAACTCGCTCGATGTCGAGTGGTCCGGCGCCGTGGCTACCGGCGCGCAGATTGTGCTGGTCACCGATGCCTATAACAACCAGACCACTCCCACCAACGATCCCCTCTTCGATGGCGCTCAGTGGGTGATTGACAATGTCTCCGTCTCTGGCACGGCGGTCTACGGTTCGCGCATTATCAGCCTCAGTTACGGAGAGTGCGAACTCTTCAACGGCACCGCCTCTAACGTCGCCTATAACAATCTGTGGCAGACCGCGGCTGCCGCAGGCATCGCCGTCTTTGCCGCCACGGGCGACTCCGGCTCGGCCTCCTGCGACCAGGGCCTCGATGGAATCGGCAATCCTTATGAAGCGCAGTACGGTACGACCGTCAGTGGTTTCGCGTCCTCACCATATGACACGGCCGTCGGCGGCACCGATTTCAGTTGGTGCCAGCCCACCGTCGTCCAGAGCGGCTCCAACGCGGGGGATATCCAGGGCTGCTCCAGCTCCAACGCAGCCGTCTACTGGAACACCAGCAACAGCAGCCAGCAGGCGTCCGCCAAAAGCTACGTGCCAGAGACGCCATGGAACGATTCCTGTGAAAACCCCATCAACGCGGCATACGTGGAAAGCAGTGCTACGTACCTGGGTGCCTCGAGCGGGGGTTCAACGCCTGAGGAATCGTGCAGTTTTATTTACGGCAGCTCGTCGGGGCTCATTGCACTCAATGAGCAGTACGGCACCGATCCGCTGGTGGAATACGTAGACACTGTCGGCGGCTCCGGTGGCGCCAGCAACTGCGTGGTCAATAACGCCGACACTTCTGACAGCCCCTCATGCACCGTCGGCGCCACGAGCACCGGATCGACCTACGACAACCTCACTCTGGTTAATAATGGTTGGCCCAAGCCAAGCTGGCAGACTTCGGCGGCAAGCCTCGGCGTTCCTGCCGATGGGGTGCGCGACCTGCCCGACGTGAGCTTCTTTGCCGGCGACGGCACCCTCGACAGCGCCACGTTGATCTGCGTCTCCAATGACGGGGCATCCTGCACAAATGTCAGCGTAACTGGCAGCGTGGTGAACGGGACCAGCACCAGTACCGGCGGCGCCCTGGAAGTCGGCGGAACCTCGGTCGCCACACCGGAAATGGCAGGCGTGATGGCCCTCATCAACCAGAAAGCCGGAGCTGCGCAAGGCAATCCCAACGCGGAGCTCTACAACCTCGCCGGAAAGCAGACCTATGCAAACTGCTCGGCCGAAAAGGGATCTGCCTCCAGCGGTTGCTACTTCAACGACATCGACACGGGAACCAACGCGATGGCCTGCGCTCCCACCAGCTCCGTGATCGAAGGCGGAGCAGAGTACGATCCCAGCACCGGGTATTGGGTGAGGACTGCGGGAGGGGCCGCGAACGCCTCGCCAAATTGCACCGTTGTCAACAGCGGCGATTCAATCGGGACCTTGAACGGCTTTAGCGCCGCAACCGGGTATGACCAGGCAAGCGGTCTCGGCTCGCTGAATATCGCCAACGTCGTCAACGGCTGGACTGCCGCTTCCGGCGTCACTACGGGAACTAACGCCGCCACGGTGGCGATCGGCCTGAATGGCGTCAATTCCATTACCGAAAGCCAGAGTCTGACCGTCACCGTTACCGTTTCCGGCTCCGGCGCCAAGCCCACCGGCAGCGTCATTCTCCAGGCCAACGAGGACGACTACAACTCCACGCAGACTCTCACTGGTGGGACCACAACCTTCACAATTCCCTCCAACACCTTCACCGCTGCCGGCACCGTCACTCTGACGGTCACCTATAGCGGTGACTCCAACTATGCCGTTGCAGGCACGAGCACCACGGTCACGGTCTCAGGAACAACCACATCCACCGGGACTTTTGCGCTCGGCGCCATCACTTCACCGGCGACCATCGCGCCAGGTGCAACAGCCAATGCAACCGCAACCGTCTCCAGCAGCAGCGGCTACGCAGGCACCGTCTCCCTGAGCTGCGCGCTCACGACTTCGCCAAGCGGGGCAGTCAACCTGCCTACTTGCTCGCCCAGCGGGACGATCACGCTCAGCGCCTCGACCACATCCGGCACCGCCACGCTCGCGGTAAGTACCACCCCTGCCACGATCGAGTCGGATGCTGTCAAAAAATCGGCCAGCAACGGATTGGTGGACGCAGGCAGTGGCGCGCTGTTGGCCCTGCTGGTCTTCTTCGGCATCCCTGCGCGGCGCAAAGCCTGGCGCGCCATGCTGGGCATGATCGTGTTGCTAATCGCGCTTGGCAGTCTGGAAGCCTGCGGCGGCGGCAGCAGCGGCGGCGGAACGACCACGATCCCTGGCACCACCGCGGGAACCTACACCTTTACGGTGACATCGCAAGGCAGTCCCGGGCCGAGTGCGCCCCCTGCGTCACAAACCTTCACCGTCACTGTGAACTAGCGCGAGTAGACAAGCGCACGCACATCGTGCCTTTCCTTCGGGAAGGGCACGATATTTTTCCGCCCTCTCGTTTCCGTTGCCCTTGCTTCCCCGTCCCTGCCGTCACACCCCTTGCAGC
This sequence comes from uncultured Occallatibacter sp., assembly GCA_964533905.1. GTDB lineage: Bacteria > Acidobacteriota > Terriglobia > Terriglobales > Acidobacteriaceae > Telmatobacter. The sequence goes on along the minus strand of CAZHOO010000003.1, from coordinate 88,144 downwards.
CACAGCACCGGCTGGCGAATCGGGAAGTTGCGGATGATCTCGGGGGTCTTCGGCTCGGCCGGCAGCCTGCGCCAGAGCTCGATGTACTTCGGCTCATGGTAGACCAGTCCCGCGAAGAGCAGGCTCGGCTGCCGATTGGGCAGATCGTCAAAATACTCCACGTCGTGCGGAAAGGGCCACTTGCTCTTGTCGTCGATGAACGGAAACATGAACTCGACAGCCTTCCTGTACGTGTTGCCGTTCGTCAGCGCGAACTGCCAAAGGTTGTTTGTCGCGCCGTTCGGCGACATGCCGGATGCCGACGCGATCACGCACACCATCGCCATCATGTCCAAGTTGAAGAGCGAGTAGTTGTATGGTTTCGAGCGCTTCAGCTCGAGCGGGAAACTTCCGTCGGGCGCCATCTGATCGGGCAAAAGATGATCGCGGAATTGCGCGCGGCACATTGACATCGCATTCTCGTTCCCGATATACGCCGCAAACGCCGCTGCCTGCACCGTCCAGCATGTTCCGTGATTGTTTTTCGCGGCTTCCTCTTCCTGTCCGTTGGGTGAGGCGCGCATCCAGAGCAGGTATTCAGTGAACCACTCGCGCAGGCCGGCAAACTCGGCAGGTGTCATAGCCTGCGCCGCCTCAAGATGCCGCGCCGCGCGCGTCACTTCAACCAGGTGCAGCGTGTCGATGATCCCGTAACTCCGCCCCGTCGAATGTCCCCACACCGCCTGCGCATAGTCGAGCGACGGGTTCATGCGCGTGTCCGGCGAAAGAAACCAGGCGCGCAGATGATCCGCTGCAGCTGTGGCATATCGCTTGTCCTCGGTCAGGAGCCAAGCCGCCGTCAGTGCCGGCACAATCAAGCTCAGCCGGATCAGCGCCAGGCGATGATCGTTGAAGTTCTGCGGATCGGAATATCCGTCGCGCTCAATGTACGGGCCGCCGGGATTCTTCGGGTCAGGCCACCAGTAGTCCGCCTCGGAAAAGTAGTCGTGCTTGCCGCCTTTGCTGCGCGGCGAAGACGACGCCGTGATCGTGATCGGCGGCGCGGTCAAATACTCATCGGCCGCGCGCAGAATCCTGTCGCGGTCGATCGCTTCGACCTCTTTCAGCGTAATGAGCGGCCCGCCGGCCGGAGCCATTGACGCAGTTTGTGCGAATGTTCTGCTGCGGATTGCGGCAAAGGTGGCTGCTGCGGTGAGGCAAAACTTCCTGCGATTCATCTCCTCAACCATCTCGGAATTACCTTGGTTTTGTAAAGCGCTTCCCGTCGGCTCGCGCCCCGCCTCGAATCGGTTCAAAGCGGTATATCCTCGGAACCAGAGAGGTCTCCTGAAATGCCCGAAGCCCGCATCCCGGACTTCGTTCCACCTTCATTTGCCGATCCGCATTCAGGCCGCATTGTTCTTCTCGCCGACGATCTTACCGGCGCCTGCGACGCCGGAGCCGCATTCCTCCGCAGCGGCCGGTCGGTTCGCGTCTGGTTCGGCACGAGCGTTGAGTTCTCAACTCCGGAATCCGTGCAGGCATTCAGCACGAACTCGCGCGCTCTGGCGGCCAACCGCGCGGCCCGTGCCGTCTCGCAGGCGTGCACCGCTCTGGCCGGCGATCCCAACTCACTCTTCTTCAAAAAAGTTGACTCCGCCGCGCGCGGCCCCCTCGGCGCCGAACTGCTGGCCGCGCATCGCACGCTTGATACGCGCGCCGTACTGTTCGCGCCGGCTTTTCCCGCCGCCGGGCGCACCGTTCACGACGGAACCCTCGAGATCGAGGACGCCGCCGGGCAAAACACTCAAATCCGCCTCGAAAAGCTCTTCCCGCTTACGGCCCGCGGCCGCATCTTTCACGTTTCGCACGCCCGCGAGCTCGCGCCCGCCCTCGATGCCGGAAAAACTCTGTTGATCTGCGATAGCGCCCATCAAGCCGAACTTGATGCTCTGGCACGTGCCGCGAAGGACGTCCCGGGCTTGCTCTACGCAGGCTCTGCCGGGCTCGCGCAGGCGCTCGCCGCACTCGTTCCGGCGCGCCCCATGACTGCCCTTGTTCCGCCAGCCGAGCGCACGTTGCTTGTCGTCGGCACATCGCATCCGGTCACTAAACTCCAGCTTGAGGAGCTCGGTTCGACCGACTCAGACAGCTTTCGGCTCCTCCGCCTCCACGTTTCTTTCGGCGCCTCCGCCCGCATTCGCTCAGCATTCCGCTCTTATGCTCCGCAGGCTCTCGTTCTCACCGGCGGCGAAACCGCCGAGCTTGCGGTTCATGCGCTCGGCGCGCACTCCTTTATTCTCCTGGGTGAACTCGCTCCCGGCATTCCCTGGGGCACAGTGCAGGGCGGCGACGCGCACGGATTGACGGTCGTCACCAAGTCTGGCGGCTTCGGCTCACCAACGGTATTTCGTGACATACTCGCCGCTCTAAAGGGCCACGCATGACCAGGCTCGCTCGCATCGCCATCTGCATTGGAGACCCGGCCGGCGTGGGCGCGGAGATCGCCCTCAAGGCACTCCAGGATGACACGGTCTCTGCGCTCGCGCACTGGCTTCTCATCGCCGATTCGGCCGCACTCAATGCCGCTCAGCGCGTCACCGGAATCGATCCCCGCACGTTGCCATGCTCACTGATCGAAACCGGCTCCCTCGCCGCCGATCATCAGGTCGAATTCGGCCGGCTCGGCGCCGATTACGGTCTCGCCGCTGTCGCTTACGTCCGGCGCGCGGTTGAACTGTGCATGAACGGCGAGGCCGATGCCATGGTCACCGCGCCGCTCAACAAGGAAGCGGTCACACTGTCAGGCAAGCACTTCTCTGGCCACACCGAGTACATCGCCGAGCTGACCGGCGCGCCCGAGCCACGCATGCTGCTCTACTCTGAGAAGCTGGCAACGGTTCACGTCACGACGCACATTCCTCTTGAGCAGGCTTGCCGGCTTGACCATGCGCGGATCGTTCAAACCATCCAGCTCGGCAACGATGCGCTGCTCTGGCTGCGGCGCACCGCGCCACGCATCGCAGTCTGCGGCCTCAATCCTCACGCCGGCGAGCACGGGCTCTTCGGCCATCAGGATGCCGAGACCATCGCTCCCGCCATCTCCGAAGCGCGCGCTCTCGGCATCGATTGCTCCGGCCCACACTCACCCGACACCATCTTCGTTCGCGCCCTGCGCGGTGAATTCGACCTCATCGTCGCCATGTACCACGACCAGGGTCACATTCCCATGAAGCTGATTGACTTCGAAGGCGGGGTGAACGTCTCGCTGGGACTTCCCATCATCCGCACTTCCGTCGATCATGGGACCGCATTCGACATCGCCGGCCGCAACCAGGCCGACGCTACAAATATGAAGGCTGCCATGCGCCTTGCCGCGCGCATGGCGGAGGGCAAGCTTGCAATCAACGATCTGCCGGGCTAATCCTCGCCCGATCGCGCAACGCACGGTCCCGCATGCGCCTGAACTTCGAACAGAACGCCGCCGTTCCCGCTCATCCCCGAAATGAACGTCAGCTTTCCCAAAGAAAATGGGGATGCCGAAGCATCCCCATTATCGATTCGCCGTCACGGCCTCAGAATCTGTACACGATCCCGAATGTCCCGCGCGCATTCCACGTGCGGCTCGTTGAGTTAGCCAGCACCGGATTATTATTGGGCAGCGAGAACGATGCGGCGACGCGGTCTCCGGTCAGTTGCACCGCGAATCTGCGGTTCAGATTGTAGGCCAATCCTCCGCCAAATCCGCCCGCGAAAGAGATGCTGGGAGTGATGTGTTCGCCTCCGGTATGTTCGCCGCCGATCTCGCCGAAGATCACTCCGCTCAGGTTTCCATAGAGCGTGGCATGAAGCGCCGGACCAACCAGAAAGGTATAGATTGACGGGTCGCCCTTGTTTGGGATGTCGGAGTGACCGGTTCCATACTTGTAGTAGTCTCCCGCTCCCATCACCTGGAAATATTTTCCAAAATCACGGGACACGGAAACTTTTCCGCCCACCAATCCGCTGTACGACTCGGTCACCTGCCTGATGCGGGAATAAGCCACGCCCGCAAAGACTTCGTACTTGGGTGCGGCTTGCGCCGCGCCAGGCGCCTCGTCCGGGTTCACCTGGCCGATCGCATTTTTCGGCGCGACCGCGGCCGTAACCGCGGCCAAAAGCAAGAACAGCAGCGTCCTCTTCAACTTGAACTTCTCCTCAATCGGTACCGGTGCGCAAACAAGCCCTTCCGCATCCGGACTTCGGCTCCGGAGCATACATCCAGGCTGGTTTCCGGTACCCCTCTAGACTATCCTCTCCCCCCGCCTTTCACGAAGCCCGACGGTGCTGAGAGTGCTTCATTCTTTGACTGGAATTTGCGCGAAAGGACGCCCCCGCAGCGGCTCGCAGATCATCCCTTCTCCAGGTACCAGGGGATATTGATCACCACGATGCGCCGGTTGCCGCGCATCAGCAGGATCACCTTCAGCAGATCCGACCGCCGGTTGTGCAACATCCCTTCCCACCAGCGGCGGACCACGAGCTCCGGAACCAAAACACACACTTTGCAGTTCGCGCGCTCGCGCTCCACACTCAGCACGTAGTCCACGATCGGGTAAAGAACATAGCGAAAGGGCGATTTGAGCTTCACAAGCTTGGGAACGCAGCGGCCAGCCGCCTTCAGCGGCGCCACAACGTCTTTGTCCCACGTATCGCAAAATGAATCGGGCACATCGCTCGTCTCCACGTGCACGCAGTGAATGTCGCACGACATCGAAAGCGCGAACGACAGAGCCTTCTCGCTGATGCGGCTCCATCGATCGATGGGCACCACGACAATCGGCTCGCTTACTTCCGCGGGAATGAACGGCCGATCCAAATCGATCTCGCGATTCACGCGCACATAGTGGCGATTCACAGTGCGCATGAACAGGATCATTACGATCACCAGCAGCGCTGTGATCCACGCACCCTCGGCGAACTTGGCAACTAGAACCACGATCGTGGTGACTCCCGTCGCCAGCGCGCCTACGCCGTTCACAATCATGTTTCGCGTGGCCCCGCCCTGGCGCTTCCAGTGCATCACCATCCCCGCCTGCGACAGCGTGAATGCCATGAACGCACCGATTGCGTACAGCGGAATCAACCGGTCCGTGACGCCGCCGAATAGAATCAGCAGCAACGCCGTCAGCGCTACCAGCACGTAGATGCCCCACGAATACAGCAGCCGCCGCCCGCGAATGAGAAAAACGTGAGGCATGTAGTTGTCGACTGCAATGGCTCTTGTCAGCCGTGGAAAATCGGCGAAGGCCGTGTTCGCGCTTAATGCCAGCACCAGCAGCACTGAAGCGATGGTCAGGTAATAAAACAAGCCATGCCCCATCACAGCGCGCGTCAGCATCGAGAGCACGCTCTCGTATCCCGCCTTGCCGGGATCGGTGGCGGCAATACCATAGGCTCGGCACAATAGCGCGATGCCGGCGAGCAAAACGATCAAGAGCGCGATGATGATGGTCAGCGTCGTCTTGGCGTTCTTGCGTGTCGGCTCGCGAAAGGCCATCACGCCATTGCTCACCGCCTCCACGCCCGTCATCGCCGTGCAACCCGATGAGAACACTTTCAGAATCAACCACCAGCTGAACATCTGCGTAGCCGCCGGAATCGCGGGCAACCGCGTCACAGGCATGGGATGCCCGGCTGCATGCACCACCTGCCATCCGCCGACTGCGAGCACAATCAGCAGCGTTGCCGTAAACAAATACGTTGGAATCATGAACACCACGCCCGTATCGCGCACTCCGCGCATGTTCACAAGGGTTAAAAGCGCCAGCACAACAAGACAAATCTCCAGCGTGTGCGGCTGCAAGCTGGGCACGGCTGATATGAGCGCGCCCACACCGGCAGAAATGCCCACCGATGCAGTCAGCACATAGTCGATCATCAGCGCCGCCGCCGCCAATAATCCCGCGCCCTCGCCCAGGTTCTGGCTGGCAACGGTGTAGGAGCCTCCGCCGCGCGGATAGGCCTCGATCGTCTGCCGATAGCTGAAATAGACAATCGTCAGCAGAATCACAATGGCGAAGCTCACGGGCACGATGTACTTCACGCCCATTAAGCCAAGCGGGATCAGCAGCGTCAGCGCCGCTTCGGGCCCGTACGCAGCCGAGCTCAATGCATCGAGCCCGAACACAGGGATCCCAGCCAGCGGTCCAATGCACTCGGCACGCTCCGCGGTAGTCGGCAGAGGCTTGCCAAACAGTAAGTTGGAAAATCGTGTATAGACGCCCATGCAGGATGAACCGGCGACCGCTTTTCTGGAGCGGGGAATGCCGCCGATGCCAGTGTCTCATAGCGCGTCCGACGAGACGCCGTCCCCAGGTCGGGGCGACGATCGGACCTACTGCGCGTTATTCCTGGTTGCCGCCGGCAGCGTAAACAGGAATCTGCTTCCCTTGCCCACTTCACTTTCAGCCCAGATGCGGCCGCCGTGCTGCTCCACGATGCTCCGGCACAGCGCCAGTCCAAGACCCGTTCCGCCCAGCGCGCGCGAGTCCGATGCATCGCCCTGCTCGAATCGATCGAAGATTCGCTCCAGTTTCTCCGGATCGATGCCGCGCCCCTGGTCTTCGACCATGAAGCAGACCGCGCCCCCTTCCGATTGACCTGCTCCTGGAGCAACTGAGTCAACGTTCCAAGCCGCCAGCCGAATCGCAGTTCCCGGCGAGGAAAACTTGATCGCGTTGCCTATCAGCTCGTTTAGAACCTGCAACACACGCTCCTCGTCCGCGAAAACCGGCGCCGCATTCACGTCGAATCGGAACTCGATCCGCGCCTGCGTTGCCGCGGTGTGAGCAATGTCGGCCGCGCGCCGCAACAGCGTCATCGGATCCACCGCTTCTCGATTCAGCGGCAGCCTCCCTTTTTCTCCGCGATCGAAATCCAGAATGTCGTTGACGAGCCGCACCAGGCGGTCACAATTTCCGATCGCCATATCGATCATCTGGCGCTGCTTCTCCGGCCGCTTGTCCAGGGTGCCCGATTGAATCAATCCCAGCGACGCGCGCAGTGAAGTCAGCGGCGTCTTCAATTCGTGGCTTACCGTTGAGATGAATTCGTCCTTCATCTTCTCCAGCCGTCGCCGCTCGCTCACGTCCTGGAACGCCACCACCATGCCGCAGACTTGGCCTTCCTCAAGGAGCGGGGTCGCACTGTACTCAACAGGAATCGCAGATCCATCCTGGCGCCAAAATACTTCGTCCCGCATGCGGATCGGCTCGCAACGGCGAAGAGCCTGCAAAATCGGGCTGGTCGATCGCGAATAAGGAGTTCCGTCGGCGTGGCTGTGATGGATCACATCATGCAGATCGCGGCCCACCAGGCTATCCGCCGCGTATCCCAGCAATCTGGCTCCCGCTTCATTGATGAAGGTCACCTTGCCATAAAGATCCATGCCGAAAATCCCATCGTCTACGGCTTCCAATATCAGCTCGCGCTGCCGCGTCGCCATGTGCAGCGCCTCTTCGGCTTCGTATTGTTCGGTCACGTCCATGCCGTGATTCAACACAAATGGCCGCTCGCCAGGAAGCTGCATGCGCCGGCTGCGCACCGCGATGCGCCGGTAAACTCCATCGCTCCGCCTCAGCGGTAAAGCGCCCTGCCACTCTTCCGCGCTCTCCAGCGTATTCAGGCAATCCTGGAATGCCGCCGCTCCCTCAGGGTCCATCAGCTCGGTCAGCATGCGTCCCACCAACGCTTCGGCGCGATATCCGAGCGTCTCGGCCGTGAACGCGTTCAGCGAGGTGAGACGCCCCTCCATGGAGCAGGTGAAGACAAAGCCAAGGCTGTTTTCAACCACCTCGCGATAGCGCGCCTCGCTCTTGAGCAGCGTCTTTTCCATCTCGCGCTGGTCGGTTACGTCCTGGCCGCTCACAATCAGGTACTGGATTTCCCCACTCGGCCCCAGCAGCGGGCGCAGTGTCCAGCTCACGCGGCGGCCTTCGCCACCGGCTGCGCGCCAGATCGTTTCATGCGGTCCCGACGCCTGCCCTGCCGACGCTTCGCGCAGCTTGGCCGCCGCCCATCCGCGATCCTCAACTTCAAGAAACTCGTCCACAAACGGACGGCCCACGGCATGCGCGAGGCTCAATCCCGTCAGTTGCGCGCATGGATAATTCATGCGCACGACGCGCCCCGCCGTATCGAGCACCGTAACCAGCGCCGGAATCGAGTCCAGCGTCGCGGCAACAAAACAGCGCTCAATCGCCAACGCGCGCTCAGTGCGCTGCCGTTGGCGCTGCGCCTGCTCCTGAAGCCGGATGCGGTTATACAGCTCCAGCCGCGTCACAGCCTGGCGGCCCAGGATTTCCAACAGGGTCAAGTGTTCCAGCTTGAATTGATCTGGTTTCTGTGACAGCACTGCCATTGTGCCAATCAGGTGTTCGTCGCTCGAGAAGAGCGGAACCGCCGCATAAGAAAGGCATGGATTGGCGCCCGGTAGTGGAATGCCCTCGGGCGGAAAGTGCGGATCCTGGCTTGCGTCCGCAATCAGCATTGGCTCGCCTGTCTCCAGCATCCACTGGCACGCGGTGCTGGCGCGAGGCTGATCGGTCGCCTTGAACCCGAATCGCGCTTTGAACCAAAGTCGGTTGAAATCCATCCAGCCGATGTAGCCATAGTCGGCGTCGCACAACACCGCTGCGAGCTCAACAAGCTCGTCCAGCGCGGGATCGGGATTGCGATCGAAGATTCCTATCTCCGGGCGCACCGCTCCAACCTGGTTCTCTCCCCCGTGCGAACCGACTGTAGTCCCCATATAGATATATGTACCGAGAGCCTGCTCTTGCAGCCAGTATCAAAGAGATTGATTAACTTGGCTCTTCCACTATCCGGTGAGTTGAAGGAAAAAGCTGTACAACTCAAGTACCCGCGTTTTCGCGCACCAATCGATCTATTACTTGATTACTATGGACACTCTTCGGCCTGTTACTCTGCTGCGTTCGTCACCATCTCCATCGCAAACATCGCCGCACACCGTTTGCGGTGGTCAAGATTGGCTGTTTGCTGTTTGGATGTTCCTAGTCTGGCATTTGCCGCCCACTGTCCACCAATCACTGATTTGGCAGTTTGCAGCAATCGCCTGCGGCTGCGGGCTCGTTTGCGCCCGCGTCTAAGACTACTTTCCAGCTTCCGTCCGGCTCCCTGCGCCACATCGTGATATAGCGCCCGGTGGTGAGCACCGGATTTCCGTTCGCGTCCTTGCTGTGCCCCTCAAAATGGCCCCACGTGTAGCCCATATCGCCGGACGGTCCCATCATGGCGTCGGTCGGAGTCCATGTGAGCTGATAGTCCTTTGGCGACCAGTCTGCCGATTTGGCAATCGCCACCTTCCCAATCAAGGGCGCAACACCGTTTCCCAGCGCCACCCCGTCGTCCGCAAACCATGCCGCGAATCCAGCTCCTCCGCGCTCCAAAACATCCTTCGCAAAGCGTGCTTCCAAATCGTAGAGCTGCATCTTACCCGGCTTCACGGTCGAATCGGCCAGCGGATTCGGCGTTTGCGAAGGCGCCGCCGGCTCCAGCAACTGTGCTTGCGCCGTGCTCAAACCCGCCCCTGCCAATGTCGCAACCAGAATGAAAGATGAAAGAAGATTTCGCAGGCCAAACATGTTCCCACTCTCCTTCGAACTTGAGATCTATGCGCCCATCCTACAACCCAAAGCAAAGTCCGGCATGGGCGCCCGTCACATGCGCGCGCCCACTCCGGATCACACTCGCAGAGCAGGATTACCGATCTCCAAGGCGGGGATTTCAGCTTGGCGATTGCGGCGCTTACTTCGAAGAGGCGGCCGCTTCGCTCGGCACATCGACTGGAACCTCAATCGATCCGACTTTGGCGGTTGATGGGTCGTAGACCACCGCTCGCACCACAATCGCGCCGGCCGGCAAGTTCAGCATCACGCGAACCGGAATCCCTCTGCCCGCTGCACTGAGCCGCTCAAGTTGCGCGGGCGGAAGCGAGAGCGCGAATTGCCGCCCCAGCGAATTCACCGGCTGCCCATCCTTGTCGTATGCCACCAGCGCAATCGCAAGGTGCGCGGTCTGTGCACCGCCTGGTCCCTCCGCGAAATTCAGGTCACCAGGTTGCACGCCCAGATCCACAACATAAGGATGCTGCGCACCCTTGAACGCGCTGGTCGGATTATCCTTCAGATTCTTGTCGGGAAGCGGTCCCCCGATGCCGGGATCTCCTTCAGGCAGAACTCGGGCCTGAAACAGAATTTGCGTCGCGGGCGGCGCGCCCAATAGGGCTGCGGAAGTTACTTCCGCCGGGACCGGTCCGCCTTGGCTCGCATTCTGATCCTCCTGGTCGCTGAAGTAGCCGCGCCTGTACGACAGTTGATACTTGCCTCCGTCTATCCTCACCTCAATCTTGCGGAACTCGTCACTGTGCTTGCCGCCCGCTTCATCCGGCGGAACGTAGCTCACTGAGTAATAACTCGATCCGTCCGCGACGATCTTCGCCACCGTTTCTTTCAGGCCGTTGCCGTTCGCAAAAGCCCGGCCGCCTGTCTCCGCCGCGATACTGCTCAGCGTGCTCTGGTCCTGCGAATTCTGCTCGGAAAACTGATTGTTGTCTCTGTTAACCGTGCCGGCCGTGCCTTGAATCATCGTCAGCGCCGGAGTGTAATCCGCTGAAGCGGTTTGCGACACCATCAGCCCCCGCGCGTCCACCGGGTACACCGATATTCGCGCCGAAGAAAGCAGTGCGCTTGCGCGCCTCACATCGATGGAGTAATCCTTCACGTCCTTCATCTGAGTCGAGAGCATCGCATCCGGACTGAGGCTGATCGGGAATGACCCTGCAAACCAGATCAGATTCTTCTTCCCCGGAATCGCCGCGAGAAAACGAGCCAGGTCGCTAAACGCGTTAAGCGTCATCGTCACTCTTTGGTCGGCTTCATACGCCTGGTTATCGGCTGCGAATTGCTGAATCTGGCCGACCATCCATCGCGTTCCCGGATCGTTGCTCGTCGCGATGCTCGATGCCGCTTGATCCAGGCTCGAGGCCATGCTCTCGCTTGAATTGGCGCCCACGTCGGCCATCGACCGTTCGTTGGGCTTTCGGGAATCGAGCGCCTGTTTCAGTTTCGCCACATCCGTCGTAAATCCCGTCACCATCCTCAACCGCGACGAGAGCGTAAAAATCGCAAGCGCCGTTCCCGGCTTGATGGTGCTGATGTAGGCGATCATCTGCTTCCGGGCCTGTTCCTGGTCGCCAGTCGGAGTGTTCAGGGCATCCAGCAGGAGCACGTTCACTGCGCTGGCCTCCGGATAAACCGGCACGTTCGAATACGTATCCGGCGGCAACACAGGAGCCTCGGCAACTTTTACGCTCGGCGGCGGTTCGTTCTCTTCAAACGACTCAATGGGCACCTCATGCCCATCCTCAAACACGTGGAACCGGCCGCATTCCAATCCTTCCACGGGCTTGTCGTGATCGCTTACGGAGACATCGAGCACAACCAGCCTGGACTGCGCATGGAACAAAGTGCCTGCCGGAGGTGCGTTCGAGGCCGCGGTCGCGGGAACAGAACCTGCCGGAGTATCGGCAGCATTGCCGGCCGAATTCGCTGCCGGAGCGCTTGTCGCCTCTGGCGAGGGCGCGGGGTTTGCCGCTGGCGTCGCGGCTGCATCTTCCGCTGCCGGGGGAGTTGCGCTCGACGCTGCCTCAGCGGGCGCGTTTGTGCTCGCTGCAGTTGCGGGCGCAGCCGGTCCACTGGTTGCCTCCGCGGGCGTACCCGCCGTCGCAGCACCCTGAGAGTTCTCCGCGCCCGGCGCTCCGCTCGCGCTTGCTGCGCTGTTCTCGCCGGAGGGGCTTGCGTTCGCCACGATCCGCGCCTCGGAGCCGAATTCGTGATAGTGAGTGAAAGCGACATCATTCAGATTCACCTGCACCGGCCTCGCCGCTTCATCCGCTCCACCCGGTACGGGAATCATGGAAAACGCCACGCCTCGCACAGGGCAGATGTAGCTTTGATCGCCGATTTTTACCGGCGCGTAGTCGATTACGATCGCTGCCCGCAGTCCCGCGTTCGCCGGATCTGGATCCGCCTCTTCGCTCAGCCGCAGAATCTGGCCCGTCGCCGGATCGATCTTGATCTCTCCCTTGTATGCGGGAAAAACAGCCTGTTGTCTTCCCTCAACGTTGATTCCTATCTTGAAATGCGATTGATTCGCGGGCACCTCATAATGGAACACGGCCGCAGGCTCGCCATTTCCTTCCTCCCATCGAAGCCAGCTCACTCCGGTATGGGACACATCGCTGATCACTTTGCCGAGAATGGGCCCAAACTCACCGCTCGAAGTGAGTCCCCTGACCATTTCTTCCTCTTGATTCCGTTTGCCCGCGTCTTCGTTCAGCACTTCGTGCCCGTCGCGGTAGGTCACCGTCATTTCGAATTCGCCTGTGCTGTGCAGTCCCCTGTATTCGGTGGTGGTGCCCGACCCCGGAGTTTGCGTTGGGAGCGAGGTCTGCGTCCCGTGCGCATCCATCGCAGTCGATCCCGAGTAACTGTATTCAACTCTGTGAGAAAGAGTGTCTTCGAAGTGCGTGGTCTCGCGGGTCGCGTAGAAGTTCGGCAGCCGCACGGTCGAAATCCTCACATATTCGACAGCAAGCGCCACCATGTGCTGCTGGGTTTCCATGTCGGGCGGAGGATCGCGAAGAACGTCGCTTGCCGGCGGATTCAGAAATGCGCTCATGTCGGCCAGCTTCATCAGCTGTTCTTGAGTACGCTTGCCCGGGAAATCAGACTCCCAGCGCGCCAGCCTCGCCGGGCTTACCCGCTCCGTCACCTGCATTCCTTCAAGCTCCCCGGCCACCTTCCCGTCGGGTTTTCCTTGCAGCTTGAAAAGTGTCTCCTCCATCTGTTCAATCGACAGGCTTTTGTCCGCCAATGCCGGCCATGCAATTCCCCAAAGAAGCAGTAAAGTAGCCCATTTACTCATTGCGCTCTTGTTCCTCTCAGCGACGCTTCAGTATAGACGTTTTTAATTCGCTGCCGATGCGCTACTGCCAGCCCCAAACCCAAACCTCAATATCACTTTCGCGTCTAACCCTCCACGGTCGCGATTTGCTGCACAGGTATACTGGGGCTGCGGGCACAATGTCTGTTCAGGTTTTAAGCTTGAGACCCCCGTCCAGGGGGCGCTTTGGCATTTGGGCTTATTTCCCTCGATTCCCGGACTCCCCCGGGGGGAAGGAATGAAATGGCAACACTTCTGGAGACCATCCATTCTCCTGCCGATCTCAAGCGCCTGAACGACGAAGAAATGGTCTCGCTCGCCGAAGAAATCCGCGGCTTCCTTGTCCAGACCCTCTCCAAAACAGGCGGCCATCTCGGTCCCAACCTTGGCGTCGTTGAGCTCACCCTTGCCCTGCACGCAGTTTTCTCGACACCTGAGGACAAAATCCTCTTCGACGTAAGCCACCAGGCCTACATCCACAAGATCCTCACCGGCCGCCTCGATCGCTTCTCGACGATCCGCCAACCCGGCGGCCTCAATGGTTTCATGCTCCGCACGGAGAGCGAGCACGACTGCTATGGCGCGGGGCACGCGGGAACCGCTCTTTCCGCCGCTCTGGGCATGGCTGTCGCACGCGATCTGGCCGGTGGCCACGAGAATGTGATCGCCGTGGCTGGTGACGCCGCCTTCACCAACGGCATCACATTTGAAGCGCTCAACAACATCGCCGCCCACACGAAACGCATGATCGTTGTTCTCAATGACAACGAGTGGTCTATCGATCGCAACGTGGGCGCCGTGGCTCGCTATTTCCACCGCGTCGTCACCAACGAGCACTACCAGCACCTGCACGATCGGGCCTCCCGCCTCATCGAGCGCTTCGCAGGCAAGACCGCAATCAAAGTGGTCCGCCGCGCCGAGGAAGCCGCCAAGAGCATGTTGTGGCCTTCCATTCTCTTTGAGGAATTTGGCCTCGAGTATTTCGGCCCCCTCGACGGACACAACCTTCCGCTCCTGGTTGAAACCTTCAAGTTCCTCAAAACCCTCGACCATCCCGTTCTGCTCCACATCCTCACGCAAAAAGGCCGCGGCTTTCAGCCCGCTCTCGATGGCCAAAAGAAATTTCACGGCCTCGGGCCGTACGATCCCGAAACCGGCAAGACGCCCGACGGCTCACCCACATACGCTGAAGTCTTTGCCAATACGCTCGCTGACCTGGCTGCAAAAGATCCTCGCATCGTCGCCATCACCGCCGCCATGCCCAATGGGACCGGCCTCGATCACTTCCGGCCTCGTCACCCCAACCGCTACTTCGACGTCGGCATCGCCGAAGAGCACGCCGTTGTTTTCGCCGCGGGAATGGCCACGCGCGGCTACCGCCCAGTCTGCGCCATCTACTCCACATTTCTTCAGCGCGCATTCGATCCCATCGTCCACGACGTCTGCCTGCAAAAACTGCCGGTTTTGTTTTGCATGGATCGCGCCGGCCTTTCTGGGGACGACGGTCCCACGCACCACGGCCTTTTTGATATTGCCTACCTTCGCGGCATTCCCGAGATCGTTCTCATGTCGCCCAAAGACGAAGATGAGCTGGCCGACATGCTCAAGACCTCGCTCGACCTTCCCGGCCCCAGCGCCATCCGCTATCCGCGCGGCGCGGTTGCCGGCGTAACGCGCAAGTCCGAGCCGCAGTCGCTTCCTGTCGGCAAAGCCGAAGTCATCTCCGATGGCTCCGACGTCGCCATCCTCGGTCTCGGCCCCATGATTTCGCTTGCGCAATCATTGGGCCAGCTTCTCGACCGCGACGGCTACTCCGCCGCCGTCATCAATCCCCGTTTCATCAAGCCGCTTGACCGCGAGGTCCTCGCTCGCTACGCCGGTCGCGTGGCTGCATTTGTCACCTTTGAAGATCACGCGAAAATGGGTGGCTTTGGATCCGCCGTCGTTGAAGCTCTCGACGAAATGGGCCTCTCTGTTCCCGTCGTCCGCATCGGCTGGCCCGACCAGTTCATCGAACACGGCAAAGTCGACGCGCTCCGCGCCCGTTATGGCCTAACTCCGGAAGCAGCTCTCGCTCAGGTTCTGCCGCTGCTCACGCGCCGCCGCCGTCCTACTCTCGTCGCAAGCTGAATTCGCTCGCCCACCTTTTTCTCTCCCCCCGGACGTTTGCCTTTCCCCGCTCTCTGTTCTTGTATCCTCCAAACATGCTCCCCGGTCTTCACAGGTTCCGTATGCCACGCCGCTGGCTTCTATGGCTCGCTGCGGGTCTCGTCCTGCGTCTTGCTTTCATCTACTTTCCGCGGCCCGGCGATGACGACACACTTGACTACCTCCAGTTAGGTCACAATCTGCTGCATTACGGCATCTACGGCATGGGCTCCGGCGCCGATCTTTCTCCCACCATGTATCGTCTGCCCGGCTATCCTATCTTCCTCGGAACGTTTGAGTTCCTTTTCGCGCGTTTCTGGCCGAACACCTGGTTCACCGCCGTCTTTCTCTTTCAGTCCGCCGTAGATCTCCTTTCCGGCTTACTGCTGTCGGCTTTCGCTCGCCGCCACTTGTCCGATCGCGCGGCTGAGGTCACGCTCGCCTTGGCCATGCTCTGTCCTTTCACCGCCGCCTACGCAGGGATCGCGATGACTGAGTGCCTCTCCGTCTTCGCGATTTCTCTCGGTATCTATGCCGCAGGCCGCGCCCTCGCCGCTCAAGCCTCAGGCACGCGCGATCTCTCCGCCTTGATTCTTGCCGGCTGCGCTGCGGCTCTCGCCACATTGCTTCGCCCCGACGGCATCTTCCTCTTCGGGGCCCTTGCCCTCGGGCTTCTTTTCTATTCGCTGCGCAGCCGCACAGCGGCCGAACCCATGCATGTCGCCTTCCGCCGCAGCATCGCTGCCACATCCATCTTTTCGCTCGTTGCGTTGCTGCCCCTCGCTCCCTGGACGATCCGCAACTGGGAGGTCTTTCACATCTTTCAGCCGCTGGCCCCGCGCTACGCCGATCCCGGCGAGCCGTCGATCGCCGGCGCGCGCCGCTGGCTCCGTACCTGGACCATCGAATACGTAAATACCGCCAACGTCTGCTGGAACTTTCCCGGAGACATCATCGATCTTGCCGACCTTCCCCCGCGTGTCTTCGACTCCCCGGGGCAGCGGGAGCAAACCCTTGCGCTCATCGCCCTGTACAACCAAACCGAAACGCTGCCGCCCTGGCTCGATGCACGTTTCGCGGCGCTCGCCGAGCAGCGCATTCACGACCATCCGTTCCGTTATTACGTCACCTTGCCCGTTTTGCGCGACGCCGATATGCTCTTCCGGCCCAGAACCATCGAATTCGGCCTCGACGTCTTCTGGTGGCGCTGGAGCGAGCACCCCGCCGACTCCGCCTGGGCCATCTTCCTCGGTCTGCTCAATCTCTTCTATGTCGCCGCTGCCGCATGGGGATTCATTCACCGCCGTGTTCCCTGGCCGTGGATGCTCGGCTCTTATCTCATTCTGCGTTTCATCCTCCTCGGCGCAATGGAGAACCCTGAGCCGCGCTATACCGTGCAGTGTTTCCCGATCCTCATCGTCGCCGCTGCCGCCGCACTCACGCAATCCCGCCCCGTTGCTCAACAGGAACCTCGCTAACCCACTGCCCCCAGCCACCGTTCACCGTCCACCGCTCACCCTCCTTTGTGCGACAATCCTCTTCAGATCGTCCTAGCCATGCGCCTGTTCCACTTTTTCCCGGGTCTCGTTGTGATCGGCTGCGCTCTGGCCTCGGCACCGGCCCAATCTCTGCCAGAGCCCGCCCCGCCACCTGTCCCTTTGGTTCTTGTCGGCGGGACCGTTGTCGACCTCACGGGTTGGGGCGACTCCGCCCGCGACATTCCCGGCGCCATTGTCGTCATCCGCGCCGGAAAAATCACCGATGTCGGCCTGCCTGACCAAATTCCTGTCCCCAAAGACGCCCGCATCATCGATTGCACCGGAAAATTCCTGATCCCCGGGCTCATCGACGGCTTCGCCGGCATGAACTCCCAAGCCCAGGCCAACGCCAATCTCTATATGGGCGTCACCACGGTCGTTGCACGCGCCGACCCGGAACGAGGTTTCATCGACACCAGCGCGCAGCCAAGCCCCCATATTTATCCCATTGACTCGATCGGCGTCACCGACGACTGGAGCCTCCTGGCTCGGCAGCCCGAGTGGGTCTCAAAGCTGCGCCAAGGCGCGCATCCCGTCGAGCTCACCCCGCAGGACACCGCTCGCCAGATGGTCGACACTTCTCATAACGGCACGCGCGTGCTGCTCCTCACGGCTCACCTCACCGCTGCCAACTCGCAGTGGATCATTGCGCGCGCGCATGAGATGGGCCTGGCCACCTACGGCCAGTTTGTTTCCACGCCGTACCGCGTTGGCGATGAAGCGGGCGTTGACGCTCTCATCGGCATGGACCACTACGATCTCGGCGTCATCCCAGATGAGCTTCAGCGTCCGCTTGTCGATGACCCCGACGGCTCCTCGGCCGACACCGCTTACGACTATTCCGAACGCATTCCCCCCACTGACGCTCGTCTGCGCGACTACGCGCGATTCCTTGCCTTGCATCATGCCGCGCTCATGCCCGCGTTCAGCCTTTACTACGTCGAGCTACCCGGTCATCGCGATCTCTGGCTGGAGCCGGCTGCTTCGCTTCTCGATCCCGGCCGCATGTTTCATCCCACCGATCCCTCGACCGGCGAAATGATGTTCCCTCTTCCCATTTGGTCGCGCCACCTCCCCGCGAGCGCGCAGCGTTGGATGGAGGCGGATGAACAAAAAAAGGCCGGTCAGGCCGCGCTTCGTCTCTGGCACATCAATCAGAGCATCTTCTCTGCATTCCCTCACTACCTCGCCGGCTCAGGCGCTGACGCCATGGGAACCATGCCCGGCATCTCGCTTCACACCGAGCTTGAGCTGCTCGTCCGGCTCGGCCTTTCCCCGCGCGAGGCTCTTGCCGCCGCCACCAACAACTACTCACTGCAACTCGGCTGGAACGAGCTTGGCCTCATCGCTCCCGGCCGCCGTGCCGACATCCTCGTCCTCGACTCTGACCCCACCGCCAACATCTGGAACGCCCGCCGCATCTTCGCCATCATCCTCGATGGCGAGCCCCTCGACCGCAACTCGCTGTTGCACCTCAAAAAGTAGGTCTCCGACTCGCTCACGTGGTCGCTTCGCTGACTTGCTGGCTCGCCGTCCTGCTGACTTGCTGACTCGCTAACTACGCTAACTCCGCTAACTCCGCTGCTCTCTGATCATTTACCCTTGATTCAAGCGCCCTTTGCGCCCTCATGCCTCGTTCCCCATCGAAAACCCGATCCAGCGGCAAACGCCACAACCGGCTTCTGCTCCTCATTGCGTTCTATAAATTCCTTCACGCGATGTTCTTCATCGCAATCGGCATTGGCGCCCATCGCCTCCTTCATAAAGATCTCGCCGACCAAATTGATCTTTTCGCCCGCCATCTGCGCTTCAATCCAGAGTCGCGCCTTGTCACCTTCGTCCTCGAGAAGGCCTCCCTCGTCAACGATCCTCTTCTTCGCCGCATCGGCCTCTTCGCCTTTTGCTACGCCGCCATCACTATGGCTGAAGGCATCGGCCTCTATCTTGAAAAAGCCTGGGGCGAGTTCCTGACTCTCGCTATCACCGCTTCGTTCCTTCCGTGGGAGCTGTTCGAAATCTATCGCCACGTCACCTGGATTCACCTCGGCCTGTTCGCCATCAACATCCTTGTCTTCCTCTATCTGCTCGATCTGGTTCTCGTCCGCGCGCGTCAACGCGCCAAAGCCATCATCAAGTAACTCCCGGCATCGCCCTCGGCGCCTTTCCAGTTGATTTTCCTTAATCCTCCTGTGGTAGCATCCAGTCTCAGTCGATATCAAACCATCTGCTGCCCTGAACGTTTTGAGTTCCCCCGCGCGTTGGCTCTCGTGCAATGGGTGCAATTCCGTCCGGGATCGCATTCTCTTTGATCTCCGCGTCCTCGACTGCCGCACCCGCGCAATCATCCGGCTCACGGCAGGTGACACATGGCTAAATTCAGGCTCGGCATCAATATGGCAGGCGCTGTCTCCGCAGGCGCCTACACCGCGGGAGTGCTCGATTTCCTCATGGAAGCGCTGGAGGAATGGGAATCCACAAAGGCGGCTTTCATGGCCTATCTGGCGAACCCTGCGCCAGGGCCCGTGCCGCCCGTCGCTCCGCTCCACGATGTCCAGATCGACGTCTTCTCAGGAGCTTCAGCCGGCGGCATGTGCGCGGCTATCGCGTCCGTAATGGTGCAGCAGCCCTTCCAGCACATTGAAACGGGCGACGAGCAGAACACGACCAACACCTTCTACGAGAGCTGGGTCAACAGAATCGACATCTCCCGGCTCCTCGAAACCAACGATGTGGCCGGCGACGGTCCTCTGCTCTCAATCCTCGATTGCACCGTCATCGACGAAATCGCAGCCTATGCGCTCGCGCCGGCCAGTACGTCTCCGCGGCCCTACATCGCCGACAACCTGAACCTCTTTCTCACCCTGACCAACGCGCGCGGAACTCCCTACGGGCTCTATCCGGGCGCAACCTCGGCCGAGGAATTTGTTTCCTACTACGGCGACCGATTGCAATTTCAAGTCACACACAACACACCATCGGACCCACCCGTTCCGCCGCTTGCAAAGCCCCTGCCGGCCGGCCAGCCCGGTCAAGGCGCGTGGCCGTTGCTTCAGGAGGCCGCAAAGGCCACCGGGGCTGTGCCTGTCGCACTCGCCTCGCGGGTTCTCACTCGCGATGTCGCCGATTATCAAATCCCGGGTTGGGAGCCGCTAAGCTCAGCTTCGACCGAGCTCCCTCCCGCTTTTCCTTCCGGCCTCGGCGCCACCATTCAAACCGTAAATGTCGACGGGGGCGTCACCGACAACACGCCATTCGCGCTCGCCGATAACTATCTCGCCGGGGAGTTGAACCAGGTCTCCAATCCCTCTTTGCCCGGCGAGGCAAACGCCGCTGTCCTCACCATCGCTCCATTTCCAATGGGAGACAGCAACTTCTCCGGCCCCTACGTCCCTGCCGATCATCAGGGCATTTGGACCATCCTCATGAGCTTCTTCAACGTCACCCTTTCGCAGTCGCGCTTTTTGGGCGAGAGCCTCGCGGAGCTGATGGGCGGCGCTTCTTTCAGCCGATTCGCCATTGCCCCTTCCGACCCCGACTCCGTCGAAGCCGGCAAACCGGCCCTGCAATGCGGCTCGCTCGGCGCCTTCGGCGGCTTTCTGTGCCGCGACTTCCGCAAGCACGACTTCCTGCTCGGGCGCAGAAACTGCCAGCAGTTCCTGCGCAAGAGTTTCGCCGTGGTCGTAACCAATCCAATCATTGATCAGGCGCTCGCGGCCGCCGGGCCCTACGCCGCGCAAATCAAGACCCAATTCCTGGTGGATTGTCCCAGTCCGAACACGACATTGCCCCAAGGAAGAATTTGGATGCCCCTGATCCCGCTTTGCGGCAAAGCCACTGACGAGGTGCCCCTGCCCGCGCGCTCCGCAATCGCTTCAGCCCAGTTGGACACCATTGTCGATCTCATCGTTCAACGGCTCAATGCAATTCGGACGAAGCTGGCGACAGGCAGCCTGGGAAACTTGCTCAGCCACGCTCTCTGGTTTCTTTTGAATTTCTGGATCGTGGGTGGCAAGGTCAAAGATGCCATCCGCGAAGCGCTCGAAAGTGCGCTCGCCGGAGACACCACCCTCAACTCTTAGCGCCGATCCCCGGCCCTCTTCTCCTTGGTTTTTAGTCTGCCGGGTCAATCTTCGCTTTTTGTTCTCCTACCATAACCGGAGAGCTCTGTCCAGACGGGGAATCACAGCAGTAAACCCCATATCTTGTGGTCTTAAAAATTTTCTCTTCTATTAGTCGACTTTCCCGCAGAGTGCCTGATTTTTCAGTGCTTTCCACCGTTTTTTTCCTTGGCGGAGACCAAATTCAGGGGTACTATCGACCGAGATGGAACATTTTGGAGTTAGATGGAGCCCTATGGAGTCGATCCATAACTCGTCTTTCCTCCTAAGTTTACTCCGATTCCCCAACGGGAATCACAAATCCGGAAGCCCTTCAATTTGGGGAACCACTCTGGCTAACCCGGATGCAGTACTCAGGGAATTCAGAACGCGGGATTCGAGATTGGCTCGCCGCGGAAGACACACGAGGAAGGCACATGTTTCGCGGCAACCATCCAGCAAAAGTCGAGGAGAACGGGCGTCTCAAGCTGCCTGTCCCCTTTAAGCAGTTGCTGGATGCTGCCAATGTCACCGACCTCTATGTGACCAGCGAAGACGGCAAGCGCGCCCAGATTTGGCCGCTTGGCGAGTGGGAAAAGATTGAAGCCCAGCTGGCAAAGCACAGCACCATGAACGACTCGGTCATGAGGTACCTGGATTTGACCAGCTATTACGGCCAGCAGGTAAAGGTGGACGCCCAGGGACGCATCATGCTTCCGCAGATCCTGCGCTCGACGGCCCGGCTGGAAGGCGATCTAGCCGTCATGGGCAAGATCACCCATCTCGAAGTAGTCAACCGCTCGGCATTTGAACAGGATTTGCCCACCAGCAATCTCACTTCGGACGATCGCAGGCAGGTAGGCGGAATTCTGGCCGACGGGAGCGGTTCGTAAGCCCCTCAGGGGGGCGCGCATGACGCAGCCAAAAGCACGCCATGTGCCGGTTCTTTTTCAAGATGTGATGGATTTTATCCGCGTGCGGCCCGGCGGCACTTACGTCGACTGCACGTTGGGCCTGGCGGGACATGCCGAAGGCATCGTCAGGCAACTGGGATCTGCGGGGCACTTCATTGGATTCGACCGCGATCCCGAGGCGCTTGAGTTGGCCAGAACGCGGCTCTTGACGATTTCAGAAGAGCTGGGCAGCGAGGCGCCGCAAGTGACTTTGATCGGCGAAGCATTCAGCTCCATCGCCGAGCACGTTGCGCAGCACTCGGTCGACGGATTGCTGGCCGACTTTGGAGCCAGCAGCCTGCACTTCGATGAGGCGCGCAGAGGGTTTAGTTTTCAGGCGGACGGGCCGCTGGATATGCGTATGGATACGCGATCCGGCCCTACCGCCGAACAAGTGGTGAATGAGACGGGCGAGCGCGAGCTGGCAAATCTCATTTACGAATACGGTGAGGAAAGGAGGTCGCGGACAGTCGCCAGAGCCATTGTGCGGGGGCGGCCGGTTACATCAACGGCGCAATTAGCCAGGATCGTAGCCTCAGCCGTCCCGCCAATGAAATACATTCACCCGGCTACCAGAACTTTTCAAGCGTTGCGCATCTTCGTGAATCAGGAATTGCAGGAAATTCGGGCGTTGTTTGAGGCCGCACCAAGTTTGCTTAAGCCCTCCGCACGGCTCGTCGTTATCAGTTTTCATTCTTTAGAAGATCGCATCGCGAAAGACAGTATCCGGGAAGGCGCGCAGAAGGGAATCTGGAAGGTTTTAACCAGGAAGCCCGTCACTGCGGCAGAAGACGAGATCAACCGCAACCCGCGCTCGCGCAGCGCAAAGCTGAGAGCAGCGGAACGGCAATAGGCCGGCAGAGCGAGGAGAACGAAGATGGCGGCATGTGTAACAACTTATTTTGAGGCCGGTCGAGGCTTGGGCGCGCAAATCGCCGAGCACAATGCCGCGATGATGGCGCAGCAGATGCAGCGGCGTCGCCGCGTGCGCATGCCGGAGTACTACTTCACCAAGCATTTTGACAACACCCGCCTCGTCAAGGCCTCTGACCCGGTCCGCGTGCGCGAGATGCGCGTCTTCTCCGCCGCCGTGGCCGTGCTCTTCTCTCTCATCATGATCTATGGCCTGCAGCATTTCTATGCCATCGAGAGCAGCTATCACGTCGAGACCGAAAAGCAAACGGTCGACCAGTTGCGCGAGCAGAATCGCCAACTGCACCTGAGCGAAGCGGAGCTCACGGAGCCCGGCCGCATCGACCGGATAGCCCACCAGCTTGGTCTCGCCGCGCCGCAGCCCGGCCAGGTGATCTTCTCCGATGCGCGGCCCGCACCCGGCGCTCCCACTCTCGCTCAAGTTGCCAAGCCGGCCCCAGCGGCCCAATAGACCCAGATCCACCGGACTTAAAAGAAATGTCGGCAGCCACCCCAGCTATCCGCAGCCGTTCCCAAACACCGAAAGGCGTGCCCCTCAAGCGGGCACGCTTTTTCGCGATCTGCCTTTTTTTTCTGGTCTGGGTCGGCGCCATCTCGGGCCGGCTGTTCTGGCTGCAAATCGTCCGCCATCGGGACTTCGTCGAGCGTGCCGAGAAGCAGCAGCAGCGCACCTTTGAAGTCGCTCCCCGCCGCGGCGTTCTGTATGACCGCAACCTCCGCGAGCTGGCCATGACCGTCCTGGTGCCCTCCATCTACGCCGATCCTTCGCAGATCGCCGACAAGCAGGCCACCGCACGCACTCTTGCTTCCCTGGTCCACATCGATCCTGAAGACGCGCTCACCACACAAGGTCAGATCGCCGCGCGCCTCAACGACGGCCATAACTTTGCCTGGATCGCGCGCCGCGTCACGCCGCAAGTTGCAGCCGCCGTCAAGGCCCTCAATATCAAAGGCATCTTCTTCCAGCAGGAGTTTGCTCGGTTCTACCCAGATAATCTGCTCGCCGCTCAGGTGCTTGGCTACGTTGGAAGCGACGACAACGGCCTTGGCGGCCTTGAAGAGAAGTTCGATAGCCAGTTACACGGTGCTCCCGGCCTGATGTACACGGCCATGGATGCCCGCCGCAAAGTTCTGGGCTCGAGCGAGCGCGACCCCGAGCCCGGACAGAATCTCGTTCTCACGGTCGACGAAAACATTCAGTTTATGGCGGAGAGCGCGCTCGATCACGCCATGCAGAAAACGCAGGCGCTCAACGGCACCGTGGTCGTGCAGGATGTGCACACCGGCCAGATTCTGGCCCTCGCCATTCGTCCTACATTCAATCCCAATCAGGCTCGCCATGCCGCTCTCGACCAGCTCCGCGACCACGCCGTCAGCGACGTCTATGAGCCCGGCTCCGTCTTCAAGCTTGTCACGTACTCCGCGGCCATGGATCAGGGCGCGGCCAAGCCCGACGACATGATCGATTGTTCCGGCGGACAGATCACCGTCGCCGGTCAGGTTATCCACGATGACAAGAGCGACCGTGGCCTCGGCACCATAACCGTTGCCAATGCACTCGCCCAATCGAGTGATGTTTGCGCCATCAAGCTTGCGCTCAGGCTTGGACCCGACAAGATGTACCAATACATCCGCGACTTTGGATTTGGTGCACGCTCCAGCGTCGAGCTTCCCGGCGAAACGCGTGGGCTACTTCGCCCACTCAAAAATTGGCGCCCCGCGTCGATCGGCTACGTCGCCATCGGCCAGGAAATCGCCGTCACTCCGCTGCAGCTCGTCTCCATGGTCTCGACCATCGCCAACGGCGGAACGTATCTGCCACCCCGCATTCTCATCCAGAACCAGACTTCTCCAGCCACGAATTCGGTCCAAAACTCCGCCCCACCGCAGGGGTCACAGGGGGCCAGCCCAGTCAAAGTGGGAGAAGAACTGCCCAGCCAACTCCCGCCCGGAGCGCATCGCGTCATCAGCGAACTCGCCGCCGCCCAGATGCGCAAAATGATGGAAGGCGTCGTTCTGTTCGGCACCGGTAAAGAGGCGCAGCTCGACGGATACTCTTCCGGCGGCAAAACAGGAACCGCCCAGAAGGTCGATCCGGTTACGCACACCTATTCGAAGACGATGCACATTGCTTCGTTCGCGGGCTTCGCGCCGGTCAACTCGCCCGTCATCGCCGTGGCCGTCGTCCTCGACTCACCCAAGGGCCAGTACTACGCGACGGCGACCTCCGCCCCGGTCTTTGCTGAAGTGGCGCAGCAGGTGCTCGAATACCTCGGCGTCCAGCACGATATCGATCTTCGCCCAGCCGACCTGGCCTCAAAAACACCCGCGCCCATCAAAGAAGACGACACGCCCTCGCAGGACGAAAATATCCAGGCTCTTTACGATGCGGCCAACGATCTGCCCAGCGACGACCCGCTGCGCGCTCCACCGGTTTCGACAGCGAAAGCCGCGCCGCCCGCCAGTCCCCCACCGGGGCGAACTCCGAATCCTTCCGCATCTCCTGAACCCAGTTCCGCTTCCGGGCCCTCCCCCAGCGCGCCCGCGCCTTCACATCCTGAATTTGCTCCATCGCCTCCGGCGAAGACCATCATTGTCGCCGACGCCGGAAAGCTGTCCGTTCCCTCCCTCATCGGCCTGCCGATTCGCGAAATCATTGAGCAGGCCGGCAGCGCCGGGCTCCAAGTCGAGATCCTGGGCGACGGCATTGCGCGCGAGCAGGCCCCCGCCCCTGGCACGTCGGTCCCTCCCGGCACCAAAATCGTTGTTCGCTGCGCGCGCTAGCCGCACCCCAAGCAAACTGCGCTACCCTCACAATGTGACTGGTTCTTCATGGCGTCCGTTTGAAGAGGCCGCGACCCTCGGCCTTCCCGGCTCCGAGGAAGGTGTTGTCGTCCGCGACGAAGAGCATCTTCTCGGCGCGCGCATCACGCTTGAGCGCGACGCCAACGTCGCTCCCTTTGCCATCACTTGCGGCATCTATGGCTGGATGTTGCACACCTGCTTCCTCAGCTCCGAAGCAGAAGCCGAATGGCAGTACGACCTGATGAAGGATTCGCTTTCGGAACTATTGGAAGCCGCCGAACAAACTGCAGCAATCGACGGCGGCCGGCAAGTTCTCATGGAAGGCGTCGAAAAATTCGTCGGCGAATACCCGTGACCTTTGCCGTTGATCGCCTCAACCGCCCGGCTCCCCAACCCCGCAACAATCTACAATCGACTTCGAGATGAAGTGGAACGATCTAGTCTCCGAAGTTGCCTCCGTCGGCTCCGCCGGCAGCTCAGCCGCGACTGTTACCGGCGTCGAGTACGACTCACGCCGCGTGCGGCTCGGCGCTATTTTTGTGGCCATGAAAGGCGGCTCGACCGACGGCAATCGTTTTGTCCAGAAGGCCATCGCTGCCGGTGCACTCGGCATCATCACCGACTCCGCCCTGACTTTCGACCATCTCACGGTCTATCAGCCGGAGGTTCCGCTCCTTCATGTCGATCACGGCCGCCGCGCGCTTGCCCAGGCTTCCGCGGCGTTTTTCGGCCATCCGGAGCGTTCCCTCGCCGCCACCGGAATCACGGGCACCAATGGCAAAACCACCACCGCATTTCTCACCGAGTCCCTCCTCAACTCCTCCGCGCGTTCAAGCGTTCTCATCGGCACCATCGAGTGCCACATCGCCGGCGAGACCCGCCCGTCGATTCACACCACGCCCGAGTCGCGCGACCTGTTCGAAATGATGGCCGAAGGTGTCGCTCGCGGCGCGGAAGAGCTTGTCACCGAGGTTTCGAGTCACGCCCTCGATCAGGGCCGCATGTTCGGAATTCCATTTGACGTCGCCGTCTTCACCAACTTCACGCGTGACCATCTCGATTACCACCAGACGATGGAGAACTATTTTGCCGCCAAGCGCCTGCTCTTCGACGGCACAGTTTATCCGCCTCCACGCGTCGCGGTCATTAATGCGGCCGATCAGCGCGGCGAAGAGCTCGCCGCCGTCGCCCGCGCTGCAGGCGTAGAAATTCGAACGTACGGAATCAACGCCGGCGAATGGCGCGCATCAAGCTATGTGATCACGCCTTCCGGCGCCACCATCCAACTCGAAACTCCCGCCGGCTCGGCTTGCCTCTCCTCGCGTCTGGCAGGCGAGGTCAACATCCTCAATCTTCTTGCGGCGTTCACCGCTGCCCACGCGCGTGGCATTTCGTTCTCGCATCTTGCCGGCGCTGTTTCAACACTCAAGCCCGTTCCCGGCCGCTTCCAAGCCGTCGATTCGGGGCAGCCCTTCACCGTGATTGTCGACTACGCCCACACCGACGATGCGCTTCGCAATCTCACCGCGCTCGCTCGCCAAATAACCGCTGCTTCCGGCTCGCGCGTCATTACGCTCTTCGGTTGCGGCGGAGATCGCGACCGCACCAAGCGCCCCAAAATGGGCAGCGCCGCCGGCGAAGGCAGCGATTTCGTTGTCGCCACCAGCGACAATCCCCGCTCCGAAGATCCGGCAGCAATCCTGTCCGAGATCGAGCCGGGCCTCCAGTCAACCGGCGTCGCATACACCGTCGAAGTCGATCGCGCTGCCGCTATTCGCCTCGCCATCGAGGCCGCCAGGCCTGGCGACGTGGTTCTCATCGCCGGCAAAGGCCACGAGAAAGAACAAATTCTCGCCGGCCGCATCATACCCTTTGACGACGCCCAAATCGCGCTTTCCATCCTTGCCGAATTGGGCTATCGTGAAGGGCAATGAATCTCACACTTGCTGAAGCCGCGATGGGCGCCGGAGCTGTGCTCGAAGCGCCGGCTAGTGTACCCAATGCCGGTGCGCTCATGGCGACCGGCTACTCGATCGACTCGCGCACCGTTGCGCCGGGTGAACTGTTCTTCGCCGTCCGCGGCGAGCGTCACGATGGCCATGATTTCGTCTCTGCAAGCTTTGACCGTGGCGCCATCGCCGCCGTTGTCTCTCGCGCTCGTGCCGCTTCCCTCCCCGATGCCGCGCTTGCTCACCCGCTGCTTATCGCGGAAGATCCGCTCGTCGCCCTGCAAGCGCTCGCCCTCCATGTGCGCCGCCAATGGAGCCGCCGCGTCGTCGCCATCACCGGCTCGGCCGGGAAAACCACGACCAAGGAAGCGGTCGCCGCCGCGCTCGCAGCAAAGTTTCAGGTCCTCAAATCGCAAGGCAATCTCAATAACAACTTTGGCCTGCCACTGCAGCTTCTGCGCCTCATGCCCGAGCACGAATTCGCCGTCGTCGAAATGGGCATGAACCACTCCGGTGAAATTGCCGCGCTGGCACGCATTGCCGCGCCCGACTGGGGCGTCATCACCAACATCGGCTCCGCGCACATTGAAAACTTTCCCGATGGCCAGGCTGGCATCGCGCGCGCGAAATTCGAGCTCATCGAAGGGCTTCCCCCGAACGGTATCGCCTTCCTGAATTGCGACGACGCCTACGCCGCCCAGTTTGGCCGCGATTTCTCGGGCCGCGTCGTATACTTCGGCGCCGGGCCCTGTGCCGATCCACAAATTCTATCTTCGGTCGAAGACAGCGACGGCCTGCACGTCCGCATCCGTGCCCGCGAGCGCGAGACCGGCTTTACCCTGCATTTGCTCGGAGCGCACAACGCCTCGAACGCCGTCGCCGCACTGGCTGTCGCGCTTGAAGCCGGTGTCGAGCTCGACGCCGCCGTCGCCGCCGTCGCATCGCTCACCGCCGGTGACAAGCGTGGCCAAATCATCGAGATCACCGGCGCAACCATTCTCAATGACAGCTACAACTCCAACCCTGAGGCACTCAAATCGATGATCCGCACCCTCGCGGCGCGCCCCGCCGCGGGCCGCCGCATCCTCGTCGCCGGAGAGATGCTTGAAATGGGCGAGCACGGCCCCGCAATGCACATGGAGTGTGGCCGCGCCGCCGCCCATGTCGGCCTCGATCTCGTGGTCGCGGTACAGGGAAACGCCGAGCATCTGGCGACCGCTGCGTGCGCCGGCGGAGTGCCAGCCATCTTTCTCCGCGACGCCGGCGCTGCCGGTCAGTGGCTTGTTGAAAACGTCCGCCCCGGGGATGTAATCCTCGTGAAAGGCTCGCGCGGCGTTCACCTCGAGCGCGCCATCGAAACGTTCGCCAAACAAATCGAAGATCGAGAATCTCAATGAAAGCCATTCAATTCTCTCTCCGCCTTGCGCTGCTCGCGGTCCTCACTTCGGCAGTCTCTATCGCAGCCCAGAACGATCCCGCGCAGATGACGCCATTTCCCGCATTCCGCATCGCCGGAAATCTCTATTACGTCGGCAGCCAGGACCTCGGTTCGTATCTCGTCGCCACGCCGCGGGGGCTCATTCTCATCAATTCGAGCTACCAGGCCTCGGTGCCGCTTATCAAGAAAAGCGTCGAGTCGCTCGGCTTCCATTTCAGCGACATCAAGATCCTGCTCATCAGCCACGCCCACGACGATCACTGCTCAGGCAGCGAACAAATCATCCGGATGACCGGCGCTAGGTACTACGTTATGGATGGCGATGTGTCTGTCGTCGAATCCGGTGGCAGAACTGACTTCCAATACGGCGCCGAAAAAGCTCACCACTATCCGCCTGCGCACGTCGATCGCGTTCTTCACGACGGCAGCACGGTATCGCTCGGCGGCACGGTGCTCACCGCGCGTCTCACTCCCGGCCATACGCGCGGAACCACCACCTGGACGCTCGACGAAACTGAAAACGGCCGCGTCCTCCATGTCGTGATCGTGGGCAGCCCGAACGTCAACCCCGGGTACAAGCTGGTCGGCAACAAGGCCTATCCGCAAATTGCCTCGGACTACAAGCGCGGATTTGCCGTTCTGCGCAATCTTCCCTGCGACATCTTTCTCGGCGCGCACGGATCCTACTTCGATCTCGTCGAAAAATATCCGCGCTGGAAGGCCGGCGACAACAGCGCCTTCATCGACCCTGATGGGTACAAGGCCTATATCGCCGAACGCGACCAGGCATCCTTGAGTGAGCTCGCGCGGCAGTCCGCCGCAAAGAAGTAATCTAGACTTCGATCCGCTGCGCCAAAACTACTCTCGCTCGCGCCACCGTCACTCCCAGCACTAGGAAGACTTTGCTGCGCGACAGCTCGCCTGCTTTGAGTTCGACTGCAGTCTTTGGCAAGCCGAAAATCTCTGCGAGAAATCCAATCAGCGCCTCATTCGCGCGGCCCTCGATCGCCGGCGCCTGCACCGAAATCTTCAGTTGTGCCGCTGTTCGTTCGCCATAAATCCCGGTAATGGCCGTCCTCTTCGCGCCCGGTTGCGCGCGCACCGCAAGCGTCACGCCGCCCTGCGCTTCGCGCAGCATCAGTCGACTTCCGTTTCCAGGCTTTGCGGCTCGGCTTTCAGCGTGCGCTTCCCGAACAGCGCCGTCCCAATCCGAATCCGCGTGGCGCCTTCCGCGATTGCCAGCGCAAAGTCTCCGCTCATTCCCATCGAAAGCACATCGAGCTTCAGATTCGAGTGCGCCGCCGCCCACCGGTCGCGCCACATCCTTAAACTGCGAAAACACGCCCGCGTCTCATTCTCCGGTGCGCCCCATGGCGCAATCGTCATCAGACCGCGGACCTCAAGATCCAGCAGGTCCGGCAGCCGCTCCAACAGCCGTGCCGCTTCATCCGACTCCGGCTCTACACCGCTCTTCGTCTCTTCCGGGCTCAGCTTCACTTCGATCAGCACCGGCAGCCGCTTGCCCGCTTTCCCCGCCGCCTCACTCAATCGCTCCGCCAGCTTCAAAGAATCGAGCGAGTCCACTCCGTCAAAGATCTCCGCAGCCCTCGCCGACTTGTTCGACTGCAAATGCCCAATCAGATGGAAACGCAACCGGTCGCGCACCGCCCAGGTTCCGGTTTCGGCCGCGCGCAACATTTTGGAGCCAAATTCCTGAACGCGATTTTCACCAAACAGCGTTAGCCCCAGCGCCGCTGCCTCAGCGACAGCTTCCGCTGGAAAAGTCTTCGACACCGCCATCAACTCGACTTCGCTGCGCGCGCGCCCCGCTGCCCGGCAAGCCGCCTCGATCGCCTCTTCCAGCCGCTCGAGATTCTCGCTCAGCGCCGTCACTGCGCCCTCGCCGGAAAAACCCCCAAAGCCCGAGCAGCCTCCACAACACCTGCCGCTCCTCGTGTATCTAATAAAGGAATGTGGACCATTATTCTTCTCATCTGCTCCAACATCTTCATGACCGTTGCCTGGTACGGTCATCTCAAGTACGAAAGCCAACCCCTCTGGAAGGTCATCATCGTCAGTTGGTCGATCGCCTTCTTTGAGTATTGTTTTCAGGTGCCGGCCAACCGCATCGGCTATGGCCGGTTCACGCCCGTGCAGCTCAAGGTGATCCAGGAGATCATCACCCTCACCGTCTTCGGCGTCTTCGCCACCTACTATTTCGGCTCGCACCTGCGCTGGAATCACGCCCTGGCCGGAGGCTTTCTGGTCGCAGCGGCCTTTTTCGCATTCCACCAGTTTTAGTTTAGGGCGCGAGCTCCAAACCGCTCGCGCTTCAATCGGGCTTGCGATTAGCGCCCGTGCTCTTCGAGATACTTCTCCACCTCAAGCGCCGCCATGCATCCCGAGCCGGCCGCGGTAATCGCCTGCCGGTACCGCCGATCCTGCACAT
This sequence comes from uncultured Occallatibacter sp., assembly GCA_964533905.1. Taxonomy (GTDB): domain Bacteria; phylum Acidobacteriota; class Terriglobia; order Terriglobales; family Acidobacteriaceae; genus Telmatobacter. The sequence continues at coordinate 56,850 of CAZHOO010000003.1, read as the reverse complement.
CGCCGCAGGCAAACACGCCGGCCACAATTGCGCCGCTCCTTGTCGTGAACACGTTGTTCGTCGTCTTGATGTATCCCTCATCGTCCAGATCGATCTGCCCCACAAACGCCTTTGTGTTCGGCACGTGCCCGATGCCCAGAAACATCCCGCTCACTTTCAGCTCGTCCTGCTGGCCACTCTTCACGTCGCGCAGGCGCAATCCCTTCACTTCCTTCTCGTCCACTCCCAGCACTTCTTCCACAACCGTGTTCGTTCGCAGCTCGATCTTGGGATGCGCGACTGCGCGCTCCAGCATGATCTTCGATGCGCGAAAAGCGTCGCGGCGGTGCAACAGCGTGATCTTCGAGGCAAAGCGCGAGAGAAAAATCGCCTCCTCCATCGCCGAGTCGCCCCCGCCAATCACCGCAATGTCCTTGTCGCGGAAAAAGAACCCGTCGCAAGTCGCGCAGCTCGACACTCCGTGCCCGATCAGCGCCTGTTCGCTCGGCAGCCCCAGCCAGCGCGCGCTCGCGCCGGAAGCGACAATCAGCGTCCGCGCATGCAGGTCGCCGGCCGACGTGCGCAGCTTGATCGGATGCGCGCCGGTCTCGACGCCCTCCAGGTGTCCATGCTGATACTCGGCGCCAAAGCGCGCCGCCTGCTTTTTCATATTGCCGATCAGCTCTGGCCCCTGAATTCCGTCGGGCCAGCCGGGAAAGTTTTCGACCAGCGTCGTAATCGAGAGCTGGCCGCCCGGTTCGTGACCCTCCAGCACCAGCGGTTTGAGCCCGGCGCGCGCTGTGTAGAGCGCCGCCGTCAATCCGGCGCAGCCGGAGCCAAGAATCACCGTATCGCGTATCTCTGCCATGGGTTTACTCGAATCGATTGTAGACGGAAGGACCCCAAATCCGTGCCCCGCCTTTCCACCCGCCCCCCAACATGAGATGACAAGCGCGGCCCATCGGACTCAGACGCGCATCCCGCGGCCCATTTTTCGCATGAGCAACCGCTAAGAATCGCCAGAATTCTTTGGATTTGCACATGCTCCCATCCCCCATCCGGGAGTCCACGTGCCCATCGCTCTATCTGCGTTCGCATATGCTGGCGCGTCTCGGCCGGCGCTTCATTGCCGCGCCATCGCGCTCGCCTTGCTGCTTCTTGCTCCCGCTTTCGCGATTGCCGGCGGACCCAAATACATCGCGGGAACCAGCTTCTTCAACCCCGCCGTCACGGGCCAGCCCGTTCACTGGGCCGGCGGCCACGTGAATTATTTCGTCGACCAGGGACCGCTCTCCGGTTTCGTCACGAATCTGCAAGCAACGGCGATGGTCGACGCCGCAGCCGCTTTGTGGAGCGCCGTTCCCACCGCCGGGGTCACTCTCACCGACTCGGGCCCGCTCAATGAAGACGTCGGCGGCTCGAACATCCAAGTCAATTCCTCCGGCCAGATCACCGCCCCCGCCGACGTCGCGCCCGCAGCCACCAATTATCCGCTCGCCGTCATTTACGACGCCGACGGCTCCGTCATTAACGCCGTTTTCGGCGCTACGGCCAGCCAGCCCGATGCCTGCCAGAACAATGCCGTCTATGTCTGGATTGACAACTTCAACCCCAACGCCACCGTTGCTCATGCGGTCATCATCCTGAACGGCCTCTGCGCCACCAATTCGGCCACGCTCCAAATGATGAGCTTCGAGCTCGAACGCGCCTTCGGCCGCGTTCTCGGCCTCGACTACGCGCAAGTGAATCCCGGCGCAGCCACCAACGGTGAAACCGGAGGCGAGCAAGGATGGCCCATCATGGAGCCGCTCAGCGGCGCCTGCGGCGCGAGCGGCGGCGATTGCATCCCAGACCCCACGGTTCTCCGCTACGACGACATCGCCGCGCTCAATCGCATCTACCCCATCACCACCGCCAACCTCGCCAGCTTTCCCGGCAAGCAACTCAGCGCTGTCAGCACCATTTCCATCCAGGGCACGGTAAGCTTCCGCACCGGCTACGGAATGCAGGGCGTGAATGTTGTCGCGCGCCCGCTCGATGCCAATGGCAATCCGCTCTACCAATACACCGTCGCTGCCGTCACCGGCGCGCTCTTCGGCGGCAACCACGGCAATCCTGTTACCGGATTCTCCGACCCAGGCGGCAATTCGCTCGCGATGTGGGGCTCGAACGATCCCGCCCTGCAAGGCTCCTTTGATTTGAGTGGCATTCCGCTCCCGCCAGGCATGACGTCAGCGAGCTATCAGGTCACGTTCGAGGCCATCGATCCGCTCTATATTCTCGAAAACTCCGTCGGCCCATACACACAGGGCCAGGTCGCGCCCTCCGGCACCTTCGACGCCATCACGCTTTCAAATCTCGCGCCCGGTAGCGCGCAGACCCTCAACATCACCACATCCGATTCGCCCGTTCCCGGCTTCGATGACGCCATTGGCTCTGAGTCCGAGCCGCGCCCCATGCCCACCGGCGGCATGTGGTGCGGTCGCCTGAGCCAGATCGGCCAGACAGACTGGTTCACATTCCCAGTCCGCGGTAATCGCATCTTCACCGTTGTCACCGAGGCGCTTGACGAAACCGGCGTGCCGACAAACTCCAGGGCCATGCCCACCATCGGCGTGTGGGACGCATTCGACTCCGCCGGCGCAGCACCCATCGGCTCCGCCCCCGGCCTCAATGGTCTCGCCACGGGCGAAACCTGGCTCCGCGTTGCCTCGAACGCCGATGACATCGTTCGCATCGGCGTCGCCGACCTGCGCGGTGACGGCCGCCCCGACTACGCCTATGAAGGCTGGCTGCTCTACGCTGACACGGTCACGCCCACCCACCTGCCTGCTTCCGGCGGTCCCATCACCATCAACGGCTCGGGCTTTCGAATTGCCGATACAGTCCTCGTCGGTGGCCAGCCCGCCATCGTTACCAGCATCTCGCCCAACCAGATTACCGCCATCGCGCCGCCTACGGCCTCCGGCGTTTCTGGCTCCGTCGATGTTGAAGTCGACGACCTTCCCACCCTTTCCGCCGCAGCCGTCATTCCCGGCGGCATCAGTTACGATTCCGGCACAGGCGACGCGCTCACCCTCGTCACCGCGCCCTCGAACATCGTTCCCATCGGCGTGCCCATTCCCTTCACCGTCACCGCACTGTCCGCCGCGCTCACTCCCATTGGCGGCGTCACCGTCGTCTACACCGTCACTGCAGGCACCGCCAGGCTCGCTTGCGGACTGGCCGTCTGTTCGGTGACCACCACCGGCGATGGCCACGCCACCATGAACGTCACCGCGATCGATGGCACATGGTCCATCATCACCGCCTCGCTTACCAATGGCTCAAGCGTCGAGGCGCAATTCGGCGGCGGATCTCCGCCCGCGGTTTCCTCTCTAACGCCGCAGCTTGCGCTCGCCGCCGGAGCTACTCTTAACTGGACCGTGCAGGCGCTCGTCCTTTCGAGCGGCATGCCCCTGGCCGGCCAGTCGGTTGCATGGCAAACTCCGGCGGGCGGCGGCATCGCCCCTCAAGGTTCCAGCGCGGCGGTCACGAACTCCGCGGGCATCGCCACTCAGACTCTCACCGTTGGTCCGCTTGCCGAGGGTCAGGCCGTCAGCATGAACGCCTGTCTCAATGGAACCAGTCAATGTGTCGCCTTTTCGGCTTACGGTGCACGCCCGGAATACGCGCTCCTCGAGCCCGTCTCCGGAACCAGCCAGACCCTTGCTGCCAGCGCCACGCCCAGCCAGATCGCTCTCCGCCTCCTCGACATGGACGGCAATCCCATGGCCGGCGGCATGGTTGCGCTTTATCAGTCACTCTACGCCTGGTCGCCGCCCTGCTCGCCGCACACCAACTGCGCCGAAGGCGCGCTCCTGGCCACGCAATCCGCTGCCGCAACGTCGGCGATTGACGGTTCGGTCACGTTTCTTCCCGTCTCGATCCCCGGAGTCGCCACCAATCTCCTCGGGATCGCTGCTTCGGGCTACACAGCCACGGTCAACATTGCCATCGAGCAACACCCGTAACAAGAGCTCACAACCGAAGGTTCGGTCCAATCCCTCCCGGCCCAGTCAAAGCGCGGTGACCGCTGCGCCCCTCTCACGAGATGGCGAAGATTTCCCGTGTCGCATCCCCTGCCGCGGCCAGGTTCTTCAGCCACATCTCTGTGTACTCCCTGGCCAGCACGATCCCGTCAGCGCCCGCGCCAAACGCGGCCCGCACCTCCGCCCTCACTGCCTCGGGCGTCGTCTGCTTCCAGCCGGGCTGCACGGGGACATTGATGTCCACGCTCGGATAAATCTGGATCGAATGTCCGGTGTCCGCAATCGCCCGTTTCGTCTCGCGCGTGATGTAATCCACTGAAAGCCCCGTCGCGGCGAGCTCGCTGTACGGCGCCTCATCGTAGCCCATCATCTTGGAATAGACCGGCGTCAACTCCTCAGCCGTCGCATCGGCAAACACAGTCGAGCTCAGCCTTTCAATGAATCCTTTCATCCGCCCGCCGCCGGCATTGTTGTACGTCGCAATCTTGATAAAGTCCGCGTATTCCTGGACCGTCGCGTAGTTGTCCGCAGCGCTGTAGAACGGGCTGAACGTGATGTTCTGCACAATATGAAAACCGAACGGCTTCTGCGGCGCAATCGCCTTCGCCGTCTTGTACAGCTCCGCACGCATTTCGTGATAGCTATCGTGCCACATCTTGTGCCAGGCCAGAACCTCAGGATTCTCCATCAGGATTCTCCAGAAGCTCACGAAGTATCCGTCGGCCGGACGCTGAGCATTTCCCGCTGCCTGGAATAACCGATCGAGCTTGATGAATCCCTCCCGCGCGTTTTCCGCCGAGATGCCGCGATCCTTGGCCTTCGCGCGGCAATACGGGCAGAAGCAGCAGATTCCCGTCGTCGCCCATCCGCCGCCGATCAGGTTGTCCAGCGGACCCATCCGCTCGCATCCAAAAATGATTCCCGCCACAAGGTCCGGGTAGCCCGAGAGATACGATTTGATCCGCCCCGTCAGCAGCCCGCGATAATCCGGATGATTCCAGCATGCGCCGTCGGTGCGCTTCCCGTAGACATCGATCTCGGCTGCCTCCCTCAATCCGGGAATCAGCCGCATCATGTTTGCGTTCGTGTTGTTGTAATCGAACGCAAAAAAATCCATGTCCCGCGCCTTCATCTTCGGCGCCACTTCGCTGATCACGTTGAACCGGCTCGCCGCATGAAACTCCTTGAGCTTCGTGTCCGCGAAATACTTCAGGTCGTAGTCGTAAAATGCTCCGCCAATCTCCGGATTCGCCTTCCCATACGTCCCATGGTCCGGCAGGGGAATCTTCCCGCTCTGATCAGTCGCTTCCGAGTTGAACGTAAAGGCAAACGCGGTATTCACGTTGCCTTTCTCCTGCAAATTGTCGAGCAGCGCATCGATCCCCTCATCCTGCCAGGCGTATGCCTTCACTTGAGTCGCCACAAGATTTTGTCGGTTGATCGTGCCCACCGTTTTCGGTCCGTCCGGCGACGCCTGCCCCGCGCTCTCTGCCGCGCCCGGAGGCAATTTGCCGGCGGTTGACAGTGCCGCAAGGATCTGCACAAACCGCCGTCTCGAAACCTCGTACCCCATGATGCCCCCTGATTCTGCCTGGAATTTCGCCCGCACCAGCATACGCGGACGCGTGGCGCCTTCCACCGAATACAATAGGAGGGGACCTATCCTAGAGGAAAAACATGCCGCTTTCTGGAGAAGCTATCCGCCTGATGAACTACATTGACGATGTTGCCGTGACCCTGCGCCGCGTGCTTGCCTTGGCTCCCACGCTTTCTGCCGACGAGCGCGCCAAGGTCGCCGAGCATCTGGTCAACGCCCGCCCCAGCATCGAGGAAGTGGCCGCGGCCCTCGCCATCAAGTGAGTTTTCCCGTTCGTTCAAGGCCGTGATCACCGTCGCCATCATCGGAGCCGGGCCCCTCGGTCGCCGGCTTGCGTTGGGCGCGGCCCGCGCCGGCTATCGCGTTCTCCTTGAAGACGTCATGCCCTCGAACCTTCACCACGCACGCGAGTCTATTCGCCAGGAGCTCGGCCCGCAGGCCCTCCCGGCTGTCGCATTTGTCGCCTCGATTGAAGATGCGGTCCGCGAAGCGAACTTGGTCATCGACTGCGTTCCCGACGAACTCGAATCGAAGCTCGAGATCTTCTGGCTGCTCGATCGCATGGCGCCCCCGCACACGGTCTTCGTCACACCCACCCTTCAGCAATCCATTGCCGACCTGGCCGCCTGCACCAATCGCCGCGAGAAATGCATCGCCATTGCGGCCACGCCGGAGTCACTTGCCACCGCGCCGCCCCTGGAAGTACAAACCGGATCTCCCGTCGCAGAACTCATCCTCCGCGCCGCGCCCTTTACCAGCGGCGAAACCACTTCACTTGTCGTCGATTTCTTCCGCCAGCTCGGCTTCAGCCCGCGCGTTGAGCGCATCCCCGAATAGTCGTCGACCAATTCATTCGTTTTGTCATCCTGAGCGGAGGTCGCTCGCCGTGGCGAGCGACCGCAGTCGAAGGATCTGCTTTTGTTTTTCCCGATTCCCTATTCACTATTCCCTGTTCCCAGTCTTTCACATCCTGCAGATCAGCAGTTCCCGCTCGTACACCATCTCCGGCGGCAAATGGTCGTGCAGGTCGATAAAGAGTTCTTCGTGCCCAATCAGCTCCTTGCGCCACGCCGCGCGATCCACTTTCTGCATCTCGTCGAAATCTTCGCGCGAAATGTCGATCCCCGTCCATTCCATATCGTCGTAGTACGGAGTCCAGCCGATCGGCGTCTCCTTGCCCTGCGCACGCCCATGTACCCGGTCCACGATCCACTTCAGCACGCGCATATTCTCGCTGAAGCCCGGCCACAGAAACTTCCCATCCTCGCCCTTGCGGAACCAGTTCACATTGAAAATGCGCGGGGTCGTGCTCAGCGAGCGCTGCATCTTGATCCAGTGCCGAAAGTAGTCGCCCATGTGATAGCCGCAAAAAGGCAGCATCGCCATGGGATCGCGCCTCACCAGACCCACCGCGCCCGCAGCCGCCGCCGTCGTCTCCGAACCCATCGTCGCGCCTACGTAAACGCCCGCACTCCAATTAAAGGCCTGGTACACAAGCGGCATCGTCGTTGACCGCCGCCCGCCAAAAACGAAGGCCCCAATCGGCACGCCCGCCGGATCCTCCCACGCCGCATCGATCGATGGGCATTGTGAAGCCGGCGCAGTGAACCGCCCGTTCGGATGCGCCGCCTTCGCTCCGGTCTGCTTCGCAATCTCCGGAGTCCAGCGTTCGCCGCGCCAGTCCGTGCACTCGGCCGGAGGCTTGTCCGTCATCCCTTCCCACCACACACCTCCGTCCGGCGTCAGCGACACGTTGGTGAATATTGTGTTCCTCTTGAGCGTCGCCATCGCGTTGTGATTCGTCTTTTCGCTCGTCCCGGGCGCCACGCCAAAGAAGCCCGCCTCCGGATTGATGGCCCTCAGTTGCCCGTTCGCGTCGGGCTTGATCCACGCAATGTCATCGCCAACCGTCGTCACCTTCCAGCCGTCGAGCGCTTTCGGTGGCACCAGCATGGCAAAGTTCGTCTTGCCGCACGCCGACGGAAACGCCGCCGCGACGTAGGTCTTTTCTCCCTGCGGCGACTCGACGCCCAGAATCAGCATGTGCTCGGCCATCCATCCTTCGTCTCGCGCAATGTTTGAGGCGATGCGCAGCGCAAAACATTTTTTTCCGAGCAGCGCGTTCCCGCCATATCCCGACCCGTAGCTCCAAATCTCGCGTGTCTCGGGAAAATGGACAATGTACTTCTCGTCATTGCACGGCCACGGAACGTCTTTCTGCCCGGCGGCGAGCGGCATGCCCACCGAGTGCATGCACGGCACCACGCGCACCGCGCCCTTGTCGATTTCCTCCAGCACGGGCATCCCGATCCGCGTCATGATCCGCATATTCACCACAACATAGGGCGAATCCGTCAGCTCCACCCCGATCCGCGACATCGGCGAGCCCACCGGACCCATGCTGAATGCCAGCACATACATCGTTCGCCCGCGCATGCAGCCGTTGAAAAGCTCCTTCAGCTTTTTGCGCATCTCGAACGGCTCAACCCAATTGTTTGTCGGGCCCGCATTGTCTTTAGAAAGAGAGCAGATAAATGTCCGATCCTCTATGCGCGCCACATCGCGCGGGTCAGACCGCGCATAAAAACAGCCCGGCCACTTCTCTTGATTCAGCCGTGTGAACGTTCTGGCCGCCACCAGTTCGTCGCACAGCCAGTCGTATTCACCCTGGCTTCCATCCACCCAGTGGATCGAGGCCGGCTGCGCCAGCTCCGCCATCTTTTCCACCCAGCGGATCAAATGCTTGTTCGTCGTCAGCGGCTTGGCAATGCTCGTTTTGCCCTGTTTCATGCGTCTTCCTTTTCTTCCGCCGTAGGGAGGCGTTATGAACGGTTCGATTGGATAAACGATACACGTTTCCCCGTGGCCTGCCCGTCCCTGGATCGACCGGACAGCTTTCGACAAACCAGCAATTCTGCGGGGCTTTAAGTCTTTTATACGTGAAGTCGAACTCTTGCAGCAAGGCTCAGCGGCCATTCCTCCTACCGTCCGACTCGGACGGCCCTGAACTCTCCTCCCCCATCGACCTATCGATCAGGAGCGCGCCGGCGCGGGCTCTCACCGTGTACATTTTCGCCCGCTTTCGAATCGCTCGCTACCCCAAATGGCTGAAAAACCGGGTTTCTCTGGATGCCCCTGATTTCGGAGGTTTATAGTGATCCTCATGTCATTTACACGCCGCGAATTCGCTGCTCTGGGCGCGCTGGGTCTTGCCGCGCGCTTCGCCCCGCCTCTTCTTTCCCAACCCACCGGCCGCCAGACCGGCTACGCTATCATCGGCCTTGGCCGCATCGCCGATATCTTCATGCGCGGCGTGCGCAATTCCACCAACTCCAAAGTCACGGCGCTCGTCAGCGGACATCGCGATAAGGCACTCCGCATCGCCGCCGACTACGGTGTCCCCGAGTCTTCCATCTACACCTACGACAACTTCGACTCCATTATTTCCAACAAAGCTGTCGACGCCGTCTACGTCGCGCTGCCCAACTCCATGCACGCCGACTTCACCATTCGCGCCGCCAAGGCCGGCAAGCATGTTCTTTGCGAAAAGCCCATGGCCATCAACGTCGCCGAGTGCGAGCAGATGATCGCCGCGTGCAAATCCGCTAACGTCAAGCTCATGATCGCCTATCGCTGCCACTTTGAGTCGACCAACCTGAAGGCGGTCGATCTCATTCGCACCGGCGCGATCGGCCAGGTCCAGGCCATTGAAACTGCATTCGGCTTCAGGGAAATCCTCGGCGAGTGGCGTCTCGACAAGCAACGCTCCGGCGGCGGACCTTTGATGGACGTCGGCATCTACTCGCTCAACGCCACCCGCTATCTCACCGGCGAAGAGCCCGCGAGTTTCGCCGCCTTCTCCTCCGTCATCGATCAGGACGGCCGCTTCACCTCGGTCGAAGAAAATCTTTCCTGGACCATGAAATTCCCCTCCGGCATTGTGGCTTCCTGCGCCACCACCTACGGAGGCTTTATGGGCGGATTCTTCAAGGTGCACGGCGCGAAGGGCTGGATCGGCGCCGACCCCGCCTTCAACTACGACGGCCTGCATCTCCACGCAGAGTACTTCAACGGGCCCCATGTTCCGCCCACCGTAATTGACGAAGACAACCCGCAAAAGAATCCCTATCAGTTCACCGCTCAGGCCAATCACTTTTCCGACTGCGTTCAGAACAACCTCGAGCCCAAAACGCCGGGCGAGGAGGGTCTGCGTGACTTGCGCTATATCACCGAAATCTACCGCACTGCCGGCATCTCCATGCTGTAACGGTTCTATGAATGAGGCTTGATGAACACCCGTCTTCTGCCCGCCGTCATTGGCTCCGCACTCTTATTGGCTCCCTGCGCGTGGTCTCAGCAGCCGAATTCCTGCGCCGATTTGGCCAACTTCAAAGCGCCGGGCGTCGAAATCACCAAAGCCGCCCCGGTCGCAGCAGGCAGCACCACGCCGATTCCTTTCAGCAACCCGCCGCAATCCTTGGTTCTTCCTTCCTATTGCCGTGTTGAGGGAGTCATCAATCGTCGCAAGGGCGTTGGAGGCGAGGAATTCGGCATTCAGTTCGCGCTCGCGCTGCCCGATCATTGGAACGGCGACTTCCTCATGCAGGGCGGAGGCGGCGGAAACGGAATCGTCTCTCAACCGCTCGGCCTTACCGCTTCAGGAGATCAGCCGGCCCTCATGCGCGGCTACGCGGTAGTCAGCACGGACACTGGCCACAAGAGCCACAACGGCGCCTTTGACTTCAGCTTCGAGAAAGACCAGCAGGCCTATCTCGACTTTGCCTATGAAGCCAATGTTCAGGTCGCCGCACTCGCTAAGCAAATCGTCGCCGCGTATTACGGCAAGCCTGCTGCATATTCCTATTTCACAGGCTGCTCCACCGGCGGACGCGAAGGGATGGTTCTGTCTCAGCGCTACCCAACAGAGTTTGACGGGATCATCGTAGGCGACCCCGCCATGCGCACGAGCTTTTCCAATCTCGCCATCGGCGAGTGGATTCCGGTCGCTTTCAACCAGATCGCGCCCAAAGATTCTGACGGAAAGCCGATCATTACCCAGGCCATCAACGATGACGACCGCAAGCTCGTCATGGACGCGCTGATGAAGCATTGCGATGCACTCGACGGACTCGCCGACGGCCTCATCTCCGACCCTCTTGCTTGTCATTTCGATCCCGAATCGCTGGCCTGCAAGCCCGGCCAGACCGCCGCCTGCCTCGCGCCTGAAAAAGCCGCCGCCATCAAGAAAGCCTTGGGCGGCCCAAAAACGTCGCGTGGAGTTCAGGTCTATCCCGGCTTCCTATATGACTCCGGCATCGCGGCCACGCAAGGCATCAGGGGAATCCTTCTTCCCGGTCCTGGCATCTTCGGACCACCGCCCACGGCAACTGAAGTCGACGTCGACACGGAGGCCCTCACAGACGTCCAGCCTCTTGTCGACTCGACCGTCATCAACTTGTCCACTTTTTCCGGCCATGGTGGCAAACTGATCTTCTTCCATGGCGACAGCGACCCGTGGTTCTCGCCCCTTGATACTTTCGAGTACTACCAGAAAATGACTGCAGCGAACGGTGGACTTGGCGCTGTATCCCAATGGAGCCAGTTCTATTTCGTTCCCGGGATGAGTCACTGCGCCGGCGGCCCTTCGCTCGATCAATTCGATCTGCTGGGCGCGCTTTCCAATTGGGTTGAGAAAGGTGTCGCTCCGCAGTCCGTCACCGCGACTGGAAAAGCATTCCCCGGCCGCAGCCGGCCTCTTTGCCCATACCCAACACACGCACAATACAAAGGCCAGGACAACACCGAAGACGCCGCCAGCTTTGAATGCCGCTGACCGCGTCCTTTTTCTCAGCCGTTTTCAGTGGTAAGTCCGGCGCGCTGCTTCGCCGGTTGCTTTATGCCGCATGATCTTTGAATCTGCTTGAATCCGAACCGCGCACTCGATCATTTCGCGGCGGCGTTTGCCTTATCGGCCTTCGTCTCGGGGCTCGTCACGATGCGAAACTTCGACCCGAATCGCTTGTAGTCAACGAACGCAAATTCATTCAGCACCGGACGTCTTCCCGATTCCTGCAGGCTTACCGCTCCTCGCACCGGCAGCAGGAAATCGTTGCCTTCCATCGAAACCCATGCGTAGTCGATCGACATGCTCGATGCGCGGATCAGCAGCGTCGATGGAATATCGTCGGCATCGATGCTGATGCGGCGCACCGTCAGCGTCGCCGGATCTAGATAGACGAGGCCGTGGAATCCCGCGTGCGACACGTGGCCGTTGCGATCGTAGAGATCGTAGCCGGAGTCGGCACGCGCCACCTTCACCTCGAACACCTCGACCGGCTGCCCATCGATGAAAGCCTTTCTCTTCCATGAAAAAACAGCTTTGGCTGAGGGATTGAAGACAATGTGGAACATCGCGCCGAATTCGCCTGCGGAATGGGCAAACTGCAGCTGATCGGGCTGCACATCGCTGCGATCCCCGTTCAGCATCACGGTTGTGCGCGACTCTTCGTGGTCGACATACTGCATCAACTGAACCAGCGTGTCCTTGTGCTTCCAGTCGCCCGTGCCCGCTTCATCCACCGCGTGGTTAGTCACCTCGTAGCAATAAAAGTTCACAAGCGAATCCGACCACGTAGTTGCACGCTGGCGAGTGCCTTCAATCAGCGCCTGGATCTCGGCGCCCGTCGGCGGAGGCACGGGATCCTTGGGGCTCGAAACAACAAATTGACTGTTGGCGGTCGAAGCCTCTGAGACCTCCTGGGAATTGATCCCACCCGCTCCGGATGAACCGCCTGCACTGAGTGACGCGTCGGCCGCGCTTGCTGTGCCAGCATCGCCTTCCACTCTAAACGACACGGAAGTTGAAGCGGTGCTTCCGTCCTGGCCCAGTAGCGCCTTCACCTGGTAATCGCCCGGAGCGAAAGCATGGCCATGGATCGTGCCGAGGTAAGGAATCGCGGCGCCGGTGCCGGAAACCTTATCGAGCTCCATTGGCATTTCCGTCAGCATCTGGCCGTTGCGAAAAATCTGCATGTGCAGCGTCGGTTGGCTTTGGCTTCCGGCAATCGGATGCACAAGGAAAAAAAGCGAGAGCGACTTTGTGTCCGCGGGCAATTGGCTGCCCAGGTTCGGTACAACCTGGCCATTGCCAAAACGCATCGGTTCGAAGGCCTCGCTCTCCTCTTCAATCGGCTTTACACTTTCCACCAACGCCACGTCGCTCAGCGAAGGGCCCTTGACGTCGGGATCGATGGTAAATGTGGTGCTCGCGGCGCCCATCTTGTTTGCGTTGCGGTCCATCACCGCCGCCTGTAGGGTATAAACACCAGGATCGGCGGAGAAATGCTTTTCCAGCGTGATCGTTTGCCCCGAATCGGAACGCATCATGTCCGGCGTTTCATGCAGCGGAAAGTCCTCGCCGAATCGCTCCAGCGTCGCGCCCTTGCTGTTCTTGATCACGGCGACGATAGAAGCGTGCACTGCTGAGACGTGTGTGTTCGCATCCTCGCGAACCGCAAGCTGCGAAATCGGCACCTGGACGGTCAATTCGCCTGCGTTCCCGTCGGGCAGCTCGCCCAAATGCAGAATCCCGGCCTTGAATGCGATATCGGTGGGAAGCGTCGACCCAGCCAGCACATTCAAGAGCGGCATTTCGAATGGGCGAACGCCCGTGGCTTCCGTCGGTTCGACCGCAAAATAGCCAGATCGTGCGCGAATCACCAGGTCCTTGCGCATTGTCTTGATGCTGATCGGACGGAACTCGCCCGTGTATTTCTTGATCGGTGGCGTCCAGGATGCCTGGTACCAGCTCGCCAGATCTCCCTGGAGTTGCTGCAACTGGTGGTTATATCCGCCCGACGGACCGATATAAATTCCGCCGGTGCCGCTCGTCAGTGGCAAGAACGGACTATCGACGCTGTCATAGTCGCCAAACTGGAAACCGGAGATATTGTGCACGGAATCAAGAGCGTCGTTTCCATTTGAGAACGAGTTGCCGCCTGAGCTGCCTGGCAGGTTGCCAACTCCAAATGAACTGGTGGCGGATCCGCCGTTCGACCCTCCCAGGAAGGAACTGACCTGTGAGGCCTGCATGGCCGACTTTTTCTCCGCATCCACCAGGTTGGTGTCAACCACGCAGATCGTGACGCCGGCACGGTTGGCCAGGCTAAGAATGGATTGCAGTGCGTCGTGGGTGTCGGAGCTCTCTGGCATGCCCTCTGAAAAATAAAGGATGAATTTGCGCCCCGTCAGGAGCCGATCGCTCAGCACAACGGCCTGAAGCGCAGCCAGCGAACGAGAGCCATGGCGTTCTTCGATGATCCGTTGCGACTCTTCGAGCGCCGACAGAATCAGTTTTCCCTCGGCGCGGCGGTCTGATCCGAGCGAGTCAGAGTAACTCTGGCCGGAAGCGACCAGCACTTTCTCAGCCGGCGTCATATCGCCCGAAGGAGCCGCGGGAGTGGCGGGGGTAACATCTCCAATCGCCGAATCGATAACCCCGCGATCCTGCGTGTAGGGCTGAATCAGGCGCAGCCGCCCATTTACCTGGAGCACTGCAAACGAGAACCCCTTCTCCGGGAACACTCCTACGATCTTCTCGGCCGTATCGCGCGCCCTTTTGGCCGCGGCCGGGCTCAACCGATCGAACAGGAGCGTGACCAGATGCTCCGACCCCGATTCGCCCGACACAAGGCGAAGCGTCTTCAGCTGGACTGGCGAGCCCGCGTCGGTGATCGTCAGTTGTGAGGGCTCCAGGTCCAGCACCGGCTTCTTGTGTTTAGTCCGCACCGTCAGATCGAGCGAAACTTCGTCGATATCGGCGCTGAGCGGCGTGCTCTGTGGCGAAGCCGGGCCCTCTTTCGCAGCCAAAGCCTGTCCGCCCGTTGGTGCTGCTGCCGGCGCCTGCGCCCTCGCATTCCGCGAACACAGGAACGGGGGAATGGAAAGAATGGCGACGCAGACAACCTTCACAAAGGAGGAGGATGATGACGCGGACATGATGATGACTCCCGTTCGAGAGAGAAAACGTCCGAACTATTCGGGATCGCCGTAGATCCAGAACACCAGCACTACTAAAATAATCGGAAACCCTGGCATATTTAGAAGTTCAGGCCGGGGAAACGACGAGATGCCTATCGGGACACCATTATAAGCACCGCAGCCACATCCGCGGATGCTGGCGGCCGGCCCACTATTCTTTCTTTCTCCACGAGTAATCCAGCATTCGCAGCAAGTAGCTGGCGAAGAAGAGAAGCTCCAAGGCTTCTTCAGGCTTCAAGTCCGGCAGTTGATGTTTCTCATGTGCATACGCATTTCGAATCCAACCCAAAGCACCGCTCAATACGTTGGTCAATCCTTGCTGATACGCTTGCTTGCGGGCTCTATTGAGCTTCGAATAAGGCAACCTCAGTTTCTTCGCGTTGAAAAGCGCATATACAACGTCCTTACCCTGGGTACTCTTTACTGCTGCGTTGCGTGAACCATCCCGAATCTCATTTAAGCGGTTTTCGTAAAGCTCAAACGCTGCTGCAACTGCTTCTTTCAATCTGTTTTCGCGGAAATAGTGAGCATATCCGCGCAACGCAGGATCAAGCAGTTCAATGGCCGACACCACTTCCATATTTACCGCTGCAACATCCGAGTTTTTTGCGGCATTCAGACCATCATCGGTAACACAATAGAAACCTTGGCCGTTGTCCCGGATATGTCCATGATTGACGAGAAATTGCCACGGTGCGGATAAGAGATAGTCCCTTGCATTGATGGTTTCCATCACCGGGAATCCATTCGTGAGCATTCGACTATAACCTTGCAGTTGAAAGTTTATCTTGCCGAAAGTAGCCGGCGGCGGAAACTGCGTTGCTAGGCGGCGAAGCAAAAGCATCGCTTGCTTCTGAATTGACATCGACTTTAGGCCGTCAAGCGTTCCGGCCACACTCGCAATGCTCACCAGCTTCCACGGTTCCATAGATAGTTACGATACATCGCTTCAGACGATTTCTGATATCGGTTGAACCTGCGCGGGGCTGTTCCCCTTTCACTTCAGGGTGCAAGCCCCATCGACTGCGCAATCACTTTTGCAGCAATTTCCGTTCCAATATCCTTCGCAACGCCGAGCGCACCTTTGCCAACTTTGGAAAGAACTTCCATTGCCCTGCCACCATCACGCTTCTTGGCGAGTTCTTCAGCTTCAGAAAGTAACGCGAGTCTCTGATAGTCAGAACTCGACGATGCGCTCTGCTGGAGATGCTTTCTCAACTGTTCAAGCTCACTAGTCAAAGCATTCAAGTCGACATCGCTTTGAATTGCTGTCCATTGTTGCTGATAGTGGATCGACCCCGTTGAATTTGGCCCGATTGCTCCTGCCTGTCCATAGTTGATGTATTGATCACCATGAACCGTCGTTCCGTCTCGATTCGAAGGTGATTTCTGACCCGCAGTCGGTTTGCCGCTTATCCGCTTGGCTTCTTTATACCCCTTCTCTTTCAGATATGCGTAATCTTTCCTGCTGTAGATCATCGGCAATATCAAGACGCCGCCGGTTGAGATTGCTTCAGTTAAGTCCATCGGACCCGTCTTTATCATGTCGTTATTGTCTAGATCGCTCATGGCAATTTCATATTCGACGTCACTAAATCCCTGAGCAATTAAACGGCTTTTTAACTCTTTGGTAGACGGTCCTTCATACTGGTTCCTCAAATCATCAATTGTGCGCCCGTGTTCGTCAAACTCACTCAGCAGTTGCTGCAAGATGAGCGCCACGGGTTCGTTCAACTCGACACCTCGATCAGATTTCGTTCGTTTAGTTGCCACGTCATCGCTTCTTCAGAACAATTCCCTATTGGAAGAATTCATTCTCTTTGGCCGTTTCGTCATGTGCACGCTTCACTTCGTCGTCGATAAACACTTGATCTTCGTGGAACCACTCAATCGCCCCATCACTGAATTTAATCTTATAGAGTACTCTTCTCGTCTTGCTTGACCCGCTGCCAACAATCTCGCCAACCTCGCCAGGGTGAGACAAACTGGTCGTTAATACTTGGCCCCTAATATCGAAATATGGTCCACGCAAAGGCATAAGTCTGCTCGCTTCCATGTGCTCTGTGCGGCCTGTATGCAACCCATTTTCGTCGAGCAACATGACGGTATAGTAGCCGCTTAATTCCTCGCTAATAATTTTGACCGTGAGTTCGCCGCCTCTTGTTAGGACATTTGCACGGTCGCCCGACTTGAATTTAGTCATTCTCTCTCCTTTTAAGTTGTTTGTGAGTCGCTGGAAGCAATGCTACGCCGCTCGCTGGTGGAAAAGCGGGACCGAAATGTTGTCCAACGATATTCGAGCTTTGGCGGAGAACAAAGAGCTCATTCAGATGGTTTTCTTAAGCTCGCCCTCATCTGCGTCATTATCCAGCTTCCGAAGAAGCTCGCCGATGCGTTCATTTAGTTTGTCGTAGGTTTGTGTCATCCTACGGCTAGCCTGCTCTCCGGCCGCTTCGCTATCTGACATGAGTACGCTTCCCGCGTCTTTCCTCAACTCGCTGACGAGTTCCCGAACTCCTTCATCAGCTACGCGGACTTTCAGCTTCGTCGTTTGGACATTCGAAGAAAAGGCTCGCTCATCCAAATCGGCTGGGTATAACTGCTTATGCCATTGGACACCCGATCGGAGCGCCATTACGTCGGAGTGCTGCATCTCTGCCGTAGTTCGCATCAATTTGAAGACTTCTTCTTGAAGATTCAAGAGCGTTTCACGTTGAAATTCCGTTCGGCGCTCAAACCGTTCGTCGCGCCTCGCTTCGTCTCGCGCCTCGCGCTCGCGATCCCTGAGAGAAGCTTGTGTTTCGATTTCTCTTTTGTGGGCTCGAATATCCCTAAGGAATTCAGTGATCGCGGACAATGCATATCCCAAGAATGCGGTTACCAGGGGCAACCAGCTTGATGCAGTGCTTCCTCCTAAATCAGGCATATCGCACCTTCCAAGAATTGCAGATTGAAGTAGCACCCACGATATACCTGTTGACCGTGTTCATAGCTGTGCTATTGGGGCATATCCCAACTTCTTTGCATGACCCGGCCTGACAGTGGGTATCCCCGCGATTTCCGCCCCGGCGCTAAGGAGAGTGACGGTTGTCTCGGTAGGCTCTCACGGCAAGCGAACGCTGCGAAACGATCAAACGACACTCCCGCGAGGTAGCCGCGAGGTAACCTGGGTATATTGTTGGGCATTTTTTGAAAAGGAAGGCTGTAATTTGTTGCTTCTAAAGGAAATTTTGGCTCCTCAGGTAGGACTCGAACCTACAACCCTTCGGTTAACAGCCGAATGCTCTGCCATTGAGCTACTGAGGAGTGAATGGCGCTTGATTGTCCTCTCCTAAGTTAGCAAACCTCGCGGAGCGCGTCAAAAGCTTCGGCCTCAATTGGGACGGCCAAAACCCATTCTGAAACCTACTGGGAATTCGGCCGGAAACGATACCATGAAAATGTACATAAAGGAGCCGTCATGCCCCGCATTTCCCGCGTCGATCGCAGCCAATTGGCTCCCAATATTGCCGCTCTCTACGACAAGGCTTTCGCCCAGCGCGGCAACGTCCCCAACATGTTCCGCGTCATGGCCCACCGGCCTGAAATCTACGCCACCATGCAGGCCCACTTCGCCGCCGTGCTCAATACCGGTACCGTTTCAACGAAGCTCAAAGAGTTGATCATTGTCCGCACCAGCCAGGTGAACGAGACTCCTTACTGCCTCGCCAGCCACACCATCCTCGCCCGCAACCTCGGCTGGACAGACGACCAGCTCTCCCACCTCTCCGACTGGCCGCGCCGCGAGGATTTCACTCCCGCCGAAAAAGCCGCCTTGCGCCTCGCCGAAACCGTCACCCGCAACGCCAACGCGGTCACCGACGAGCAATTCGCCGAGCTCCGCGGCTTTTACTCTGAAGGCGAGATCGTCGAGCTGCTCTGCGCCATCGGCCTGTTCAACTACTTCAACCGCTTCAACAACGCGCTCCAGATGGAGCCAACCAAACCCGGCGAAGGCGCAGCCTCTGAACCCGCGCCCGCTCCCGAAACCGCCGCAGCGCATTAACCCCGGCACGAAACTGGGTGCCCCCGGTCCCTCGACCGCCGTGGCGGAGGGACCGGGGATAACTCGAACCTGAACCGAAACCCTGAAACTTTTCGGAGTACGATGCCCCTTCAGATTCCAACCGGCCCTTTTCGGGCCTATCTCTTCGACTGCGACGGCACCATCGTCGACTCCATGCCCCTCCACTACATTGCTTGGAAGCAGGCGCTCGGCGAATGGGGTTGCACCCTCGATGAAGATCTCTTTTACTCCTGGGGCGGCAAGCCGCCGGTCGAAATCGTCGCCGCATTGAATCAGATGCAGGGTCTCAACATGCCCGTTGAAGCCGTTGCCGAGCGCAAAGAGAGTCTTTACTTCTCGCTCCTTCACAATCTCAACCCGGTTCCCGAGGTCCTTGAGCACATCCTCGCCCAACACGGCCAGATTCCATTCGCCGTCGTCTCCGGCAGCACACGCGAGTCCATCGTCAAGTCGCTCACCGCGGTCGGCCTGCTCGATCGCTTTCCCATCCTCGTCGGCTCTGAAGACTACGCGCACTCCAAACCCGCGCCCGACGCATTTCTCACCGCGGCCGCCCGCCTCGGCGTCGCGCCCAAAGATTGCCTGGTCTTTGAAGACACCGACATGGGCATCGCCGGAGCAACCGCCGCCGGAATGGCCTCGGTCCGCGTTCCCCAGCCCAACGAACGCAACGGAACCGCCGCCGTCGCGCCTGCATAAACAGAATTCGAGGAGCCGCCTTGTCTTCCTTCGCATCGTCGCCCACCGAAATTGACGAGCCCAAACGCGGCCGCATCTTCACATCCGACACCCTCATCCTCTTCGCCATCGCCGCCGCCGTGGCCGTCTTCCATATCTTCACCAACGGCGGCTACGGCTTTCATCGCGACGAGCTCCAGTTTCTTTCCGACGCGCGTCATCTTGACTGGGGATTCGTCCCCTATCCTCCATTCACACCGTTCATTCAGCACATTGCCCTCGCCCTCTTCGGTGTTTCCATCGTCCCCCTTCGCCTCACCGCGGTCATCGCTCAATTCGTCGTCGTCATTCTCGCCGGTCTCATGGCTCGCGAGCTCGGAGGCTCGCGCTTCGCGCAAATCATTGCCGCCCTCGCCGTCGCCTTCTCGCCCGTCGAGATCTTTGAAGCGCACGAATTTCAATACACCTCGTTCGATCTGCTCTGGTGGGTCCTCACCGCTTACTTCGTCATTCGCCTCCTCAAGTCCGAAGATCCGCGTTGGTGGCTCGCCATCGGCGCCGCCCTCGGCCTCGGCCTCGAAACCAAATACGCCATCGTTTTCTATATCGCTGGACTTCTCACCGGCCTCGTGTTCACTCCCGCCCGCCGCTTCGTAAAGTCCGCGTGGTTCTGGGCGGGCGTCGCGCTCGCATTGCTCATCTTCCTGCCCAACCTCATCTGGCTCGCGCGCCACAGCTGGATCTCCTACACCTTCCTCCAGCACATCCACACGCGTGATGTCGGCCAAGGCCGCGCCGAAGGTTTCCTCACGGGTCAGATTTACATCTGCGCCAACCTCGCTGCCGCTCCGCTTTGGATTGCGGGCCTCATCAATTACTTGCGCAATCGCCGCTACCGCATGATCGCCTTCATGTATCTTGTCCCGCTCACACTTCTGTTCCTCGCCAAAGGCCGCAACTACTATATGGCGCCCGCCTATCCTATGCTTATCGCCATGGGCTCGGTTCTCGCCGAGCGTTGGTTACGCACAATTCCCCGCTGGGCCCGGCTCGCCGTCACGCGCGCCTACTTCATCACCTTTGTGTTTGTCTCGGCGTTTACCTGCGCCCAGCTTCTGCCTCTGGCATTGAGCGGCCCGCTCAAGCAATACGCTCTCAGCCACAGTTCCGATCTTCGCGAAGAAGTTGGCTGGAATGACCTGGTTCGCACCGTCGCCAACATCCGCGACTCGTTGCCGCCCGATCAGCAGGCGAAACTCGGCATTACGACCGGCAACTACGGCGAATATGGAGCGATTGACGTCCTCGGCCGCGCCTACAACCTGCCCGAGCCCATCGGCACCACCAACTCCGAGTGGTATCGCGGCTATCCCACGCCGCCGCCTACAACTTTTATCGTTATCGGCCTCACACCGCAGCAGGCGAACTCCATCTTCACCGGCTGCCGCCTCGCCGCCCATAACGGAAACTCAGAAGGCGCGCTAAACGAAGAGGCCGAGTACCATCCCGACATCTTCGTCTGCGGCCCCACGCGCATTCCCTTGTCCGTGCTCTGGGATGAGCATCGCGATTTCGGATGAGGCCAGCATCGCCGACGCGTAGGGTGCCCCCGGTCCCTCGTCCGCCGTGGCGGAGGAACCGGGGATCTCACGAATCTCGCGTGGAGCGCCGGCGTCCTCGCCGGCTGTCGTGAGGGCCTCTGGCCCTCACTCGCATTAAAGTTAACCAGTCGAACTGCGGGACGCAGCCTCGCTCTTTATATTCCCTATTCGCTATTCCCTGTCTCCTAATACAAAATCACTGCCACCCTGTAGGCCGAGAATGATCCTTCCGCAACCTGCGCCGGGCAGCTCCCCACGGCCGCCTGCCGATAGTTGCCTGATGCCAGCCGATCCTCGAGCGCCTTCGGCAGCGCCGTCAAATCCCCCGCCTGCCAGCGCATGATGAAACGCGCCATCGGCCCTCCCGGCATCTGCGGAATGCCTTCGTCCGTCGCGCATGCGCGGCGCGCCAAAGTCGGGTCGCGCAGAATCGTCACTCCGCTCACATGCACCAGCGCCGCAATCCGCGCCTCCACTTCCGTCTCACTCAACTGCTCTACCCCACGCGAATAATCGGCCACAGCGTACAGCGCTCCGCGTGCCGCCACCACCGCAACACCCACCCGATCCATATCCGGGCTCAACAGATTTGCGCGATGCCCCGGCGAATGCATCCACTCCTCATGAATCGCATCTGCCGACGGTCCCAAGGCCACGTTCTCCTCAATTACGCTGAAGTGCGCGCCTGCCTGCGCTGTGCGCGTGCTCAGGTCTGCCTCGCCGGGATACTGATGCGAAATCGGGCCCTGCTGCGCCATCAGGAGACAATGCGCCAGCGCCGCCTGCGCCAGCGCTGGATCCCAGTCCAGCCGCCCCACCCCCGCCTGCGTGCGCTCTTCGTTCGCCAACGCATAAATCTGTCGCGCCTCGGCATGCAGATCGCCTGCGCCGGCATACGATCCCTGGGCCGCGATTTGTGCCGCAACCAGCGCGGGAACCGCGGCGAGAAAAAACGTGCGCAAAAAGATCTTCATATAGGCTTAGACCCGGTGCTCGAGCGCATGTCGCTCTCTTCTTTCCTGGAAGGCTGCTCTGTAGTTCCAGCCCTCCGCGCATTTTCAGTTTTCTGCGGGGACAACGGCGCCGTAATTCCGCTGGAAAGTTCGCCGGTCGGTCACACTTCTAAGACGGGACCGGATCTTCCGGCTCAGCCGCCGCCCCATCGAGAGCGGGCTTTCCCCCGTTCAGATCGTTACGCCGCGCAATCCAGGGAAAAAGAAGAAGTGCCGGCAGTCCCACGACGCTCGTCATCACAAAGAACCACGGCCAGCCCATCTTCTCTGACAACCATCCCCCTGACGAGGCCACGACGGTGCGCCCGAGCAATGTAATCGAAGAAAGCAGTGCGTACTGAGTCGCCGTCGCCGTGAAAGCGGGCGAGCACAGGCTCGAGATATACGTGATGAGCGCCGTCCCGGCCATGCCGCCGGTGAGGTTTTCGGCGGTGACACACAAAGCCAGATAGCCGATGTGATGTCCACCCACGGCCTGCAGGACAAAAAACAGGTTCCCGGCCGACTGCAAAATTCCGCAAAGAATCAGCGAGCGGACGATTCCGTACCGCGTCGTCACAACTCCGCCCAACATCACCCCGGCCACGATCGAAAAAAATCCGAACACTTTCGATGCGGCAGCGATCTCAGGAAGAGAGAATCGCAACGAGATATAGAGAGGCGTCGACATCACTCCCGCCATCGCCTCGCCCAGCTTGTATCCGAAGATGGCGATGAGGATGACGGGCCAAAGCGGCCGCTGCATAAAATCGCGAAAGGGACTGATGACAGCCCTCGAAAGCGCATCGCGAACCGCATGCCAGCCCGATTCCGCCGCATGTGCCTTGTCCGCCGGCACCTTCGGTTCCGGAACCAGCAAAAACACCACGAGTCCTGCTCCGACGAGCGCCGCCATCGTGGCATAGGCCGCGAACCAACCCGCATAAGCCGCGATCAAAAGGCTGCCCGCCCCCGAAACCAGCATGCCGATCCGGTAGCCTGCCTGGATCATGGCTGCTCCAGGAGCCAGCTGGTCCGCGTTTGTGCTCTCGACGCGCCACGCATCGATCACGATGTCCTGGCTGGCCGAGAGAAATGCCACCACCAGCGCCAGCGCGGCCATCCGGGGCAAGTTGTGTTTCGGATCGCACGATCCCAGACAGAGGATAGCGCCGATCAGTAGAATCTGAATGGTGATTCCCCAACCGCGCCGCCGTCCCAAAGGCAATGGCGGACGCACGCGATCCATGATTGGAGCCCACACAAACTTGAATGCATAAGGCGTACCGACCAGCGCGAAAGCTCCGATCGCGGCGCGCCGCACGCCGACTGTCGAAAGCCACGCTGAAAGTGTTGAATAGGTCAGAAGGAGCGGCAACCCGCTCGAAAAGCCCAGCGCAAGCACCTGGAGCACGCGCGGCTGGGTATAGGCAGCCAGCGCGCGCCGCCAGTCGCTTCGGGTTTTTGCGTGCATGGTTGCGGGGTTTTCGTTCATCTCTATTTGCGTGCGCCTTCTCTCAGCCTACCCCGGCCGGCGCGGCTTATTCTGAAAACGTGAAACTCGGAATCATCTCTGACACTCACGGCCTCCTTCGCCCCGAAGTCTTGCCAGCCCTCGCCGGCGTCGACCGAATCCTTCACTGTGGCGACGTGGGAAAATTCTCCATCCTGGCCGAGCTCGAGAAGATCGCTCCAGTCACCGCCATCCGCGGCAACGTGGACACAGACGGCCCGTGCAGTAAGTTGCCTGAAACCGAAGTCGTGCTCATCGAGAATCCTCCGCGCGCGAGTCTCTACCTTTACATGCTCCACGATCTCAAAACGCTCCACCTCGATCCCGCCGCTGCCAAATTCTCCGCCGTCCTCCACGGCCACACCCATGTCCCCAACCACATCACGAAAAAAGGAGTCCTCTATTTCAACCCCGGCTCCTGCGGTCCGCGCCGCTTCGAGCTGCCGGTCACGATTGGATTCTTGACGATTGAATCGGACGGACGCCTGAAGCCGCAGATCGTTCACCTCCCCGTCTAGTCCCTTGGTGCCTCGCCTGATCCCGCATCACGATAACGCGTCCCCAACCTTCATGCCCCCTTCACGTCCCCGATGCTGAAATGCGAATAGGACGCTGCCGAAGAGGGAATGCCTCCGGGTGGCGTTACGCAGACGGCCGATCATCTGGGCCGCCTCGATCCAGGAGCCAACAAAATGGCCTCCCGCGCAGTCTTCTGCTGCGGATTGCGGCTTTGCTCGATCCTCCTTTTCCTCACCATTAGCACAGCCGCTCAAACCACAACTACAACCCAACCTTCCGCGCCGTCGCCTGCGAATGCGGGCACGTCAACCACAACTCCGCCTCCCGCGCCCCCTGCGGACACGGGAACATCCACCGATTTCTTCCTCATGCCCGGGTCGGACTTCGACCGTCCCGGCCTCGTTCCCCGCGCCAACCTCAACATCGGCATTGGCCACACGTTTAAATTCCTCAACAAAGACCCCATCGGCGACGAGCTCACCTTCGCCTACACCTACGAGAACGCCGGCTCGCACGGCTTCTTCCACACCAACTTCGGATCGCACACTGAGGCGCTGGGCGTGATGAAAAACTTCAACCTGCCCAAAACTAAAGTCCTCACCGGCTACACGTGGATTCAGGCAGGCCTCACCAGCTTCACGGGCAATGCGCACGTCGAAAACCGTTTCTACGACGGCGAAGCCCTTGGCCTCGCCGTTCACTTCAACGATCACAACGGAATCTGGATTCAGGAGAGCTACAACAAAATCCCCACCGTCCCCTGGTACACCACAACCGGCATTGGCTACACGTGGAGCTGGTAACGCACGCGACCCCACCGCCGCGATCTCCCCGTAACGGCGGGGCAGCTGACTGGAAGGAAATCTGCTTTGGGCTCAGATCGTGACCGAGCGATCAAAAGAGGTAAGGCACAAGCGCAGCGGTTCGACGAGCATATTCGGCATACATCTCGCCGAACTGGGAGCGCATCCACCGATCTTCCATGCGGAGCTTGGTCCAATACGCGAAGAGGATGAGAACGACGGTGATGAACCCGCGCACTTGCCCGATGGCAATCGCCATGCCAAGAAACCCTGTGAGAATGCCGGTGTAGATCGGGTTGCGGACCACGGAGTAGGGACCCGTGACGATCAGCTCGTGACCCTGCTTAATGGTGACGGAGCTGCTCCAGTTTCTGCCCAGATGCGCGCGCGCCCATACGGCAAACAGCAGGCCGGCGATGGTGATGGCAGCTCCCAGCCAGAACGGCCCATAACCAGCCGGCCAGAGCTGGAGGTAAAGCCAGGGAAGCGGGATTCGAAACGGTAAGAGGAGAACGATCGCGATCAGAAAAATTGAGACGCGCATGATGCGCGAAGCAACCGGCTCGATGCGCTGGGTGGCTTTGGTACGGGAGGCCATGATCTGCCAGTAGAGATAGAAGAGAATCCAGGCCACGGTAAAGAAAGATTTGTAGAACCAGAGCATTCAGGACCTCAGGGCGTTGAACATGTCGTACGCATGGGCGCGGGCAGTAGTTCCATGGCGCGACATTTCGCTGCCTCCTTTGCAGACCCAACGCGCGCGAAGCGTGCCAGCGTCTGCTTCATGGGCTCGCATCAACCATAAATCAGAAGGGCAGTTGGCAGCTCCGTTTTCACAGTCCCTCCGCGATGTTAACGGTGAACTACGAACTGCGAGCTACCCATACACCGCCGGCACAAAATTCTGCTCATCCATCGGCGGCCGCACATACTTTGATTTCATGATCGGCGGCAGCTTCAACGGCGCCGGCGTCAGGTCGCGGTAAGGAATCATCGACAGCAAATGCCGAATTACATTCAACCGCGCCTTTTTCTTGCTCTCGGCGTTCACCACAAACCACGGAACCTGTTTCGTATCCGTCACCGCGAACATCTCGTCCTTCGCCCGCGAATAATCCGCCCAGTGCTTCCTCGACTCCAGGTCCATCGGGCTCAGCTTCCATCTCTTCGTCGGCTTGTCCATCCGATCCTGAAACCGCCGCTCCTGCTCTTCGTCGCTCACGCTGAACCAGTATTTGATGAGGATGATCCCCGATCGCACCAGCATCCGCTCGAACTCCGGGCAGCTCTGCATGAACTCCTGGTACTCGCGCTCCGTGCAAAACCCCATCACGTGCTCCACGCCCGCGCGGTTATACCAGCTCCGGTCAAACAGCACCATCTCTCCCGCCCCCGGCAAATGCGCCACGTATCTCTGGAAGTACCATTGCGTCTTCTCTCGCTCCGTCGGCGTTCCCAGCGCCACAATCCTGCACACACGCGGATTTAACGACTCCGCAATTCTCTTGATCGCCCCGCCCTTCCCTGCCGCGTCGCGCCCCTCGAACAGCACCACCACGCGAAGCCCTTCGTGTTTGATCCATTCCTGAAGCTTCACCAACTCCACCTGCAGCCGTCGCAGCTCGCGCTCGTATTCGCAAACTTTGCCTAGCCTCAGAAGCGCCCCGCCGCCATTCGCCTTTGCAGATCCGTTCGGTCGCCCATCTGCGCTCCCCTTTGCCTTCCCATTCGCGCGCATTGCCGCATCATCGCCGTGCTTGTGCTTCTTGTCCTTCTTCGCCATGGTTCCCCCACGCAGCTGCCCGACTCGCCACATCCTCCCTATCGGCAAAACCTCGCCGCGCGATTACCCGGAGCGGTCTCGTTTCCTCGTTTCCCCATCCCTCTCTGCCGACCAACCCGCTAACCCGCTGACTTGCCAACTCGCTGACTCGCTCTCTTGTTCCCTTGTTCCCTCGATCCCTTGTTCCCTGCCCCTCAGTAACGTGACGAACAAGGTTCGGCAAACCCTCCCCCGTCCCCCGCGCTCCTTTAACCCGCCGATAATCGAGACTGTGAACGCTCGCAATAATCTCGCTCTCTTAAACGACTACGCCAGCTATCTTCGCGTAGAAAAAGGACTTCGCCCGCTCACCTGCGAGGCCTACCTCAGCGATCTGCGCATCTTCGCCGAGCTCCTTGAAGACCGCAACGCCGTCCTCATCTCCGCCGTCGAGGCCGACGTCTCCGCCTTCCTCGATCACCTCCGCACCCACTCCATCGATTCGCGTTCCGCCGCGCGCAAGCTCAGTTGTCTCCGCGGCTTCTACAAATGGCTCCTTCTCGATCGCCGCATCCATCACGACCCCACCGTCAACATCGAATCGCCCAAAGCCTGGAAAGTTCTGCCCAAATCCCTCGCCGAGCCGGAAGTCACCGAGATGCTCGAGCGCGCTGCCCTCGCCGCCTCGCATCCCCAGGCCAAGGCCACCGCTCTGCGCGACCGCGCCATCCTTGAGCTTCTCTACGCCGGCGGCCTCCGCGTCTCCGAGGTCACTGGTCTTTCCGTTAGCGACCTCTCGCTCGATTCCGGCCGCGCGCAGGTGCGCGGCAAAGGCGATAAGGAGCGCATCGTCCCCCTCGGCCGCTCCGCGATCGGGGCACTCGAGCAATACCTCCGCGAAGGCCGCCCTCACCTTGAGCGCATCAGCACAGTTCGCAAGAAACGGGCAACAGCACAGGACCGTTCCAAGCTTTTTCTCTCGCTCCGCGGCATGCCTCTCACGCGCCAATGGATCTGGAGCCTGGTCAAGCGCTCCAATCACTCCACCAGTCCACACGGCCTGCGCCACAGTTGTGCCACGCACATGGTCGAGCACGGCGCCGATCTGCGCAGCGTGCAAATGATGCTCGGCCACGCCGATATCTCTACCACGCAGGTCTACACACACCTCGCTCTCGGCCGCCTCAAGGCCGTTCACCGCTTGCATCATCCTCGAGGAGCGCGCCGCGTCGCCAACACCGCTCCCGAAGCAGCCCCGCGCCGCGGCCCGCAACTCGTCGAGCCCCGAACCGCAACGCCCACACCCGGCGAGGAAGCATCATGATGGCAACGGCCGCTCCAACCCTCGCTCCTTCGCCGGTAGTTTCCAAATCCGCCGTCCCAAAAATTGACTCGCTCCCAATCGTGGAACTCGTCGACGCCTACCTCCACGTCCTTTCCGCCGAGCGGGGCTCCTCGCCCCACACCCTCCGCGCTTATCGCCGCGAGCTCCACGGCTTCGCCGCTTGGTTTTCCGCTCAGCATTCCCGCCTCGCCGTCGACCGCATCGAGCACACACACATCCGCTCTTATCTCGGCACGCTCTACGACCGCAAACTCTCCAAGGCCTCCGCCGCGCGCGCCCTTGCCGCCATCCGCAGTTGGTTCAAGTGGCTCGCCCGCAATCATCACATTGATCAGAACGCGGCCTCGCTCGTCTCCACGCCGCGCCTGCCCAAGCATCTGCCCCGCGTGCCCTCTATCGAGCAGCTCAATCGCGCCGTCGACTCGGTCCGCGACGACGCCGCCAGTTGGCCCGCCCGCGATCGCGCCATCATGGAAATGCTCTACGGCTGCGGCATCCGCAACGCCGAGCTCACCGCGCTCAATCTCGAAGACATTCAATGGGCCAACGAGGTCATTCTCGTCCGCGGCAAAGGTCAAAAGCAGCGCTACGTCCCCCTGGGCGACTCCACGGCCGAAGCCCTGCGCGCCTACATCGCCGAGCGCGCGGCCCGCCTCGCCGCCGGCGATCGGAAAAAAATACCCAACACGGCAGCCCTCTTTCTCAATATGCAATTGCGCGGCCTCCAGCACGGCGGTCAGGCCCGCCTAACCACGCGCAGCATCGGCCGCATCGTCAAGCGCATCGCCATCCTGCGCGGCCTGCCCTCCGACGTACACCCCCACACCCTGCGCCACGCCTTTGGAACCCACTTGCTCGAGGAGGGCGCCGATCTTCGCGCCATTCAGGAGCTGCTCGGGCATGAACGCCTCTCAACCACCCAACGCTATACCCAGCTCACCACCGCCCAGCTCACCGCCGTCTACGACCGCACCCATCCCCGCGCCAAATAACGTCTTTCCGTCAAACTCGAACTCGTCATCCCGCAATGACAACTTGTCATCCTGAGCGAGTCCGCCCGGCGGACGAGTCGAATGCCTGCCCTGAGCGGAGATCGTTCGCCGCGGCGAACGATCGGAGTCGAATGGGGACCTGCATTTGCTTTTCCTTCTCAACCGACCACGAAAATGGGTGCCCCATCCTAAACGCGCAGACGTTTAGGGTGGGATTGCACAGACCTCAATCAACCGTCCACCGTTCCCCGCCTTTTTTCATGCAACACAACCCCTTCCACACACATCAGATAGAGCGAGGGTAAAGATCATGTCAAATGCTTTAGCTGAGAAGCAGGCAGCAGTCGAGGACATTCTTCGCGACGTCAACCGCATCAAGTCCATCGTCACTGAAGCTGTAGAAGACGGCGTTGAAACGGCCCTGCGCGCCGTGAAACAGGGCCGCGATGCCGCCGAAGACGCCGTCCACGACGCACGTACCGCAATCAAACGAAACCCTTTGCAGTCAGCCGGAATTCTCCTTGGCGTCGGCATTCTTCTCGGCGGGATTATCACTTTCCTCGCCTCCCGTCGCGACTGATTCTTCGGCAGAACCCTGCCCGCACATCTTCCCCCCTTCAAGTGGGGCGGTCCATGCTGTGTGTACATTCGATTCAGATCACAAACTCGCTGTTTGCCGAATCCACGCTCCACATTGCCTCTTCAGCTTCCGATCCGCTGCTCCCCGCAAATCGCTGTCAAGCCCCACCCCACGCTCAAAACATCGCAACCCTTTGAAAACATTCGTTAAATAAATCTTCGCAAGTTTGCCGATTATTTCGCGCTTTTCGCTACGCTATCTCTAGGCGATAAAAACAGAATCAATCTCCTCTTTTCGAGAGCAGTTGGGCGGCTCAGGATGTCAGTTTCGAAGGCTGGCAACCCAGGCCGCCCCCCTCCGTTTCTCGGGCAACTGCAGCCAAATCGGTGCAAAATTTCCGAAAATGCGCCTCTAAGTCCTTATTTTGGAGGATTTTAACCTCTAACCTTAATGTTTTCAGGGAGTTAGAGCAAATGATCAAATATATAAGTGGTTGAAAATAAACCCTTTAACCCCAAAATAGCGCAGAAAATATTTTGGGTGAATCTCGGCCGGGTGCCCCCGGTCCCTCGTCCGCCGTGGCGGAGGGACGGTGGATAGAAAGCCGACGACAAACGGCTGTCCTAGCTCGAGTAATCCGCATTGATGTGGATATACTGCGCCGTCAGGTCCGTCGTCCAGAACACGCACGACCCCGGTCCCTGGTTGAGCTCAATCGAGATCGAGAACTCGCGCTGGCTGATGTACTCATGCGCGGCCGTTTCGTCGAACTCCGCCGCTCGTCCGCCGTCGCGGCAAATCTGCAACTCGCCAAAGCGAATGTCGATGCGCGCCGGATCGACCTGCGCACCCGAGTAACCGATCGCCGCCGCCAATCGGCCCCAGTTCGGATCGCATCCTGCCCAGGCCGTTTTTACCAGGGGAGAATGAGCGATCGCTTTCGCAACTTTGAGTGCGTCGGCGTCGCTCGACGCGCCGTGAATGCGCAGCTCAACCACATGTGTCGCACCCTCGCCGTCGGCCACGACTTGCTTTGCCATCGACGTGCAAACCTCGCCCAGCGCGGCCGCAAAAGCTGTTTCGCCTGCGCCGATCTTTACACCGCTCGCGCCCGATGCCATCACCAGTACTGTGTCGTTCGTCGACGTGTCGCCGTCGACCGAGATCCGGTTGAAGCTCACCTCAACCGCTGCGCGCAGGTAGCCATCGAGAACTCCCGGCTCGATCGCCGCATCCGTCAGCACGTAAACCAGCATCGTCGCGTGCGGTACAAGCTGCGGATGAATCATCCCCGACCCTTTGCCGAACGCCGCAATGCGCACCTCTCGCGCGGCGCCGTCCGCGCTCGGCCGATCAATCCGCGCAAAGGCCATCTTCTCCACCAGGTCGGTCGTCAGGATCGCGTGCGCCGCAGCCAGAAAATCACTCGCTTCCGACCCGACGGCTGCCGCCAGCTCCGGCAACGCTGCAACCAACTTCTCGGCCGGCAGCGGCACGCCGATGATTCCGGTCGACGACGGAAACACCTCCTCCGCCCTGCAGCCAAACGTCAGCGCAATAGCAGTGCACGTTTCATGCGCCGCCCTCAGCCCCGCTTCGCCCGCCGCGCAGTTGGCATTGCCGGCATTGATCGCCGCGACGCGCACACGTCCGCCGCTCGCGCTCAAATGCTCTTTGTCGACAATCAGCGGCGCCGCGATCACGCGGTTCGACGTAAACGCTGCTGCCGCGCTGGCCGGCTCATCCGCCACAATCAGCGCAAAGTCAGGCCGTCCGCTGGCCTTCAGCCCGGCTTTCACTGCGCCAAATCGGAATCCTTTGGGAAGGTCGTTGCTCGAGAAATCGCTCATGCTGTCAAATCCAATATATCCAGCCCATTTAATCTAGCAGGTGAGGGCCGCATTGGAACCGGTTCATGAACGAGAACGAAATCAATTCGCAATCCTTTCTTGAGATGCGCGCAGTGAATATCGCGCGTGGCGATCGCATCGTCCTGCACGACGTCAATCTTTCGATCCGCGCCGGTGAACACGTCGCCATCCTCGGGCCCAACGGCTGCGGCAAATCCACCCTCATCCTGGCCATGACCTGCCAGCTTTATCCCATCGTTCGCCCCGGCATGGTAGTCCGCATCTTCGGCCGCGAGCGCTGGGATTTGACTGAGCTGCGCCGCCATTTCGGCGTCGTCTCCGCCGGCCCCCTGGGCGCAGACTTGCCCGGCGAGCGAACGGCAGTCACCTCCGGTCTCGACGCCGTGATCTCCGGATTCTTTTCGGCATCCACGCTCTGGCCCAACCTGCACGTAACCGATGAAATGCGCGCGCGGGCGCAAGAGGCTTTGGCGCGAATGGAGGCCACGCATCTCTCTGCACAACTCGTCGGCGCCATGTCCGCCGGAGAGAAGCGCCGCATCCTGATTGCCCGCGCGCTCGTTCATCGCCCTCGGCAACTCCTGCTCGACGAACCCTCCAACGCGCTCGATCTGGCTGCACAGCGCGAGCTGCGCGAAACGCTGCGCGGGCTCGCCCGCGAAGGCACCGGCTTTGTGATGGTTACTCATCACCTCGGAGACATACTTCCGGAGATCGAGCGCGTCATTCTCATGCGCGATGGCCGCATCGTGGCCGATGGCTCGCGCGAGGACCTTTTGACCGAGCCGCGCCTGAGCGAGCTCTTTCATGCCCCGGTTCGTATTGGCCGCGACGCCGAATGGCTGCACAGTTGGTGAAGAAGAACGAAATTCCCAGGAAACAAGAATAGGCAAAGGTGAAAAGATGGAAAGCGCGATAAAACCCGCTCGCTGGAAGCTGCTCCTCGCCTTTGCCATCATTTATTTCGTCTGGGGATCGACGTTCTTTGCAATCCGCGTTGGCGTCAGCGAGCTCCCGCCGTTCCTCTTCTGCGCCATGCGATTCCTGGCAGCAGGCCTGCTGGTTTATCTATGGGCCATCGCGCATGGCGACTGCGGGCCAACCATGCGCCAGTGGCTTTCCGCGTTCGTGCTTGCGTTTCTCATCTTCGTCGTCGACTACGGTCTCCTCTTCTGGGCCGAGCAGCGCGTTCCCTCGGGCATCGCGGCCGTCATCCTGGCGACGATTCCGGGCTTCATGGCACTGTCCGAGATCCTCATTCTCCGTACCCAACGCCTTACTGCGAGGCTCGCCCTATCGCTCTTTGCCGGGATTGCGGGCGTTGCAGTCCTGGTGAGCCCGCCACAATTGCTCGGCAATCTCGGCGGCGCCGCGATCGACAAAGCGGGCGCCATCGCGCTCATCATCGGAGCCATCGGGTGGTCAGTCGCATCGGCGCTGTCACGCAAGTTGCCGCTTCCTTCGTCGAAGGTGATGAGTTCTGGCGCGCAAATGTTGGCTGGCGGAATCATGCTGGCTGCAGTCGCTGCGTTACGGGGAGAAGGTCGCGGGCTTCATCTCTCCACGATCTCCGGCTCGGCGTGGATTGCGTTGCTCTACCTTGTCTTCGCCGGCTCCATTGCAGGATTCACAGCATATGTCTGGCTACTGCACCACGAATCGCCCACTAAGGTCGGAACATACGCATACGTCAATCCCGTAGTTGCTGTCGTGGTGGGCTACTGGCTGGGCGGCGAGCCACTGGGCGTCCGCACGATTATCGGTGGTATGTTCGTCCTGACCAGTGTCGTGGCGATCACCAGCATGCGTCCGAAAACCAGGCCGTTAACCGCGGAGAAAACAGGATAGTTGAACGAAACTGGGTGTCCGGAGAATAGGGCCGCATTGACCCAAATTCTCCGGACTTATGCTACCATTCGGCCAACTGATCAACCCTTCCCGTTGATCAGCGGAGGTCGATCATGGTGCGCATCTCCAGACGCGCTTTCATCAAAACCACCGCAGCTACAAGCGCCGTCGCAACCATCGGCGGCATTCCGGCGCTCGCTGAAAAATCTGCGGCGACCCAGGTGGTCACTCTGGGCAAATCCGGCATAAAAGCAACCCGCCTTGCTTTCGGCACTGGCAGCAGCAACGGCTACGTGCAGTCTTCGCTTGGGCAACCGGAGTTCAGCAGGCTGATTGCGTATGCCTATGAGCGCGGAATCCGTTTCTTCGAAACCTCGGAATCCTATACGACGCCCGCGATGCTCGGCGAAGCATTAAAGCCCTTTCCGCGCGAGAGCTACGTTCTGTTGAATAAGGTGACCACTGACCCCGACGCCGATCCTCGGCGGCGTTTTGAAGACATGCTCCGAACTTCCAACACCGATTATTTCGATGTAATGCTGCTCCACTGGCAGCACTCCGACGACTGGGTCGCAACCACCAGGCGTTGGCAGGACGGCATCGACGAGTTCCACGCGAAGAAACTCATTCTTTCTCGAGGCGCCAGCGTTCACGGCCTGCCTGCCCTCCGCCAGATGCCCGGCAATCCCTGGTTGCAGGTGGCCATGATTCGCATGAATCACAATGGCACGCGCATGGACGGACCGACCTGGGCAGATAACAACAATCCCCAGTGCGTCCCCGAAGTTGTTCAACACGTTCAGCAGGTTAAAAAGGATGGAATGGGTGTGCTCAGTATGAAGCTCGTTGGCGACGCCGCATTCACGCAGCACAGCGATCGCGTTGCCGCTATGCGCTTTGCCTTTGGTACTGCGGGTGTCGATGCCGTGACGGTCGGCTTTAAGAGCACTCAGGAAATCGACGAGGCCATCGACAATCTGAATCTGGCGTTTGCCTAGCCGCTCACTGGAAACGCGTTCGACGTTGCCAATCCTGCAAGGGCAGCGCGCAGCCCCTCCACGAATTGGTGGACCTAAACACGCCGTCGTGCGCAGCGGCCCTCCTCGTCCACATCACCCGATTCATCCTTTCCTTAACAACGAACAGCGGCGCCCGATCAATCGACATGAAATGCAGTTTTCAGAATCGCCGCATAGACCAACCTCGAGCGGTGGACACTCCAACCTCGATTCGAGGCATTCTGCATGCATGCGGTACGATTGTTCCGCGTGATAAACATGTGTGATGTTCATCCCGGGGCAAAATGCCTGGATGATCATCGGTTCCAGCCGGGGCCTTGCTGCAAGTAATTCCGAGCAGGAAACGGGCGAGGGATGCAGGTGAGCATGAACCGCGGTTACCGGAGTTTTCCGCCCATACGCTACATGCTGGTGCTCTGGCTGTTTGTCATGAGCGCGGTGGCATTTCTCGACCGCACAAATATCTCCATCGCCGGCGTCCAAATCAGCCATGAGTATGCGGTGGATAATACGCATCTGGGCTGGGTCTTCAGTGCTTTCCTCATTGGTTACGCCATTTTTCAAGTGCCTGCGGGCCTCCTGGCCCGGCGGATTGGCCCGCGTTACGTCCTGACTCTCGGCATGGCGTGGTGCGGCGTCTTCGCTGCCTTCACTGCGCTGGTTCCACCGACACTGCGCGGAGCGGTGCTGGTGTTGGCGCTGGTTCGTTTCGGCTTGGGAGTTGGCGAGGCCACCATGTACCCCGCCGCCAGTCAGTTTGTCGAGCGCTGGTTTCCAGTGGATGAGCGCGGCAAAGCTAATGGATTCGTCTTCGCAGGGGTGGGCATCGGTGCAGGACTCACGCCTCCGCTCGTCACTGCAATCATCCTGCGCCACGGGTGGCGGGCGGCCTTCTCGGTGAGCGCGCTGATCGATTTGGCGGTCAGCCTGGTGTGGTACCTGGCGGCTCGCGATCGTCCGGCGGAACACCCGCTGGTTGGAGAAGCAGAAAAGGCCCGGATCGGCGGAGCACAGAATGAACCGAGCCGCTTCGTCGTTCAAAGCGAAGCCGCACGCGGCGCCAGGAAATCGATCCCATGGGCGAAGATCTTTACAAGCAAAGAAGTCATCGTCCTCACCCTGAGCTATTTTGCATTCGTCTACGTTGCATGGATTTTCTTTGCATGGTTCTACATCTATATGGCGCAGGTGCGCGGTCTCAACCTCAAGACCAGCGCCATCTTTTCCATGCTGCCCTTCATCGCCATGACCATCGGCTGCCTCGGAGGCGGCGCGGTGAGCGATTGGATTGCCGCTCAATTTGGCTTGCGCATAGGCCGATGCCTGCTGCCGGCTCTGTCGCTCGGGCTTACGGCGATTCTTCTGGTGACGGGATCGCAAGCTCACAGCGCCGCTGCAGCCGCCGTTACTCTTGCCTGCTGCGCGGGCGTTCTGTATATCTCTCAGAGCGGCTTTTGGGCCGTCTCGGCCGATATCGCTGGAGAAAACGTCGGGGTGGTTTCCGCAATCATGAATATGGGCGGCCAACTCGGCGGAGCGTGCTCGGCTTCTCTCACTCCCCTCATCGCAGCACACATCAGCTGGGAGATGTCGTTCATAACCGCTGCCTCGATGGCGGTGCTTGGCGCAGCGGGATGGCTGATGATCAACCCCATGAAGACCTGCGGCGAAATTCCAATGATGACGCGTTCTGAGATCCAGTGATTCCGTCAGCCCTCCGATCCGGATTCCGATGGGATATATACTTGTCGAATTTGGATCGCGCCGGTCGTTCGAATCGGATCAGAAACAAGGAGAAGTGAAATGTCAATGAATCGACGTGAGTTTCTTGCCGCCTCAGTTGCGGGCGCCGCCGTGTTGCAGCAGAGAATGACGGCCTTTGCCGCACCGAGTGGCGATCTGCAAGTCGCAATTGATGCGTCAAAGATCGGCGAGCCGGTGAACCCGATGATTTTCGGCGGCTACATGGAACCTGCAACAACTCAAGTGTGGGCCGAAATGCTAACCGACAGGAAGTTTGCCAACCCCATTACAAACGCAGTCGCGGCCGCGCCGGCCAACTCCTTTTTCCACCGGTTTGCGGGCGAGCCATTCAAGCCGGTTGGGCCGGAAGGCACTGTCGAAATGGACGCTCTTAATCCGTTTGTCGGCGAGCACAGCCCGCGTATTAAGCTTGACGGCTCTGAGCCTCGAGGCATTCAGCAGTCCAAGTTGCGCCTTGCAGGCGGGAAGTCGTACGAAGGCCGCATCTATCTTGCCG
The DNA here is from genome assembly GCA_964533905.1 of uncultured Occallatibacter sp. Taxonomy (GTDB): domain Bacteria; phylum Acidobacteriota; class Terriglobia; order Terriglobales; family Acidobacteriaceae; genus Telmatobacter. The sequence continues at coordinate 20,355 of CAZHOO010000003.1, read as the reverse complement.
GCGATCCCGGCGCCAGGATCATCGTTCGTTTGGTTTGGGGAACAGGGACCAGCGACTCTCAGACTCTCACCGTCCCGCCGCTATTGCGTGCGTACCGGAAATTCCCGCTTAAGTTCACGCCGGCGGCAGACTCTGACGATGCACGCCTGGAAATCCTGGGAACCGGCAGCGGCACCTTTCACGTCGGGACCGCTTCGCTGATGCCTGCCGATAACATCCAGGGATTCCACGCCGGCATGATTCGACTCTACAAGGAAGCGGGTTTCAAAATGTTCAAGTGGCCCGGCGGCAACTTTGTCTCGGCGTACGACTGGCGTGACGGCGTCGGCGACCGCGATAAGCGTCCCCCGCGCTCGCAACCGATGTGGTCTGACAGGGTGGAGTCAAACGACGTAGGCCTTCATGAGTTGATCGCACTCTGCGCGCTCGTCGGAGCCGAGCCCGATTTGGCGATTGACAGCGGATTCGGCTCGGCACGCGAGGCGGCCGAGCAGGTGGAGTACTGCAATGGTCCCGTCTCGACGCGCATGGGCAAAATGCGCGCAGAGAACGGTCACGCGGCGCCATTCAATATCCGCCTCTGGACGATCGGCAATGAGATGTATGGCCCCTGGCAGTACGGCCACATGTCGCTCGACCAGTACTGGGTTAAGCACAACTACATCGTTGAGGCCATGAAGAAAGTGGATCCCACGATCAAGGTGACCGTATCCGGAGCCAGCATTTGCGAAAAATCTGTGGGCGGCGCGGAAAAGAAAAACAACTTCTTCCCCAGCGTGTGGGAGCCGCCAATTACTGAAACGTTGCCCTATGAGTTCGGCAGCATTTATGACTGGGATGGCTGGCTGCTGGAGAAGTGCGCCGGCAACATCGACAATCTTTCTGAGCATACCTACGCCTATCCTGATTTGGCATTCGACGCTGAGAAGCAACTATTTGTGGATGTCCACGATCCACTGCACTTCAGAGCCCGGAGGCTGGCCAACCGCATCGGCGAAGCCTTTGAGGCATGGGACAAATACGTTGAGAAGATGCCGTGGCTGAAAGATAAGAACATCAAATTCATCTTCGATGAATGGGGCAATCGTCTCCGGTCGGCGTCCGGCAATGGAGGCGGAGGCTTCATGCAGCAGTCCGGAATGTTGATGCCGCTTTCTTATGCGCTTTGCCTGCATGAAATGTTCCGCCACTCCGATATGATCGCCGCAAGCTGCGCGACGGGCGGATTGCGCCTGTTGACGGACCATACCGGCGAAGCTGTTGGCTTTACGGCCGAGGGAGTGGTGATGAAGCTGCTGCAAACTCACTTTATCAACGCTCTTCCGGTTGCGGCCGAGGGGGATTCGCCTCAGCAGCTGGTTCCCGGGACGGCATTTGTCGACAGAGGCACAAAACCTACTGGGAGTTCTACTTATCCGCTCGATGTTCTTGCGGCGTTTTCCAGCGATCACAAGAAGTTTCTTATCTCTGTGGTCAACCCAACGGAAGACGGCCACAGCCTCGCTACCAAAATAGGCGGCGTAAACTTGCGTGATCAGGGCAAGCTGTATCAGATCGCGCCACCCGGCGCGAGCTCGACCAATGAAGCCGGCAAAGAGCCCGCCATAAAGATTGTCGAGACGGTGCAGGATCGAGTTCCCGAAACGATGCAGGTGCCTCCGGTGAGTGTAAGCCTCTACGAATTCGACGTTGCGTAAGGACGAGTCACAGTTTCTTTCACACAAAAGCGATCCCGTTGAGGAGAGAAAGCCAGTTTCGTCTCGTCGACGTCATCTTCGATTCGCTTAATCGCCTGCCTGAATCCTGAACTGTGCAATTCGGACATTTACCGGCGAAATATGTCCTTGACAGCACCTTAATTTTCCGAGTAGCCTTTGGGACCTCCGGGAGGTTTGGTCGGAGATCATCTCCCTTCGCCGAGATGGATTTGTTCGGCGGTAAACGTTTGCCCCTTGCGCGCGAGGGTCAAACAGAGAACCGAAAGGCAGAGGATTATGGCTCACGTTTCAAGAAGGTCAGTGCTCAAGGGCGCTGCCTATTCGGCATTGGGATCGTTCTCTGCTTTTTCACTTCCCGCCCTGGCTGCAGCTATTGAAGATCAGAGTTCGCCTTATCAAAGGCCCAAGCTCAAAATCACGGATGTCCGCACGGCGCAAGTGATCGTGCACGGGCCGCAGACGCACGTCAGGATCTACACAGACGCGGGGATCTACGGACAAGGTGAATGCACCGACGCCGCGGTTGGGGCGGCGTCGCTCATTCGTGGCTGGCGGCGTATGCTCGTTGGCCGCAGCCCGCTCGACGTTGAAGCGATCTGGGAGAGGATTCGTACCCTAGGAATCTTTGCCGGAGCCCAAGGCGGGCAATACATCACGGCGCTTTCGGGCGTCGAAATCGCTTTATGGGATCTCGCAGGCAAGGCACTGGGAATTCCCGTTTACCAGCTTATGGGCGGAAAGTTTCGCGATAAAGTTCTAATCTACTGCGACTCTGACATGGATGTTCCCATCGGCGACGAGTCGGACCGCAAGCTTCCGTGGATCAAGAACCAGGGCTTCAAGGCCATGAAGATCGATCTCGACGATGCGCAGGATCCTGCGCGCTGGGATAGTTACAACTGGACCGCAAGCAATGGCGAAATCGATCGCATGGTTAAGTGGGTCTCGAGCGTGCACGATCGAATCCCCGCCGACATGGCGCTAGCCTGCGACATGCACGGACGTTACGACGCAGCCACAGGCAAGAAGGTCGCGAAAGCGCTTGAGCCCTTCCGCCTGATGTGGCTTGAGGAGCCTGTTCCCCCGGAAGATATCGACGCCATGGCCGACATCCGCCATTCAACTTCGACTCCCATTGCCTGCGGCGAAAACCTCTACATGCGGTGGGGGTATCGGGAACTGCTCGAGAAGAAGGCCGTCGACATTATTCAGCCGGACTTTGAGAAGGTTGGGGGAATCGCCGAGGCACAAAAAGTCGCCAACATGGCGCAAGCCTATTATGTCCCGGTTGCGCCGCACTGCGTGGTTTCGCCCATCGGTCAAATGGCCACAGCCCACGCATGCGCGACCTATCCGAATTTCCTTTGCCAGGAATGGCATTGGATCAATCACCTCGACCTTTGGACCAAGTGGGTAAAGGAAGGAGAGATCATTGTGGACGGTTACATCACTCCCCCTGACAAGCCCGGCCTGGGCGTGGAAATGGACGAAGAAGTTGCGAAGAAGGCCCAGATTCCAGGAACCACTTGGTTCGAAGCTGAGACCTAGTCATTCGGGACGGAGCACGAATCTATGCAAGCGGCGAAAATGATGCGGAAAACGGTGGCGGCCGTTGTGGCCGGTGCGCTGGTGCTTGCTTTGGGGCTAAATTCGCACCTCGCGGCGCAGCAGGCACCTGCTGCACAGGGAGGCGCGGTCCAATCCCCTCCCGAGTTCCACGGTGAGTTTTTTACCGCCGAGCAGGTGATCCATTACACCTCTTACTGGACCGGCGAAAGATTTCCTGATGGCAGGCCCAAGGTGCCCGATGAGATTCTCGACCGCATGAAAACAGTCACGCTGGAAGAGGCCTGGGCCACACTGCGCAACGCCGGGTTTATGCACCAGTACGAAGATGGCTGGTATTTGATTCACCCCGACCAAGTTCTGGTCGGCAGGGCGCTCACCGCCGTATGGATGCCGGGAAGGCCCGATATTCAGAAGGAAGTTGAGGATCAGGGAAAGGATGATCATCGGCAAGGTGCCACCAACGCGTGGCCGGTGGACATGCTCCAGCCCCGCGATGTTTATGTCGGCGATCACTTTGGGCTCAAGCAAGACGGGCCATCGATTGGCGATAACGTAGGCAACGCAATCTATGCCCGATCAGGAAACGGCATCGTCTACAACGGCGCTGTACGCGATATCAACGGCCTGAACGATTTGCCGAATTTCACCTCATTTGTTCGCTCCTACGACCCCTCCCACCACTTCGGCTCCCTGGCCAGCGGACGGCTGTTGAATTCTACGATGGTGAGCATCAATGGACCTACCCGGATTGGAGAGGTCCTGGTAATGCCCGGAGATGTGGTCCTGGGGAGAAATGGCGGAGTGATCTTTATTCCGCCGCAATTGGCCGAGCAGGTTGTCCAGTATTCCGAACGCACTCACCTTGAGGACACATTCGGCCACTTGCGTCTGGAGCAGAAGAAATACACCGCCGGACAAATCGATGCGCGGTGGACGCCGGAGATCGAAGCGGACTATCACCAGTGGCTCAAGGAGAACGAGGATCATTTATCCGTGCCCAAATCCACGATTGAGGAGATTCTGAAATCAAGCAGTTCGCCGGATTAAGGGTTTGGGAACCCAAAATAGGGAACGCTAGTTCCCTGCCGCAATCGACAGAACGCCGAAGCGAGCACAGAAAAATCGGATCGTTAATGTTAGAAAAATAGTGCTTGTCAGTTTCTCAATTGGTGATGTAGCATGTCCTACAACTTTTTATGAAGATGATTCACCTAACCCGTGTGCAGCACGCCGGCGTTAAGAATCAGGTCTTCGCGCAGATCCGGGACCGGATCTTGGACCACACATGGCCACCCGGCGCGAAGATTCCCTCGGAGAACGCCCTTGCTGGGACGCTTGGGGTGAGCCGCGTCTCGATCAGGGAGGCCCTGCATATGCTTGCGTCTCTGGGGTTATTGGAGACAAGGCATGGCGGTGGCACATACGTGCGCGAATACACAGGGGAGATCTTCCTCAATCCCCTTCTTCCCTTGATCGCCCTCGATAAGCTTGACATCCTCCACGTCCTGGAATACAGGAAGATCGCGGAGAAAGGAAATGTGTCCCTTGCGGTAAAGCGAGCTGGAAGTGCGGAGATAGAGGAATTGGATCGCGCTCTCCGAGCAATGGAGGAACATAGGAACGATCCGCGCGCCTTCGCCGAAGCGGACCTGAGCTTCCATCTTCTTGTGGCAAAGGCGACGGGAAACCCTATCGTCATGAAGGTGAACGCCGTTATCACAGACATCCTGAAGGTCTCGATGTATGGCATCGTGGAATCGCTTGGCCCAAGGGACGGACTTTACTACCACCGGAAGATTCTGGATGCCATCAAGAACCGGGACGTACCGCTGGCGGAAACTCTCATGGAGGAACACATCGAACGCACTATCCGAAGATTGAAACGCAAGCGTGGCGGGGATCGAATTCCTGCGCCCAAAGGAAGACGGGTGGCAAAGCCAGATGAGGTTCAACGGATTCAAAGGATCGCATAGAACCTCAGGACCGATTCCGTAAGGATGGTTCGGCGTCGGCCCTGGAAGTTTCACGGGCCCCAAATTGCCTCCCGTCAATTTAAAGGAGTAGTCGGCCCACGCGATTCAGCTTCCCCGGTTGAATGGTGGGGGTTGGGTTGTCAACGAATTTGAAGGAGGCTGCTTCAGGCAGCGGAGGTAAATCAATCATGATGAACAGTTGCGTCAATCATGCACCCCGGGGCGCGTGCGTTGCGCCGTTCGTTGTAACAAACTGCTTGAATACAAGCGAGCCGGATGGCGCCACTCACCCCGCTCGGGTAAACGCTTCCTCGTCGCAATCCAGCGCCCGGTTCACTCGCTTTCTCATGGCTCTGCTGCTCCTGGTTATTTCGAGCGCCTACATTTGCGCGCAAACTTCCGGCAGTATCTCCGGACATATTGCGGACGCCACCGGAGCTGTGATTCCGAATGCGGCAATCACGCTCACCAATGTGGCCGAGGGCACGTCGAGGAGCACCGTGACGACAGGTGCAGGCGATTATTCGTTCCCCGACGTACCGCCCGGCGTCTACAAAATCCAGGTCAAGTGCCCCGGCTTCAAGACTACGGAAAGTAGCAGCTTCCAGCTTGATGTACAGCAGTCGATGCGCCAGGACTTCACCATGGCCATTGGCGCGGTGACGCAATCGGTGACGGTAGAGGCAACGGGAACGTTGCTTCAGGTCGAAAACGCCACGCTGGGCACCGTTGTTGAGAACGCAGCGATCAACGAGATGCCCCTGAACGGCAGAAACTACCTGTCGCTCGTGGCTCTTTCTTCCAATGTCAACACGCTGTCATCGGCATCGGGCCAGGCAGGCTCGCGCCTTGGCGGCGACCGCGCGAGCCAGGCGATCTCGGTCGGCGGACAGCGGATCATGTTCGACTATTACACCCTCGACGGCGTGAATAATACCGATCCCGATTTCAATACCTACATCGGCTTACCTTCTCTGGACGGCATTCAGGAATTCAAGGTGCAGACGGGTGTCTATCCCGCGGAGTTCGGGCATGAGGCGTCGCAGGTAAACGTGGTCAGCAAGACCGGAACGAACGCGTTTCATGGCTCGATGTACGATTTCATCCGCAACAATACTGCGGATGCAAATCCCTACTTCTTTTCCACTTATACCGCTGGTGCTCCTCCCACGGTGACGCCTTTCAAGTGGAATGACTACGGATTTGAGGCCGACGGTCCGATCTGGGTTCCGAAGGTTTACAACGGAAGAGACAAATTCTTCTTCATGGTCGATGACGAATGGAGGAAGATCCGGCAAATTAATTTTGCCCACACTGTCGTACCTTCCGCAGCCATCGCTGGCGGGAACTTCCAGGGTTTTACGACCGCCAGCGGAACCCCGGTCACTATCTACGATCCGGCAACCGGAGACGCCAACGGCCTGGGAAAGACGCAGTTCATGTGTGCTGGACAGGCGAACGTCATTTGCGCCAACCGTATTGCTCCGCAGTCGACGGCACTATTGGCATATCTGGGGACAAGTTCGCAGCCATTCTATGCCAACGGAGCCGTGCAAAATAACTACACCTACACCACCATGCAACCGCAGAATCGCCAGAGCCTGACAGTGCGTGGAGATTACATTCAGTCGGAGAAATCGCAGATTGCTTTCCGCTACAGCGCGGGAAGCGAAAACATTCTCTCCACGGGGTTGCTGGGGGCAGGAAGCAAGATCATCACCAACTACTACCAGTACATGGGCTCGCATACGTGGACCCTGACGCCCCACATCGTCAACGAGTTCCGGTTCGGTTACACCCACTTCTTTAACTCACTTGGCCTTCTGTCGGCATATACAGACGACGTGGTCGACTCAATCAAAATCCCCGGCCTCTCCGGCGGCCTTCCCTCAACCTGGGGCATTCCCGCCGTGTCCTTCGCTTCAGGACCAACAGGCACAACAAAAAGCATCTGGGGTGGCTCGAGCGGAGGCTTCGGCGATCTTGGTGGGGACGGTCCCTACGTTGTAACCGATCCCACCTGGCAGCTTGTCGACAACGTTTCCTGGGTGAAGGGCAAGCACGATTTCCGGTTTGGCTTTGAATACAATAACCAGACGTTTAATCAGTTGGGCAATCAGTTCTCGCGCGGTCAGTTCAGTGCTGAGCCTCTTGCTACCGCACTGGAAACGGGCGCCCCAGGCAGCATAACGCTCTCCGGAGGCGATGCGATGGCTGACTTCCTACTCGGCGATCTATACCAATCGACCGTAGCTGTGGCAGTGGCCAATGCCAACTATGAACGCAATGTATGGGCGTTTTACGGAGAAGACAATTTCAAAGTGCTGCCCACGCTCACCGTTTCAGCGGGTCTCAGGTACGAATTGACGCCTCCGTGGAACGATACGTTCGGCAATAACTTTGAAGCCAATGTTCAGGTCTTGCCAAAGCGAGGCGACATCAGCACAACCTATGCTCAGAGCCAGTGGCCGTTCTATGTCCGGCAGGGTAACTGCACTCCCTCGAATGTATATTCCGGTCTGGCGATCCGCTGGACCACGACTCTCGGTCCGCCGCCGGTTTGCAGCAACGGATTATTGCCCAATGGTCCACTTCTCGATACACAGCACTTGAACTTGGCCCCGCGCTTTGGTGTTTCGTACTCTCCAAATCCGAAGCTCGTGATCCGCACCGGCTACGGTATTTTCTTCACCCAGGATATTGGCAACGCGTATTTTGACATGGCGCGCAACATTGCCGGGCGCGTGACGGTGACGAATACCGATTCCGCGTCTGGAACTTACGGGAACTCCAGCCTCACCTGGGCCAACGCAGCACCGGGCAGCAGCGGAGGAGGAAGCAGTGTCGTCAACCTCGGTCCTGGCACTGCATACGCCAACGCTGTCAGCCATAAGACGTCGTACACCGAGCAGTTTCTGCTCAATGTTCAGCAGCAGGTTGGACAGGACTGGTCGTTCGAGGTGGGATACCAAGGAGCGTTGCACCGTCATCTCTATGGGTTCAGAAACGCAAATCAGGCCACTCCGTACGGTTACATAGGCACAGGCACCTCTAGTTCAGTCGCGTCCCGCACCCCCTTCGCGAATATGGGAGGAATCCAATATGTGATCGATTCCGGCTCTGGTAATTACAACGCGTTCAGCTTGAAAGCTACTCGGCGCTTCAGCAAGGGCCTCAATGTCATCGCGTCGTACACCCTGGGCAAATCCCTGGATGACACCAGCGGAATCCGCAACCAGGGGAACGACAACCTGTATCCCCAGGACAGCGAGTGTGTAACTTGCGAGTACGGGCGTTCCGCGTTCGACGTGAAGAATCGCATCGTTGGTTCAGCGCTCTATGAGTTGCCGATCGGCCCCGGCAAATTGGTTGGCGTGAAGGGGGCATTGAATGCAGCGATCGGAGGGTGGCAGGTGGGAGGCATTTTTACCCACCAGACTGGCGTCGTGGGAACCCCTTTGTTAGGCTATGACAACGCGAGTATTGCGTCGCCGTTTGGCAATTTCGATCGGCCCAACCCAACTGGGCAGAGCCCATACCTGACCGGCAGCGCCAGATCCCTCAACGATTGGGTAAATAAAGGAGCCTACACGCCGGCCGCTGCTGGACTCTTTGGTAGCCTCCAGCGCGGCAGCTTCACGTCGCCGGGATTTACCGACTTTGATGCCTCGCTGCATAAGGATTTTCAAATGCCCTACAGCGAAAAGCATTTGCTGTCGATCCGTTTCGAGGCGTTCAACGCCCTCAACCACCCCAACTGGAACGAGCCGAATATAACCTACAGCTCCTCCACCTTCGGCCGCATTACTGGAACTCCAGGCGAAGGAGCACCGGGGGCCATGCGCGAATTGCAACTGGCGGCAAAGTACCAGTTCTAACGAGGTACCAATGCGTCCCGCGGCTCTGTTTGACCGTAGCGCCGCGGGGGTGAAATCCGATCCAAGAGAAATAGAGTTCGGCGTTGTGCCGCGGCGGTTGTCGCGGCAACGATCATTCTCATTCACAACCTGCCAAACTGCTTAACTGCCGCCTCGATCGATCGCATCTTCTCGATCAGCGGGTACATGGAGTGCTCTTTGAAGTCGAGTTGCTGCGCGAGCAACAACACCTGCACCCCTTTTTCGCGGGGCACAACAACCACGCCATCGTTATCCGCAGTCACAATGTCTCCGGAGTGAACCGTGACGCCATCGCAAACAACCGTGATCTGCGATCCGGCAAACCGATAGTGCCCAACAGCCGTGGCGGGCGTGATTCCGGTTGCGTAAACCGGAAACCCGATCTTGCGCAGGTAGGCGGTGTCGCGTACGCTCCCGTCAATCACGGCACCGCTGAAATCGCGCGCTCCCATCGCGGTGCCCATCAATCCTCCCATGCCTGCGATATCCGTGCCGTCTTCGATCGACATGACGTATACGGAATCCTTGTCGCCCTGATCAATCGCGGCCAGCATCCCATCCAGCGCGTGAGGATCGTCGTTCTCTTCTTTCTTCAACCGAACAGTCAGCGCATAGCCGGCAAATCTGGCGGGGAACAACGGCTGCATTCTATGGGAGAGATACATCTTCTGGTGTGTAAGCTGCTCAATCGCATCGGAGACAGAGGCCACTTCGACATGCTTGTAAGCTGCAATCAAGGCGCTTGGATCGTGTGCGTAGGTTCCGGCGTCCTCCTGGGCCGCCGATACCCTGATCAGGAGACCTGTTCCCGTAAGCGCGCATGCCGCGACAAAGAGGCCGCCCGCCAGCCATTTCGCTGCAAATGACTTCGACAAGTTTTTACGGAGTGCTGCCAAATCCTGGCCCATCGATAACCTCCTCATTGACTGCCGACGTGAATCGTGGAACAGGGATTCTCCGTCATTGGTATCGCGCTGGTCACAGATGATCTGACCGGTCTGGGAACTGTCAACTACAAATGGCGAATGCGGTTTGGTCGACTCGTGTTCTTTGGATTCTCGCATCTGGCAGCGCGCCCAGTTGAGTTGCTGCGGCGGATAAGCTTGAACCGACAGATTAAATCGTGTTCAAAGCGCCAGAAGCGAGATTCCTAGGCATAATCCAGACACAATTGGCCTGCGCCACACTTGGATCCATATCGATGCACACCCAATCTGCTGTCCGTAAAAACCCCATCTCTTCGATATGCAGCGTTCGCCACCCGCAACCGGAAACCAGAAGCCGAGAATCTTGCCGGATTCTGGGCCAATTCGATGCGACTGGAAATCATTGGGCCCGATGCTCGCCGAAGCAGAAGGCATGCCTATTCCTCTCGAGGCATGGGATGATGTAAAGAGCCAGTAAGAGCGCCCCTAAATCTGAAGTTCGCAAATCATCCAAAGTGTCGCTCTGGAACTCTCAATGTCTTAAACCTTGCGCAGGAAAGAAGGCGAGGGCCGGTCCCCACCTGCGACTGAAGCCATCGGGCAATTACGGCCATTTAGAGGGAAATGTAATCGGATTGTCATTTCTCGCCAGAAAGTGCATACCCGCCTTCGGCTCGGTGCAGGATTGAAAAAGGGGTTATGTACTAACTGTCGAAGGGGAGTGCAGTGCCATGAGCGAGGATCAAGGTACGATCCTGATTGTTGAAGACGATACACGCATGCAAAAAGTGCTGGGCCGGCTCTTTCACGAGCAGGGATACCGGATCGAAATCGCGTCCGACGGTCAGGCCGGTGTCGCCTCGTTCCGTTCCTGCTCTCCGGTTGCAGTGGCGCTGGACTTGATCCTGCCGAAACTTTCGGGGCGCGATGCGTGCAAGCAAATGAAAAGCATTTCGCCAGACACTCCGGTCTTGATCCTTAGCGCGGTCAGTGAAGTGGTCGACAAAGTGCTGCTCCTTGAGCTGGGCGCGGACGATTACATTACCAAGCCATTCAGTCCCCGCGAGCTGCTGGCGCGGGTGCAGGCTTGCATTCGACGCCGGCGCAAATCGGAGCCGAGTGCGATTTATACATTTGGAGACTGCGAGATCGACTTCCTCAAGATGACCGCCAGGAAGGAGGGCAGACCGATCACGCTCACCGCGCACGAATTTAAGCTGCTTCGATTCTTCACTAAGAATCCAGAGCGGGTGTTGAGCCGTGAGGAGTTGCTTAACGATGTCTGGGGATACAACTCCTATCCAACCACACGAACGGTCGACAATCAGATCCTGAAGCTGCGCCAGAAGCTTGAGGCGGATCCGGCGAATCCACGGTATCTTCAGACGATCTATGGCGCCGGCTACAAATTCGCGCCTTAAGAGGCGAGCGATCTGATGCGGGCTTTCCAGAACATTCGAACTCGCGTGCTGCTGGTCTCGGTACTTATCGCCGTGATTGCAACCGTAACCGGCGGCAGTCTGCTGATTGTACGCAGCCGCGTGCGCCAACAGGCCACGCAGGACCTATCCGCGGACCTCACCCGCTCGTTGATTACATTTCAAAATCTGCAGCGTCAGCGTAGGGACGCGTTGATCCACGAAGATGCGCTGCTCGCCGATCTGCCTACTCTCAAAGCGTTGATGACAACCGATGACAAACGCACAATCGCCGACGGCGCACTCGACCTATGGAAGGTCGCCGGCAGCGATCTGTTTGGGTTGGCTGACAGGCAGGGGCGTGTGCTGACAGTGTATACGCAGGGCAAGACGCCCTCCACTGCTCTTGGGGAAGCACTCGAGCAGACCATCGCTCATCCCAGAGAACACTACGTGGCAGCGGATGAAAGGTTGTTTGATGTGTCGGTTCGGCCGCTCTACTTCGGCGATGAGATCCGGGGGACGCTCCTCGGATATGTGATCTGCGGCTACCAAATTGACAGCAATGTTTTGCGTCTCGTCAGTCACGCTTCAGAAGACGACGCGACATTTCTTGCTGGCGGAAACATTTTGGCGAGTACGCTGTCGGCGCAGCACCAACAGGAGTTGCTCGTCCAATATCCGGCACTCGCGCCCGGCGGCCAACGCATTTCGGAGATTACGCTCGGTAGAGAACAATTCCTTGCGGCAGAAACCGATCTTTCGGGGGAGTCAGGAAGCCCGCTTGGGCTGGTTGTGCTCAAGTCATTTGAGCAGGCGAATCGAGCAACCAGCGAGATCAATCGACTGGTTCTGCTGCTCGGTGTTGCCGCTGTGTTTCTGGGGTCGCTCTTGATGATGGCTCTCTCGCGCATCGTTACCCAACCCCTGGAGATGCTCGCACACAACGTTCGCGCTTTTGGGGTGGGCGATCCATCGCACCGGCTTCCGGAAAACGGCACAAGAGAGGTGCATGAGCTGAGCGCGGCATTTGCCCGGATGCGCACTGAGATTCTTGAGACGAATCGCGCTCTATTGAATGCGGAGCGGCTGGCGACCATCGGCAGTATGGCGAGTTCAGTGTCGCACGATCTCAGGCATTATCTGGCTGCGGTCTACGCAAACGCGGAGTTTCTGTCTGCATCGAGCCTTTCACCTGAGGAGCGACTGGATCTCTTCACGGACATTCAAATCGCTGTGCATGGAGCCACTGAGCTTCTTGATTCGCTGCTGATCTTCAGCAAGACGGGCGCGGCCAAACGTCGTGAGCTGGATTCCCTGCCGAAGATTGCTGAGAAGGCCATTTCCCTGCTGAGAGCGCATCCTGATGCGGAGGGAGTTGCAATTCGCCTGGAGTGTGACGATCCAGCTGGAGGTTATGCATTCGTCGATGCAAAACAGATGCAGCGAGCGATCTATAACCTTCTGCTGAATGCGTGCCAATCAGCCCGGAGAGCCGAGGGACGACGGGAAGCGATGGTTTCGATTGCGACTGAGAAACGCACGATCTCCATTCGATTTACGGATACAGGTCCTGGCGTGGCAGAGAATATTCGCAAATCGCTTTTCGAGCCCTTCGTCAGCGAAGGCAAGCAGAGCGGAACCGGCCTCGGTTTGACGCTGGCCAATGCCATCGCGAAGGAACACGGCGGAGCCGTCATATTGTTGAGCAGCAAGCCGGGCGAGACGATTTTTGAGCTCACTCTGCCTGTCGAAGACTTCTCCGGGGCAAGCACACAAGTTACGCCGGGGCAGCAAGATGTTTCGCTCCCGGGAAAAGGAGGAACCCTGCGGTGAATTGGCGACCGTCCTACTCGATCATGACCATGCTCCTGCTAACCTCAAGCCTTGCGAGGTCGCAGCAATTGCCGGGAAGCGAGGCTCCCTCAACGGAGACGATGCAAAACAAGGTGGATAGGCTGGCTGCAATCGTCGCGCAAGTTGAATCGGAACTCGACTCCTCGCAGCGTCAGATCCAGCAACTCCGTCAGCAGATTGCCGAGCTTCAAGCGGACCTGTCTACGCCCGGGATGGCGTCGCTTCCGAAACCGTCGGAGCAAGAGGGAGAAGATACGGTGGCTCAACTCAGTGTCGCTGTCGGTGCGCTGCGCGAACAGGAGGATATGCAACAAACCGAGATTGCCATTCACGAACAGACGAAGGTCGAGAGCGAGTCCAAGTTCCCGGTAAAGCTTACGGGCCTGGTTTTGATGAACTTTTTCTCAAACTCCGATGGCGTGGATGTGGTTCAATCGCCAACCGTGGCCGCCAAGGGTGACGGCACGACCGGCCTTTCGCTCCGCCAAAGCGTCTTTGGTCTCGATGCGCGTGGCCCGCACTTGTTTGGCGGGACCTCGGCCGCGGACATTCGAGTTGACTTCTTCGGGGGCCTCAGCGAAGGCAGCTATACGAATAGCGAGGAGATTGCGCGACTGCGTACGGCTCACGCCGAAGTGGACTGGGACAGCACGCGCGCTTTCTTCGCAATCGATCGCCCCATCGTGAACCCCAACGCGCCCACCTCGCTCACAGCCGTCGCACAACCAGCTCTCTCATGGTCAGGGAATCTGTGGAATTGGGTGCCCCAGTTAGGGGTGGAAAACGATCTCCTGCAAAACGGCGGCTCGCGCTTCACAATGGAAGGGGCTCTCGCGGATATACCCGACCCCGTTACACCGGGAACAACCAGCGCGACGTCTTCGGTTGGCAGCTTGGCGGAGCAGAGCCGTTGGCTGGCCAGTGAAGCGCGAATCGGCTATTCACGTGGAGACAAAGCAACTGGTCTTCAACTGGGAGCCGGAGGATACTTCAGCCCTCACTCTGCGGGTGATGACTTTCATTTCGACGCCTGGGCCGCCACCATCGACTATCGTGTGCCACTCATTGCGAAGTTCGAAGCGAGCGGCAGCTTGTATCGCGGCTCCGCCTTGGGCGGACTTGGTGGAGGCGACTTCAAGGATTACCTCTATAAACCGGAGGGCACATCCTACTCGACCCGCCCTCTGGATGACGTCGGAGGATGGACGCAACTAAAAGCGCGGGCTGGCGAGCGCCTGGAGTTCAATGCGGGATACGGGATTGACAATGCATTCGCGGGTGAAATACGGGAGTATTTGAACACGGGATCCAGCGCCTATCAGAACCTGGCGCGTAACTCGACCGTATTTGGAAATATCATCTTTAGTCCGACCGCATATACGCTGTTTTCCGTGGAGTACCGCCGGATTGACAGTTCTCCCGCGGTTGGTTTGCATTCCGTCGCCGATGTTTACGGCGTCGCCACTGGTTACAGGTTTTAAGTCATGCAAATCCATTGGAAAAGCTGCACTGGGTGGGCGCTCCTTCCGGCCCTGTGCATCTTCATTGATTGTTCGGCCGTCATCCATGGCCAGAATCTGTCCGAGGTTACCGCGCATCTGGAAATACCGCGGGGAGACGGCCCAAAGACAGCGCTGCCTTCATCAGCAATCTGGCTTACTCCGCAACACGCGAGCCCCCTTACACAGGCCCGAAACGATCGCGCGTATACGCTTTTACAAAAAAACAAGCAATTCTCACCTCATCTGCTTGTCGTTCCCGTTGGGAGCGTCGTACATTTCCCGAATGCCGACCCTTTCTTCCACAATGTCTTCTCTCTCTTTGACGGACGCCGGTTCGATCTTGGTCTCTACGAGGCTGGCACAACCAGGGATGTGACATTTGGGCGGGAGGGCATCTCTTACATCTTCTGCAACATTCACCCGGAAATGAGCGCGGTTATTATCGCGCTGGCTACGCCCTTCTATGCAACGGAAGAGGCACAAGGGCGCTTCCGCATTCAGGACGTTCCCGCGGATGATTACACGCTGCATGTATGGGTGGAGGGTGAGGACGAAGCAGTGTTGAAAGCTCTCACGCGCAAGGTGCACATTGCCGGGGATCATTTTGAACTGGGAGCAATATCTCTACCGTCGCCTCCGCACCCGCCCACTTCTCACGAAAACAAATATGGCACCGGATACGACACACGCGAGCCCTCCGTTTATTAAGTGTGGGCGGCCGCCTTCTGGCGGCCGCGCCAGGTTGGAGCTATTGGACCGTTACCGTGATCGGTATGCTCCGGGTGATGGTACCCGAAGTTGCATTGATCATCATCTGCGCAGTCTGAGGCGTGCCCGTGGACGTGGTGGTTGCTGGAGAATTCGAAGAACTACAGCCGCTGACCCCGAAGGCCATGCAGCAGATAAAGCTCGCAAGCAGGAAGCTCCTCAACAAGAGTGAGCGCTTGCGCAAGCCCGCCAACGCCAGAAAAGCGAGAGGGCTCAGGAAAGCAAATGTAGTCCCCGGACGTGACCGGGTTAGCCGGCCAGTCGAGTATGGATTTGTTGGATTCGACGAAGCCGTTTCCGCAACCGAAACTGTCACGCTTTGAGTAGCTGAACCTGAAAGGGTCACGCTGCTCGGGCTAAACGTGCAGGAGGTATTTGCCGGCAAGCCGGAGCAGGAAAGCGAAACTGCTCCACTGAATCCATTCTGCGGTCCGAGCGAGAGGGTCACGGTTCCCGGCTGGCTCGCGGTGACACTCAATGAGCTCGCCGATGACGTGATAGTGAAGCTTCCCCCGCCGGCGGCTGGCGCGAAGGCGATGGAACCGAACAGGCCGTCCTTCTCGCCGTTAATTCCGGCGGCAAAGTACAGTGTGTTGGGATCTCCAACGCCATTGCTGCCGAACACGATCTCCCACAGGCCGGAGTTAGCGATTGCAATTCCAGAGGCATTCTGCACCTGGCCGACAAAGGCATACGTGTTCGGGTCGTAAGCGTTGATCACTCCATCGCCGAAGTTCCCGACCAGCAAATCGCCGCCAAGACTGCCGAATCCGGCCGGAGCGAGCGCCATGCCCCATGGAGCATTGAGGCTGCCCTGGCTGATTGCGCTTTGGAGAAGATTCCCCTCTGTATCGAAGGCATCAACGTAACCCAGCCCGGTGCCGACGTTCTCACGGCCATTAGCATTTCGCTGCGCGTAGGTCACGAAGATCTTGCTGCCGATTGCGTGAATGCCGAAGGGAGCAAAACCGCTGGGAATGGACGGATCAGAGAATGCCCCGGTTAATTTGGAAGACGCGAAATTGCTGTTGAACACATCGACTGTCCCTGCGGCAAAGTTCGCGGCCAGCAGGAACGACCCATTTGCGTTGGTATCGACGGCAATATCGGTGTACGATGCGCCTGCTGTCGAGTTGTTGACAACGGTCACGGCCTCGGGGGTGCTGGGATTCCAGGCCGCGATGGTTCCGTCCAGCGTGCCGAACAGAAACTGCGCGGAGCCGCCGGCGATTGGAAACAGAGCGGAGTTGGCGTTGTAAATAGTTCCCGCCGGAGTTCCATGAGCCGAGGTCGAAAGGGCAGGCGGTATCGAGACAGCAAAATCCTTATTGCCGCTCGCGTCATCTACAAGCGAAAACCCGCTGCCTGGCGAGTCAATCCAGAACTGCGGGCCGATCGAAACGCCCCAGGGATTGATGAGTGTCGGATCCGTTTGCGCTGCCGGGACCGATCCGTCCGAAATGATGTTGGTTTGCACATAGGCGCTTGCTTGTGCGACCGCACTTAAGGGGGCAGCGAGCAACGCGACTGCGAAGAACAGGCCCGTGGCACGCGACCGCGGACGACTGCTCGGCTGGGGCGCGGGGCACGCGTGCGTGGCCGCGTGACTGGCGGCTCGCGAGGATGGCGGGGACAGAAATACACGATTCATGTTTCAGCTCCAGAAGTGGCTCTCAGTGAGATCAGCCTTACGAATGCTGCTTGTTGCCACTCTGCAGCTAGCCTAGAAAGTCGCGACGTTAAGGGTGTCACGGCGACGTCTTTGTTTCGTCATCGC
Source organism: uncultured Occallatibacter sp. (assembly GCA_964533905.1). Taxonomy (GTDB): domain Bacteria; phylum Acidobacteriota; class Terriglobia; order Terriglobales; family Acidobacteriaceae; genus Telmatobacter. Next base: position 2,948 of record CAZHOO010000003.1, on the reverse strand, counting down.
ATTTCAATTCATGGAGCGGCGCCAGAAACGTTCCGCCTTAAAAACTCTTACAGGGCAAAGACAATCAACTTACATATCCATGACAACTGCCGCGGCTGCCCAATCTATTTTCGGACTCGGTGGCGTGATAGCCGCCTTGAGGTTCTTCGCCGATGAAGCGCCTTGTCGCTCGCCTACGATCTCAAGCCAACCAGGTCAGAGATGGTTCTGTAGCCAGTGGCACCGATTGATGGCTCGATCCCGCTCTGCTCCTCACCTCTCCAAAGGAGAAATTCGTATGCAGAATATTCGTATGCAGGTTTTGAGGACCGCAGTCACTGCTTGCGCCGGCCTGGTTCTTCTCATGGTTTCTGCGCCGGCCCGCGCACAATACCAAATTACAAATCTGGTTTCGAATCAACTCGATTCGCATGCCACGACCATCGATCCGCTCTTAGCCAATCCCTGGGGATTGGCTCGGAGCGCCGGGTCACCCTGGTGGCTCAGCGATAACGACACCGGCTGGTCCACCCTCTACAACGCGGCCGGAACTGAAGAGGCACTCAAGGTTCTGATTCCAACCGCGGGAAACGGACCGGTTGAGCCGAAAGGCCTGAACGGAGTCGGCACACCGACAGGAATCGTTGCCAACGCATCGAAGACAGACTTCCAGGTTTCGGGCGCTGCCTCTTCATTCATCTTTGCCACGCTCGACGGCACTATCAGCGCCTGGCCAGGACTGAACAAGAACCTGGCCACTCTAGTGGTGGACAGGTCGGCCGAAAAGGCAAGTTACACAGGCCTGGCTATCACAAGCAATGCCTCGGGAAATTTCCTCTACGCGGCGGACAACACCAACAACCACATTGATATGTTCGACGGCAATTTCAACCTGGTGATGTCGTTTGGAGACCCGTCGGCCCCATCGACCTTGTCGGTATTTGGCGTCCAGGACATCGGTGGCATGGTTTACGTCACCTACGCCGTGCCAAACGTGGGCGCGGGCGGTCTTGTCGACGTCTTTAAGGAGGATGGCACCTTCGTGAAGACACTGATCCAGGGACCGGTACTCAATCAGGCCTGGGGTGTTGCCCTCGCTCCCAGCGATTTTGGGCCGCTGAGCAATACGCTGCTGATCTCAAACAATTCCGTCGACGGCACCATCAACGGATTTGATCCTACGACGGGCAGGTTTATGGGCACGATCAGAGACCAGTTCGGAAGAAAGATTATCCTCAACAATCTCTGGGGAATCGCCTTCGGCGGCGGAACTGCAAACAATGGGGCAACGAACCAACTGTTCGTCACTGTGGGTCAGGGGATTGGCACCAACGAATTGGCCGGTACCTTTGCATCGATCGTGTTCAAGGGATTTGTCCACGGTGGGTATTAGGACGTCCAGAAATAGGCGTTTCTTACGCGGGCCGGGCGTCAAAATGGCAATTTGTTCTTGCAGCAGATGGGTGAAAAGCGATCCGGTTGAGGTGTCCCCACTAAGACCGGACCGCCCTGTTTGATTGCAGGTTTTTCTGTAGCCGATCTTCCATCGAACATCGAGTGAGAAGCACAGTGTTGACGCGCTCTCCGGCACAAGGGAAATTGGGCCAATACTGAGAGTCGAGTCGGCTACAGTTCGTTTTTGCAGCATTGGCCGACCGGCACAGCTAACGATGAACACGCCAGCGCCCAGGATTCGGGAAGACGTCAAGGGATCTGATCTTTGGTCGTCGCTGGACTGATCCAGGGCACTAACGGTCAGCGGCGGGTGGGTTCAAGCCGGTGATGACATTGCGTTTGAGGAGTGAATGAAAAGCCCTCTCCCCGATGATTGGGAAGAGGGCTTGGTTGTTGCAACCGGTCTTAGTCGTCGAGGTCAGCGCTGGCAGCGGGCGCCTTGCGATTAAAATCGCTCGCCGGGCGAACCTTCTTTTCGCCAGGGAACGGGATCTTGTACCCGGTCATTTCGTACCAGATCATGTGATTGACGGTGTCAGGATCTTCCGAGTCCGGTTTCTGGTATTTGCCGGCGAAGATTTCCGCCTTCTTCTTCATCCAGCCAACCATCAGAGTCTTTTCCGCGGGAGTCATGTTCGGATAGGTGACCGGGCTGACCGAAGCCATCGCACCCGGGATGGAGGTTTGCGTCGGAGTCTGAGTCACGCCGTAGTTGAGCGGCACGCCGTTCGGCACATGTGCCCATGGCAGGAAGTTGTTCACCGGCGGATTGTCGATGAAGATTTCGCTCATCGGCGAGGCCACCAGATCGTTCTGGTTCATGGGCGAGATGCCCAGGATCTGCTCTATGGTGCGCGTTATGTTGACCTGCGTGTAGAAGGTGCTGTCTGCAACGGCGCCGGCCCCGGTGCCATCCCGGTGCACTTGCTGCTTCACGAAGGGGCTGATCACATAGCCGGGGCTGCGGTGACCATCCACGTGGTCGACACCGGTCTGCGCGTCGTCTTCTTCGACGAAGATCACTGAATCCTTCCAAACCGAGCTGTGGCTGATGGCGTCGACGAAGCGGCCAAGAGCCAGGTCATTGTCGGCCTGCATGGCTGCAGAGTTCGGCGGGCCACCGGTGTGGTCGGAGCTGATCCACATGAACTCCAGTTGGGGCACCTTACCGGCTGCCACGTCGTGATTGAAGTCCTGCTGCCAGACGTCGAAACGGTATTGGTCGGGAATGTTCAGGTCGAACTGCGGGTAGTTTTGCACCGTGTCCTTGTAGAGGGTCGGCAGTGGCGTGTACGAGGCGACATATTTGTAGTTGTAGAGCTGGTTCTCCTTCCCGGACTCGTAGGCGAGTACGTCGTTGTAGAAGTCAATCCATAACGGCTCACAGCTGAGCGATTGAGTGTAAGGCAACGGGGTCACGCTGGTAACGACGCCGCCACCAGTGCTACCGCCGCCAGCGCTGCTATAACTCGTATATTTATTGTTCAAAGTGCAGCCGGGCGGTGTGAAGGTGT
>CAZHOO010000002.1:0-126679 GCA_964533905.1 uncultured Occallatibacter sp. | reverse complement strand
ATCCCTCACCCGACTTGATCCACGACCAGAAGACGCTCTACGGCTCCTGGGTCACGTCCACCTGGCTCATGGAAGAGTTGGTCGAACGCTTGGTGCGCTGGAACCTGCATCCGGCCGATATCATCACTCATCGTTTTCCGCTGGAGCGCGCCGATGAAGCCTACGCGCTGATGGCCTCAGGCAAGTGTGGCAAGGTCGCCGTTTGCCAGGACGAAGAACTCAAATAGAGCAGAAACAGGCGAGAAAACCATGGCAAAAGCGTCAGGAACGGCGAATTCGGATTGGAAACAGCAACTTCATCAGCTTCTGCCGCTCTACGGCCATCGAAATTGGATCGTGGTTGCCGACTCGGCATATCCGGCGCAGTCCAAGGCCGGCATCGACACGATCGTCTCCGGCGCTAGCCAGATCGAGGTGGTTCGCTGGGTATTCGACGCCATTGCTGCCAGGAAACACGTCCGCGCCAACGTTTATCTCGACCAAGAATTACAGTTCGTCGCGGAGGCCGATGCGCCAGGCGTATCGCGCTACCGCACTCAACTCGCAAAGCTGCTCAAGATCGCGAAGACAATCACTCTGCCCCATGAGCAGATCATCACTAGGCTCGACCAGACCGCGCAGCTCTTTCGCGTGCTAATCATCAAAACTGCGCTCACGATTCCTTACACTTCAATCTTTTTCGAACTTGAATGTGGCTATTGGAGCGTCGAAGCGGAACAGCGCCTCCGCCGGGCGATAAAAGGTTCCGCCGCAAAGTAAGAAGGGCGGTTGTGGCTGGCGCCGCGCGGAACTCAATTTGGTTGCTCGAATCAGCGCAGGAAAGGAATGTCTCGTCGTGAAAGTGAATCGCAGGGAAATGCTCCAATGGATGGGCGGCGCATGTTCCGCCCTGACTTTGTCGAAATTCGTGCGCTCACAGCAAGCGGCCCAAACACTGGACGCGGTCGGCCCCTTCACGGCCACCAGGGAATCCTTGCAAGCCTACAAGATTCCTGACTGGTTCCGCGATGCCAAGTTCGGCATCTGGGCGCACTGGGGACCGCAATCGGCCATCGAGGACGGCGACTGGTACGCGCGCAACATGTACATCCAGGGCCAGCCGCAATACTTGTATCACTGCGAAACGTACGGCCATCCCTCCAAGGTCGGTTACAAAGACCTTGTGAATAACTGGAAAGCGGAGAAATGGGACCCGGATCATCTGATGGGTCTCTACAAGAAGGCTGGCGCGAAGTACTTTTTCAGCATGGGCGTGCATCACGATAACTTCGACCTGTGGAACTCGAAGTACACGAGCTGGAACGCGGTGAACATGGGGCCGAAGAAGGATGTGGTGGGCCTGTGGCAGAAAGCCGCGCGCAATCATGGCCTACGCTTCGGTGTAAGCGAGCACTTGTGGATCAGCTACAAATGGTTTTCCGTGAGCCATGGAGCCGACAAAACCGGGCCCATGGCGGGCGTTAAGTATGACGGCGCCGATCCGAAATATGCTGACCTCTATCACGATGCGGGCTGCGTGCCCTTCATCGACAAGCTGGACTGGAATGACGACGGGATTCCAGACTCGTGGCGGCAGCACTATCTCAATCGCATGACCGACCTCATCGACAGATATCACCCCGACATTCTCTACACCGATGGGCACCTGCCTTTTGAGGAATACGGCTTGAAGATGGTGTCACACCTTTACAACGAAAGTGCGCGGTTAAATGGAGGCAATGTCGAGGCGGTCTACACGAGCAAGGAGGCGTCGGATTGTGCAGTCGGCACCTGCCTCCTCGACCATGAGCGCGGCGTTGCGGATGGAATTGCGGAAAACCCCTGGCAAACCGATACCTGCATCGGTCAGTGGCACTACAAGCGCGGCCAGAGATACAAGACCGCGAAAAAGGTCATCGATCTGCTCACTGACATCGTGAGCAAGAATGGCAACCTCTTGATGAACTTCCCACTGCCCAACTCCGGTCAACTCGACTTCGAGGAGATGGAGGTACTGGAAGGCATTACCGCATGGATGCAAGTCAACAGCGAAGGCATCTACGCAACGCGCCCCTGGAAGATTTACGGCGAAGGCCCTTCTACGCAAGTCAAAATCGTCACTGGAAACTTCAACGAAGACAAGCAGAATGACATGACGGCCGAGGATGTGCGCTTTACGGCGAAGGGCAGCACGCTTTACGCATTCGTCATGGGCTGGCCCGAGAAGGAAGCTGGTGTGAAGGCTCTAGGCCTCGCCAGCCCGCAACAGCCAGGCAAGATCCTCAAGGTGGAACTGCTTGGGAACAAGGGCGACCTCAATTGGAAGCAGGACGACAACGGGTTGAAGGTCCAGATGCCCGGAGAAAAAATCTCCGATATCGGCATTACTTTGAAAGTCTATTTGGCGTAGAGGGAGCATCGGCTCTGGCGCCTTATGCCATCTCTTGTTTCAGGAGGAAAACCCATCTTGAGCGACTCCGTTGGGCCAGTCAACTCGCCCTCGCTGAACAAGAACGAAGACATTGAAGCCCCGTTGATTCCCGCGGGTCGGCTGTTGCCGTTCGTCGTGGTGACGGTGCTGTTCTTTCTGTGGGCGATTCCGAACAACCTGAACGACATTCTGATCCGGCAGTTTATGAAGTCGTTCAACATCAACCGGTCGAGCGCCGCGGGAGTACAGATCTGGTTTTACCTCGGCTACTTTTTGCTGGCTGTTCCGGCGGGCCAGCTGATGCGGCGGTTCGGCTACAAGATGGGCATCGTCACGGGGCTTTGCCTATTGGGCGGCGGATGCCTTTTGTTTTATCCCGCGGCGCAGGCGGGGCTATACGTGTTCTTTCTGGTTGCGCAGTTTGTTATCGCGAGTGGCTTGTCGTTTCTCGAGACAGGGTCGAATTCATTCATTGCGCAACTTGGACCGGCAGGGTCGAGCGAGCGACGGTTAAATCTGTCGCAAGCATTCAATCCGTTGGGGTCAATCAGCGCGGGCCTGATTGGGACGATATTCATCTTTTCCGGGGTCAAGCTGAGCGACGCGCAAGTGGCAGCCATGCAGGCGGCAGGAACCTACCAGGCGTATTTACATTCAGAAACGTTGCGCGTCGTGACACCGTATCTGGTACTCGGCATCTTTGCGTTTTTCTGGGCGTTGTTGATTCTCATGACTAAGTTTCCCGACCTGGGGACCGAGGATGTATCGGAAAGTGCGGCCACAGGCGGTATGGACGTACGACTCTGGCAGCCGCACTTTATCTTTGCGGTACTGGCACAGTTTCTTTACGTGGGCGCACAGGTAGGCACGTGGAGTTACTTCATCCCCTATGTGGAGTCGGCTACAGGCGTGGGCGACAAGGCAGCGGGCTACATGCTGACAGGCACGTTGGCGGCGTTTGCCGTGGGCCGATTCAGTTCTGCATGGCTCATGAGGCACTTCCACGCGCGGCTGATGCTGGTGGCTTATTCTGTGATCAATGTCGCCTTATGCTTGGTTGCGGTCGTCCATCCTAGCTGGATTGGCGTGGGTTGCCTGCTCACGACGAGCCTGTTCATGTCGATCATGTTCCCGACTATTTTTGCGCTCGGCTTGAAGGGCATGGGCGAGAAGACCAAGACCGCTGGATCATTCCTGGTGATGGCGATCTTGGGCGGAGCGGCTTTGACGAAGCTGATGGGGATGCTTCCGCTGCAGGCTGCCTACCTTGTTCCAGTTGTTTGTTATATCGGTGTTGCTCTGTATGCCTGGCTGTTCGCCGAGGCGAAGGTGGGCGAAGCGTTGGGGTAAGCGCTGGCGAGCCAGCAAACCGGCAATTCAGTAAACGAGCAGTTCGCGAACAAGTCTGCCCGATGTCTTCCACCAGTTGCTTTGAGAGTAACTGGAATGGAAAGCGCCAGAGTGGCGCGGATGAAGGGAGAGGCGGAACCTGAATCACCATCGACCGATATCAACGGGTTCAGCAAATACTAGCCGACTTGTCGATACTGATTTTTCGAACCGAGACTGGCCCGTTCCGAGTTGTTATCCAAGTAGTAACTGACGAATAGCCGGTCGCCCACCTGGAACTTTGTTGAGACCCAGAAAAACGTTCGGGAAGCCGACTTTTCATTACTAAACAAATGTTCGGTTGAAGCTGGCTTCTCGGCAGACAATTCTCTTCATAAGCAAAAGTCAGATCAAGCGACGCCTCGCCTGATTTGGCTATCCAGCACACTTATGTATTCGGTGTAACATTCACAGCATGACTACCGGCGGAGAAAACTCAGACCTGCCCTGGCAGTCCGTGGATCTCAGACGAGTCATTGATTCCGCCCCTGCGCTGATCCACACGGCTCGGCCGGATGGCCATCTCGATTTCTTCAATCAGAGATGGCTGGATTTTGTTGGCCTACCGCAGGAGGACCTGCTCGGCTGGCAATGGACTGCCTGTATTCATCCCGAAGACGTTGAGGTTTTCGTCGAAAAGTGGCGTGTTTCAATGGCGACGGGAGAGCCCTTTGCGGAAGAATCGCGTGTCCGTCGGGCAGACGGGCAATATCGCTGGATGATCCATCAAAAAGACGCTTTCCGCGACCAGGACGGTGCCATCGTCAAATGGTTCGGAGCGAGCATCGACATCGAGGATCGGAAGCGGGCCGAGAACAGTCTGCAACAAGCTCTTGAAGAGATCAAAACGTTGAGGGACCAGCTCTTCCGAGAGAACATCGCGCTCCGCGACGAAATTGACAAGGCATCCATGTTCGAGGAGATCGTGGGCGCCTCGCCCGCCTTGAATGCCGTACTCGCGCGCGTCACGAAGGTCGCGCCAACCGATTCGACCGTCCTTGTCACCGGGGAGACCGGAACTGGCAAGGAATTGATCGCACGCGCCATCCACAAGCGTTCCCGGCGCTCGGCGCGGGCGTTTGTGAGCGTGAACTGTGCGGCGATCCCGCGTGATTTGATCGCTTCGGAGTTGTTCGGGCATGAGAAAGGGGCCTTTACCGGCGCGACGCAGCGCCGCCTTGGCCGCTTCGAATTGGCCGAAGGAGGCACAATCTTCCTCGACGAAATCGGAGAGCTTCCTCCTGAAACCCAGGTCGCCCTTCTGCGTGTCCTGCAAGAACGCGAGTTTGAACGTGTAGGCGGAAACGCCAGGATCCGCGCCGAAGTGCGCGTGATCGCCGCGACCAACCGTGATTTGGATGCCGCCGTTGCCGCCGGAATCTTTCGCAGCGACCTGTTTTACCGGTTGAACGTCTTTCCCATCGAGATCCCGCCGCTACGGGAGCGTAGAGAGGACATTCCCCTTCTTGTCGAATACTTTATCGACCGCTACGCAAGAAAGACGGGGAGAAGCATTCGGCGGATCAGCAGACAGAGCCTTGAACTGCTGCAAGCCTATCCGTGGCCTGGCAACATACGCGAGTTGCAGAACGTCATTGAGCGATCGGTGATCGTTTGCGAGTCGGAAAGTTTCTCGATCGACGAGAGTTGGCTGTCGCGGCAACCCCTGACAGAGGAGTCGAAGGGACGGGCTGAACTTGCTCGGAGGATTGCCGCGCAGGAGAAAGAGATGATCGAGAGGGCCTTGAAAGAGAGCGGAGGCCGGGTATTCGGGCCCCTGGGTGCCGCAACCAGGCTGGGCATCCCACGATCTACCCTTGAGTCGAAGATCAGGTCGCTGAAAATCGACAAGAACCGCTTCAAGTCCCTCAGCCGCTGAGAACGACGAAAGCTTCACACCTCCCGCGTCGCGTCCTCAACGTTTCGGTGTTCGCCCCGTAATCGTGCGTAACCTCGTTCTCTGTCAATCCACACTCGAATGTATGCCGGACTGTTCCGCAGTGTAATGCCGTCCGCTTCACATCGTTCGAGAAATCGAACAGCATCTCGATCCACGAGGGTCAGGTCTTTCAAGTCCACGACAATTCTGATTCCCTCAGACTCATCGCCAAAGAGCTTGTCCAATTCTGCGGCCTGTTCCGCATCCATCCGTCCGCTTAAGATGTACACCACTTTCCCGTTTGCAAACCTCTGAATCTTTAGCATCCGCATAACCCTCTCGGCCAACTACATCGCAATTCCGGTTCCAATCGTAAGTTGCTGACAGCAGCCTCTTCCCGATCCCAACCGTGGCGATGTATCGCCAATTGGCGAGCGTTTGCACAACGGCAGAGCTGCTTTTCCGTCGAGACATTCAGCGTTTTGAATTGGTTACCATTTGGCGCTCGTCTTGCTTTTACCCGATTGCACGACAAATCAAAACAGGAGAACAAGACCATGGACAGAATGTTGGTAGTTGTATTCGACACCGAAGTAAAAGCCTACGACGGAAAGAGCGCCCTGATGCAATTGGAAAACGAAGGCAGCATCGCTCTCTTCGCCTACGCGGTGATCGCAAAAAACGCAGACGGTACGGCAATCGTAAAGCAGGGGAACGACTCCGGTCCGTTCGGGACTCTGGTTGGAACGTCGCTGGGCAGCCTCATCGGCCTCCTCGGCGGACCTGCTGGGCTGGCGATCGGCGCAACGGTCGGACTGCTGGCTGGCAGCACCGCCGACTTGAACAATGCCAGAATCGGCGCCGATTTCATTGACGACGTGACCAGGGAACTGGTGCCGGGCAAGTTCGCGGTGCTCGCCGAGGTCAAGGAAGACTGGACGACTCCGGTGGATGTGAGCATGGAAGCGATTGGCGGCAAAGTGTTTCGCCGGTCGCTGTCGGAAGTGAAGCAGGCCGTGCACGATGAAGAGATCGCGGCCATGAAGGCCGACCTCGCGCAGATGAAAGCCGAGCTAGCGGAAGCGCACGCCGGCCGCAAGGCCAAACTGCAGGAGAAGATCGACCAACTCGACGCGAAGATCGAAGCGCGCGTTCAGAACGCGAGGGAGCGGCGTTATGCGGCTGGACTCCAGGCCAAAGCCAAGGTGGAAGCCCTCAAGGTAAAGGCCGCCGCACTGAGATCGAAAGCAGCCGAAGTCCACGTCTAGCGCGGATTGGCCACGCTCCGACACCAAATTACCAGCGAAATAAAGGAGAGAAATCATGACCACCAGCACAATGGTTGCAAAGCAAGCCGTCCACGACGAGCTTGAGTCCCAGATCAGGTTGGCTGAGGCCAGGCTGAACACGTTGAAGGCGCACGCGGAGAACGCCAAGGCGAGGGCCGAGATCAAGGCGATCGCGGACCTGGCTCCGAAAAGGCAATTAATCCAGCGCAAGCTGCAGGAACTGAAGAAGTCCAGCGGCGAAGCCTGGAACCAGGCGAAATCTGATCTCGAAGCTCATATCGTCGAGCTCGAAAAGTTGCTCAAGGGGATCGAGTCAAAGGCCAAGGCACATTAGGAGCGATTGACGCAGCGTCTTTCGCAATTCACGCCGAAACATCGGCCCGGTTTGTGCTTTGGGGGCGGGCAGCCCGCTGAACCCACAGAAACAGACTCCCGCCCTGATGGCCAAGCCGGCCAGCAGACACAACTGCCGCAAGAGCGTGAGGCTTCGAGTCCGCGGCTCACGGCGCACAAGAAAAGGAGGAGATAATATGAATGCACAACACACAACAAACATCTTCAAGCAAGCCGCAGGAGCCTCGATTGGATGGGGCATCGCCATGATCCTATTGGGAGTCCTGGCGCTGTTTCTGCCGCTCGCAACCGGCATCGGCGTCTCCATCGCGGTTGCCTGGATCATCGTTTTCGCCGGCATTGCTTACTCGGCTTCCGCTTTCGCGGCACGAGGCGCAGGTTCATTCCTGTGGCGGCTGCTCATCGGGGCGGTCTATATTCTCGGCGGCCTCTGTCTGGCCTTCAATCCGGGAATCGCATTGGAGACTCTCACCCTGGCGATGGCGGTAATGTTCTTAATCGAGGGGGTCCTGGAGACCGTTTTGTTTTTCCAGTTCCGGAGATTGCCCGGCTCCGGCTGGTCTCTGTTTGATGGCCTCGTGACTCTGTTCCTGGCGTACCTGATCTGGCGCCCATGGCCGGGAAGCTCAATCTGGGCGATCGGAACAATCCTCGGGGTCAATCTCATCATCAGCGGTTTCACGCGGCTCATGTACTCCGTGGCAGCACGCAGAACACTGGAAGCGGTCAGCTGAGGAATCGAACGAGCATCGCCGTCCGAAGATCCGGGTCCAATTTTCTGGCCCTTCTTCGGGCGGCGCACGCTGCTATCCGGAGCCACAGTTAACCCCCGGAAACGCCGTAGGGTCCAGGAACAGGGTTGTGTCTGGATTGTCGCCAATCCGGCCAGAACCCCATTTTCTCGGTAACGTCCGGTTAGCCGCTAATTGAACCGATACGCGAATTCTGCCCCCCGGACTCCCGACCAACACGATATTCAATCAAGTTTCTGCATCCTGCCCGGCTGAGTTTTGCGGACTACTCATTGAGGACACATCGTATCTATGCGCTGGGCCGCGTCTGCTCTACTCATCCCGCTCTTCGTCGTTTCGCTTCCTTGTTCCGCTCAGGCGCATCATGCCGGCGAGCTGACGCTGGAACCGTACAGCTTTCGGACCTACGACGGCTCAGTGCATCCGGCCGAGCTTGGTCATCTCTGGGTGCCTGCGAATCGGCAGCTCCCTTCTGCCAAGCTCATCCAGCTCACCTTCGTCCGTCTTCGCACCAGCAACCGGAATCCACGGTCTCCGGTGGTCTTCCTGCCTGGCGGGCCCGGTATTCCAGCAACTTCAATGGGCGCCGTGCCTGTCTATTACGCGCTCTTCGACAAGATTCAAGACTTCGCAGATGTCATTCTTCTCGACCAACGTGGCATCGGAATGTCGTCGCCGAATACACAGTGTCCGAAAGATGTGGTCCGGTCACCAGACGTCTTTCAAAACGAGTCGAACTTTCGCGTTGCCCTTATTGCTCGCGCCCGCGCCTGCGCCGTTTACTGGCGCGCAAAAGGCGTCGACCCCTTGTTCTTCAGCACCGCTGCCGCGGCCGACGATCTCGAGGACCTCCGCATCGCTCTCAGCGTTGAGAAGATCAGCCTGGTCGCCCACAGTTACGGAACAGCGCTTGCCCTCGACGCAATCATGCGTCACGGCGAACACCTGGAACGAGTTGTGCTCGCCGGCGACGAGGGACCGGATCGCGCCGTTCAGATGCCGTTGGTCTTCGATTTTGCCCTGCGCAGGCTCTCCAACATGGCGGCAGCTGCGTCTGATTTGGGCGGCGCATTCCCAGACACATACCAGGAATTCCAGCGCGTCCTCGCCCAGCTCAATCGCCAGCCGATTTCCGTCCGCATTCGCGATGGACAGTCGAAGCAGGAGATCGAAGAGAAGGTGGGCGCATTCTTCCTGCAGTTTGCCGTGAAGGAAATGCTCCCCAATGCGCGAAGAGCCGATCGAATCCCAGCGCTAGTCTACTCGATGGCGCAGCGCGACTCTTCTCTCCTCGCCCTAAATGTGCAGGATTTCTACAACGCGCTGACCTCCGGCTTCACCCTCATGGAGTTTGCAACCCTCTGCTCCGATGGATGGTCCGCCGAGCGCATGCAAATCGCTCGTGTCCAAACCTCACGATCCGCCTTTGGCGACGCATCCTTCGTTCATCTCGATCATCGCATCTGCAGCGCGATCGGAGCCGAACGCCGGAACAGCGCCCCCCTGCTCCCAGTTTGGAGCACTGTTCCTACGCTGCTCGTGAGTGGCACCCTCGACAGCAATGCGCCAGATTTCGGGGCGGAAGAGGATTCCTGGGGTTTCGAAAACAGCACTTTCGTTCAGGTAGAAAACGGCTTTCACGAGACCCTGCCCTCGCCGGAGGTTCAAACGCTTGTAACCGCTTTTCTTGGCGGCTCAGACGTTCGCGTGCGGCAGTTGCGCTTTCCTCCGCTCGCCTTCCTTACTATCGATGCGGCTAAGGCGCCGCCACAAGAACCACGCTAAAGCCAATCGCCAGTGCGCCAATTCTTGGGTGCACTTTGGATTTCTGACGAAGATGGGTTTACTCCGAGCCTCAATCAAACACAATGCGGCGAACACTCATCACTTTGGATGATCGACTGACCCATTATCTACCGGTTGAGAGTTCCGGTCGAATGGTCGTCAATTCGGCGATTACTGCTTAATAAATACTGCTCCGTGGATTTTACGCCGGCTCAAAAGAGCGATCTGAAAGTGCGAATCGGCAGCGGATTTAGAGTCAAAATCTCCACCCGCATTTTCCACCTGTGATTGGTCAATCGCATCGAAGTTGTAGACTCCAGGCGCAACTGGGCCATCCCCACCGAGCCGCATTCGGTTCACAATCGGGATGCGAGATCTCAGCAAATGTGCGGCAATCGGGGACGTCTTCGATTCCTCCACTCGAAGGGAAGGAACCCAATGAATCTGCGCAAAGTGTTTGCGTTTCTGCTTACGGTTCTTCCGGCAGTTTGCTGGTCTCAAACCCAGAAAATCCAGGGTGGTTCCACCGTCTACATCGATCCCATGGGGGGATACGAAAACTATTTGGAAGCCGCCTTCATGAAAGAGCATGTGCCTCTGGTCGTGGTCGACGACAAAGCGAAAGCCCGGTACATCATCACCAGCACTGTTGCGCATCAGGATTTCAGCTCGGACGAGCCAGCTGCCATGGATACCAACAGAAATGCAGTGGTCGCCAACGAAAATGTGGCCGCGAGCGTCGCACTTTTCGATCCCCGCGTTTCCCGGATCCTCTTTGCCTATGCAGCGAGTGAGATGGGCACAAACCAGCTCGAGAAGAATGCCGAGGACTGCGCAAAGCACCTGGGGAAGGTCATTCAAAAGTCTCCAAGATGAGCGCCTTCCCTGAAAGTCGTATGGGCGTGCCGCAAGCTGGTAATTTAGAAACCCGTCGATCAATGTGAAACTGCATAAATATCAGCGAAGTCTGAAACCCGTTGATGCCCTAGCCCAAATGGGACCGCATCAGCGGGTTTCGTTTCTATCGGTCAGGAATTCGAGACCGCGACGCAATCCCTTCCAGCACAGTGCGCCTCCGTGAGGCGGAAGCCCGGTCGCTCTACTGATTCAGTTTTCGGGTATAACCATGTACACAGCAAATGGCTCTTGGCTGAGAAACTGAGGAAAGGGCGCGCGTAAGCTTCAGCGCGTGTTGATTTGTGCCGCGCTCGGCGCCTTTCCATTTGCATGTATGAGCGGCGGCTATAGGGCCCCACCGCGCGGCCGCGAGATGTTTAGTTGTCGCGGACCCGGGGCAGCCACTCGGGCTTGCACGATCCCATCGGCACCAGGACAGTCTGATATCGTCCCGGCGTTCTCGACATGATTACCTGCTCCGTCATTCCCTGGTAGGTCCCACAGGGCGTTTCCGCACTGAAAAGATCGGGCTCAGGATAGAAATGCTCGTCGGATGTGCCAGCAGTCGCCTGAGCATATTCCTTATCGAAGATTCCGAGCGACAACAGCCAGAGTGCGGTCCTGGTTAACGAAACCACCACCCTATAGCTGCCCCCTTCAACAGCGCGCCGGCGCAACGCGGCGAGGATGCCGGTTACGCCGAGCCAACCGACCACGTTATCGCAAACCGGTGTACCAATGGGCGCGAGCCTGGGCTGAGCCGGAGTTCCCTCCAGTGGATACACGCCGGCGACGGTCGCTCCGTGCACATCGAAGCCTGGCCTTGCCGCCCAGGGACCCTTGTCGCCATGAAGAACTACGGTCGCGTGGATCAGCCCCGGCTTGCGCGCGCAGAGTTCCTCCGCACGAAGACCGCGCTGCTCCAAAAACCGCGGCCGCTTGTTGGCGAAAAATATATCCGTGTCGTCCAGGAGTTTGTGGAATTGAGCTCGATCCTCGGGTGAATCGCCCAATATCGTCGAGCGCATTCCGACCTGCGCATCCCATGCGAGGAAATCGATTTCGCACGCGTGCAGGCCCCAGATGTTGAGAACGTCCGCGCCGTAGAGAGCAAGACATCTGCCCATTGCAGCGCCGGCGATCACGTGGCCCATGCCCAGCGCTCGAATTCCGCCGAGCGGGAGATTCCCGCGTCCTCGAATCGGGATTGGTTCGCTCTCGCCGATCTTCTCAATCGTGATGAGAGGTGTTTTTGAGAGCACGTCGGTGTATTGAATCTCGCGGCGAAGCTCCTCGTTGGTACGCACAATCGCCATTGGCACCCCAGCCTCAGCTGCAGCCTCCTCCAGATCCGAGCTTCGCCATTGACGAATGGCGTTGCCAATCGATTCACTGCTTTCGCTGCACCGGAGCAGATTCAGTGTGCGCGCACGAATCGCGGGATAAAAGTCTAGCGCCACGGCATGCCGGCCATCGCGTGTTTCGTTAAACCAGGGAGGCTTCAGGAATGGGCTGGCTGCAAAAGAGCCAAGGGTTGGCTGCCGCCCGTTGATGGTCTCCCATTTGCGCTCAGCGAAACCGCAAAACCGCCGCAGAGCCTTTCTTACATCGATTGAAATATCTTGCCCTTCGCCCGTGGCCTGTTTAACCAGCGCTGCGAGCGCCACACTCCGTGCAGCCAAGCCGACGCCGGCCATTGTGCCGTAGCGAAGGGGGCTTGGCACAATGGGATCTCGCCCGTAGAAACTCAGCTTTCCTCCGCAATCGTCGATTGTCATGCCGACATCGGCGAGGACTTGATTGACCGCATGGAACAAGTCAAAGTCCGGCGAGGTTGCTGGACGACGAAGACTCTCCTCAAGCTGATGCGTCAGGGCGCCGAGGAATTGTTCGGTATCCCTCATCGTTTTCCATTCCTCAGCAGGTTTAAGAGATGGCCGGATAGTTCGCGCTTGGTGTTGGTTATCTGTTCGGGTTTCCACTTCCTCAGCCCCTCGCCGGTACGCATGCCAAGCTTGTGCTCCGCAATCAACCGATCCAGGAGAGGAGAAGGCTCAGATGACTTTGCAAGATGAGGGAGAATCACCCTTTGAATATCTCTTGTAAGCTCGAGGCCAACCAAATCCGCATTCTCCATAGGGCCAAGGACCGGCAGCCGGAGACCAAAACCGCGTTTCACCACAAGATCGATTGTCTCGGCATCGCATACACCGGCATCGACGAGGTAAAGCGCTTCACGCCAGAATGCGTGCATTAATCGATTGCCGATGAATCCCGGAATATCTTTTTCCACCCTCACAGGCTCTTTTCCAACCAATCTCATCAACTCGAAGGCACGGTCGAAGAAGGCAGGATCCACAAACTCGGTTCTAATCACTTCCACCAAAGGAACTAACACCGGGGGGTTCCACCAATGAAGCCCAACCAACCTTCGACGCGCGTGGTTTGGCAGATTGTGACCGATCTCCGTGACGGGAATGGATGAAGTATTGGTTGCGAGCAATGCATCCTGCGGCGCAATCTCCGCAATCTGTTGGAAGAGCGCGCGCTTCAGGTCAATTCTTTCGGGTACCGCCTCGATCACAACTGTGCAGCCATCGAGAGTTTCTGCAAGCGATGGGGTCAACCGGATTCGGGCAAGGACGGGTTCTGCTTCAACGCCAAGTTCTGCCAGGCTTGCCGATATGCGCCGGGGCGCCTCGTTGAAAGCGCTCTCGTCCGCATCCGTGATTCTGACGGGGTGACCGGCTGTGGCAAATACCTGGGCAATTCCGTGCCCCATCAGGCCGGCGCCGATAATCGCAACTTGGTGTCCCATCCTCTGGAAATCTCCTTAGGGCATAAAAACAACCGTCTGCCAGGGTTCACAAGGTTCTTGCCGGACGTAAGAATGTCAGCATCGGGCGTGAGGGTCCTGGAGGCCTCTTCAGTTTGCAGCGTGGGCCGTAGCAGTCGGTCTTAGGCCGAGGGTTCCTTCGCCGCACAAACCCGCGGGCGCTGAGTCCTGTTACGACATGAAATTGTCCGTTCCAAACCTGTCGAGAGTTTTCTTCAGCTTCTTATGATCGCTCGGTCACGGATGCCGGGGCCGGGGGACGTGATGGTTCGCTGAGCCGGTTTTGCTGAGCGCCGCGGAGGAAACAATGTTGAAAGCAATTGTACGGATCTCGCTGGCCTCTGTTTTGTTCGGTTTGGCAGCTGCGGCGTCGACGGCCCAAAATCAGGCCACCGTTACCGAGTCCCAAGGCCGGCTGGAGGGAGTGGTCGATGCACATGGCGTGCGGTCGTTCAAAGGGATTCCCTACGCGGAGCCTCCGGTTGGCGATAAGCGCTGGACCGCTCCGGTTGCAGCCGGGCCATGGAAGGGTGTGCGCGATGCTCGGGAATTCGGGGCAAGCTGTGTTCAACCGCCCTATCCAGCGGACAGCATCTACGCCGACGATGTGCCAAACCAAAGCGAGGATTGTCTTTCACTGAACGTGTGGACGCCGCCGCACGCACACAAGGCGCCGGTCATCGTCTGGATCTTTGGCGGTGGGTTGGTCAGGGGCCGCACCTCGGAGCCAATCTACGACGGCACGCATTTCGCTGAGCATGGCGTCGTCATCGTAACGATTAATTACCGGTTGGGCGCGCTCGGCTGGCTGGCGTTGCCGGAACTGAGCGCGGAGTCGCCGCATGGCGTTTCTGGCAATTACGGTCTGCTCGATCAAATCGAAGCGCTGAAATGGGTGCAGAAGAATATCGCCGCGTTCGGCGGCGATCCGGGCAACGTGACCATCATGGGCGAATCCTCCGGCGGCCTGAACGTGGCCGATTTAATGGCGAGCCCGCTGGCGCGCGGCCTGTTTCAAAAGGCGATCGCTGAAAGCCTTGGCATCCAGTCTGCCGCGGAACTGAAGCAGCCGAACCATGGGCTGCCTTCTGCCGAAGCGAACGGAGCGGCTTTCGAAAGGGCGCTGGGCGCGGCGGATTTGAAAGCGCTACGGGCGATCGATGCGAAGACGGTGGCGGAACAGGCCGGCTTTCGAGGCGGACCGAATGTGGATGGCTGGGTGTTGCCCCACCAGGTGGTCGATACCTTCGATCGCAAGGAAGAGGCGGTGATTCCTGTCCTGATGGGATTCAATCGCAACGAGATTTATCCGGGGCTGATCGGATTTCTGCCGCGCAATCTTCCCGATTCAAGCACCGTTTATGAAGCCGAAATTCAAAAGCGTTATGGTGATCTGGCGCCGGAATTTCTGCGGCTGTACCCCAGTAGCGACATCAAGGGCAGCATGATGGCGGCAATCCGCGATGCAGTTTTCGGCTGGAGCGCGGAACGGATTGTCCGTGACGAAGCGAAGGCGGGGATGGCTTCGTACCTGTACTTCTTCGATCATGCTTATCCTGCGGCGGAGGCGAAGGGGTTTCATGCTTTCCATGGCAGCGAACTGCCTTATGTTTTTGGCGATGTCGGCAAGGAAGCGGTATTGCCTGCGAACTGGCCGGCGCCGGACGGCTCTAAAGAGCAGGCCTTTTCCGACGCGGTGATTTCCTATTGGACGTCGTTTGCGCGCACCGGAGTTCCCAAGGCGCCGGGGCAGCCCGATTGGCCGGCGTACGCGCCCAACCAGAGCTACATGGATTTCGCGGAGACACCGGAACCATCGACCAACCTGATGCCGGGCATGTTCGAGCTCAACGAAGAAGTCATGCAGCGCGAAAGGCGCGCCGGAGATCAGCCCTGGCTAGGCAATGTCGGCGTTGCGGCCCCGGTGCTTTCAGGTCCTGCCGCGAGTCGCTGATTTTTATGCCTGACAGTTACGCCGACAAAGCTTGGGATTTCACTCGTCGATTTTCGAAAGGGATTGTCGCGTACAACCAGACTCCGATATCGGGGGATTCCATGAGCAAAATAAACCGCAAGCAATTTCTTCTAGGAGCATCGGCAGCCGGAGTGGCGGTGGGCGTTTCTCCACTCCGTGCGGAAACTTCCGGTCCCTTGCAACGGGTCAATCAGAGCTGGGTCGTCTCAGAAGCTGAAGCGTTGGCTTGGCACAAGGTCAAGGACTCCAAAGGTCCCGCGCTCACAGGAAACGCCTCCTGGCATCACTTCCTTGAATTCCTCGAAGCAAAGCTCAAGCAGTACGGCTGCGTGAACGTCCATCGCTCTTCGTGGATGTTCGATCGCATGGAAACCAGCTACTGGCCGAATGATTCCAAATGGAGCCTGGTCTCAAACGGCACGCGGACGACAGTGGCGAACTATGGAGCCAATTGTGGTCTCACCGGGCCGGAAGGTGTTACGGCCGAGTTGGTGCTATGGGATCCGGTCAACAAGCCCGATGTCTCTGGCAAGATCGTCGTTTTCAGGCCGGTGCCTCGCCCCGAATTCCGCAGCGCATTCGGTGACGCGGACTATGAATACAGGACGGCATTCGAGAGTTCGCCGATTGAAGGAATGGCGGTGCCTCAGGAATTGATGGCGATCGACTCCGTCGCATCCGTGGTTTGGGACGAAATGACAGCCTCCGCAGCGATCATCCAGGAAGTTGCGCCCTCCAAACCGGCTGGGTTGGTTTTCGCTATGAACTTGAACCGCGCCGCAACCGAAGGCCTCTACACATTTCCCGTGCCTGAGCAATATGGCTTTCCTTCGATCTATCTCGACAAGACCAACGGCGATCGCGTGATCGCCGACGCCACGGCGCATGCCAAAGCAACGATCCGTCTAGAAGGAAGCCATGTGCAGAGCGAAGCGTATGAGCTGATCGCTTATCTCCCCGGCCGCAATTACGGCACAGATAAGGACGAGCAAATCCAGCTTCGCACACACACCGACGGCCCTTCGATCAGCCAGGATGACGGCGCTTTCGGGCTGCTGGGCGTGGTGAAGTATATGTCGAGCATTCCTCAGAAGGAACGGCCGCGCTCTTTGCTCATCGAACTCGACTGCCGTCATTTCATGCCCGGCGCCGAGCGTGCCTGGCAGGCCGAGGACTATTTCGTCAAATTCCCCCACGCCCGCGATAAAGTTGTGGGCCTGATCGCAATGGAACATTTGGGACAGATCGATTATGTCTTCGACGGCGATGACCTCAAGCCGAGCGGCCGCTCGATGCAGACTTGGATTTATTCGCCCTCCGATCAGAAGATGATTGACTACGCTTATCAGGCGGCCCAGGAAAATCACATCGCATCCGCCATCATTCGCGCTCCGGGACAGCTCGGCGTGCACGGAAAATCCCAGGGCCCCTGGTACGGCATGGGTGGCGTGTCACGCTTTCTGGGTTTGCCGGCCTATTCGATGCAAGGGGATCTCGGCGCTTATTGGGCGTTCTCTGGACGCATCAACCGCTTTGACCCGCGCTCTTTTTGTAGGGAAGTGGGCCTGTTCTGCCAGCTGACGGGTTATCTGATGCGAGTCGACGTCAAAACCCTGCATGTGCCCAAGGACGATCGGGCGATGCCGGGTATCAATCGTCCGCATTGAGAATGGAAGCGCGTCCGTCTTCGTGGCTCAGGGCAGACCCGCGTGGGGCACCGCGACTCGCGCCATAAGGATGGCGGAGCGGTGGTTCGCGGCCGCTTCCGTTTCGTCGAAAGTGGGCGCTGCGCACGCGAAGAGCGTTCGACCGTCGTCGCCGCCCAGCATACAGGCGAATGCGCATAAATTATTCGTCTTGAGCTCATCGAGTATCGCGCCGCCTTCAGCGACATGAATGAGGCGCTTTTTGGCGACGTCGGCCACCCACACCGCCCCTTCCGCATCAAGGCAGATGCCATCAGGCACGACATCCGCTTCGCTCACGATGCGCGCCACATCGCTGGTTGCAGGAAAATCGCCGAATGCGGCCCAGGTGCGGCGGTTGTTGAGCGAGCCATCGGAGACGGTGAAGGCGCTGAGGCGATTGGCCGTCGTCTCAGCAATGATCAGCGTGCGGCCATCTGGGGTGAGCACGGTGCCATTGGGAAAGAAAAGGCCTGAAGCGGCAACGGCGGCCGTTCCGTCGGGCGCGACGGAGATGAGCACGGTGGAGGAGGACGGCGCGCCGCCAAAGAGGTCGAATCCAAAGTTGCCCACCCATGCGCGGCCGTCGCCATCGACGAGCATGTCATTGAGTTCGCCGGGGGCGAGGGCCGAGAGGTCCGCATGCTCCACGACCGAGCCGTCGTGTTCGCGCCGCAGCACTTTGCGATCATGCATGGAAGTGATCAGCAGCCGGCCGTCGGGAAGAAAACCGATTCCGGCGGGAAGACCGGGCGTTTGCGCATAGGTTTCGACCGACCCATCGGTTGCAATCGCGAGAATGCGACGGGTATAGCGGTCGGAGACGTAGAGGCGTCCCTCGCGCCAACGGGGACATTCCGTAAAGGAAAGGCCATCAACGAGAGTCGTGAAATCGGGCATGAGCGACGATACCGGGCGACGTTTTACCGAACTCGAAGAATACCGGCAGGGAAGAGCGCGGTCAATACGGACGTCAAGGTAAATCTCGCGACGCCGTTGTTGTGAGGAATTCGCGGAACTCCCCTTCGCTAAGCTCCCGGACGATTTCGGCGGACCGAATGAATTGGCTCGATTCAAATGCGTCGCGGCCGACCGCGTTTCTGATTGATTCCAGGATCTCGCGGATCACGATCTCAAACAGAGTGGAAGTGACCACACGCCCGTCGTCCAGCTTGGCTCCATAACGGATCCATTGCCAAAGCTGGGCGCGGCAGATTTCAGCCGTGGCGGCATCTTCCATCAGGTTGTAAATGGGCACGCAGCCGTTGCCGCGGAGCCACGACTCGATATAGCGCAGCGCGACTTCAATGTTGCGCCGTAAACCGAATTCGGTGATACGTCCTTCCGGCAGCTCGATAAGATTTTCGGCGGTGATGCGCGAGCTTCCCTCCGCGGGTGGGAGTATCTGGTTTTTTCCCAGCATGTGTTCGTCAAACACTTGCTGCGCGACGGGCACAAGGCCGGGATGCGCGACCCAGGTACCGTCGTGACCGGCATGGACCTCGCGGAGCTTGTCTTCGCGCACGCGCTGCATGGCTTCTTCGTTGGCCTTGGGATCGTCGCGAATGGGGATCTGCGCCGCCATGCCGCCCATCGCGTGAATGCCGCGCTTGTGGCAGGTGTGGATGAGAAGTTCCACGTACGAACGCAGGAATGGCTGCTGCATCGTGACGTCGCCCCTTTGCGGAAGGATGAAGCCGGGACGATTGCGAAACTTTTTGATGAAGCTGAAGATGTAGTCCCAGCGTCCGCAGTTCAACCCCGCGGAGTGGTCGCGCAGCTCATAAAGAATCTCGTCCATTTCAAACGCCGCTGTGATGGTCTCGATCAGCACCGTGGCGCGGATTGTACCGGAAGGAATCCCCGCATACTCCTGCGCAAACTCGAACACGTCGTTCCACAAGCGCGCCTCAAGGTGGCTCTCCAATTTGGGCAGATAAAAGTAGGGCGCCGATCCACGATCGAGCAAAATACGGTGATCGTGAAGGAAGTACAGCCCGAAATCGAAGAGCGATGCCGAGATAGGCGAGCCTTCGATCTCGAAATGTTTTTCCACCATGTGCCATCCGCGCGGGCGTACGAAGAGAACGGCAGGATGGGGATTGAGTCTGTAGACTCGGCCATCGGGCGAGCGCCATTCGATGCTGCGAGCGTTGGCGTCGCGCAGGTTCCGCTGACCCTCAATGCAGTTCTTCCAGGTTGGAGAATTGGCGTCTTCAAAATCAGCCATAAACACCCTGGCGCCGGAGTTGAGCGCGTTGATGACCATCTTGCGCTCGGTGGGTCCTGTGATTTCCACTCGCCGGTTAAGTAATTCATCGGGAATCGGCGCGACTGTCCATCTTGATTCTCGGATGGATTCGGTCGCGGCGAGGAACCCCGGCGATTCACCGGCATCGAAAAGTTGCTGGCGGCGACGCCGCATTTCGAGCAGAGAGACGCGCCGCGCCTCGAACTCGTGGTGGAGTGCCTGCAAAAACTCGCAGGCCTCAGCCGTGAGAATCTCGCGCTGATCGGCATATTGCGAATCGAGAGGGTTCAGCATTTCTACAATCATAGGATTGAGGTCCGTCGCTCCGTTATGACATGGTTGGATTTCAGGCTTTTACCGGCTGCGTCTCCGGCGCTTCATGATCGTAAGGATCTTCGAACTGTTCTTCTTCCGTAGAGCCGGGCGTGGCGCACGTGGACAGATTGCCGGAAGCAATCGTCGTGGCGATGCGATCGAAGTATCCGGTGCCGACGAAGCGCTGATGCCTGACAGCGGAATAGTCGTACTTCTCCGCCATTTCAAATTCGCGTTGCTGCACCTCCGAGTACGCCAGCATCCCCATGCGCCTGTAGGAATGGGCCAGTTCGAACATGGAGAGATTCAGCACATGAAAGCCCGCCAGGGTGACGAACTGGAACCGGTATCCCATGTCAGCCAGCCGGCGCTGGAACGAAACAATCTCCGCCGTGGTGAGTTTGGCGTTCCAATTGAACGAGGGCGAGCAGTTATAGGCGAGCACCTTGCCCGGAGCCTCGCCGCGGATAGCATCCGCGAAACGTTGCGCATCCTCCAGGTTTGGCTCCGAGGTCTCGCACCAGATCATGTCGGCATACGGTGCGTAGGCGCGGCCGCGGGCAATGGCCGCCTCAATTCCTCCGCGGAATCCGAAGAAGCCCTCCACGGTCCTTGAGCCCGAAAGAAACGGCTGATCGGCCGGGTCGCAGTCGCTCGTGATGAGCTGGGCTGCGTCGGCGTCGGTTCGCGCAATCAAGATCGTTGGTACATCCAAAACATCGGCGGCGAGGCGCGCCGCGATCAACTTCAAAATTGCCTCGCGCGTGGGAACAAGCACTTTCCCGCCGAGATGTCCGCATTTCTTTGCCGAAGAGAGCTGATCTTCGAAGTGAACGGCGGCAGCGCCGGCTTCTATCAGCGCCTTCATCAGTTCGAAGGCGTTCAAATTGCCCCCAAATCCGGCTTCGGCGTCGGCGACGATTGGCAGCATCCAGTCAATGGAATGCTCGCCTTCGGCGAACGAGATCTGGTCGGCGCGCATGAGAGCGTTATTGATGGCGCGGACCACGGCGGGGACACTGTTGGCCGGGTATAGGCTTTGGTCGGGATACATCTGACCGCCGAGATTGGCGTCGGCGGCGACTTGCCACCCGCTCAGATAAATCGCTTTCAGGCCGGCAGCTGCCATTTGCACAGCTTGATTGCCGGTGAGCGCGCCCAGGGCTGCAATGTGATTCTCGTTCTGAAGCAGCCGCCAAAGCTTCTCAGCGCCCGCACGGGCCAGCGAATGTTCCACGCTCACCGTTCCCCGCAGCGCCTTCACTTCTTGTGCAGTGTAGGTGCGGGTAATGCCCGCCCATCGGCGCGAGTTCCAATCGCCCATCAATCCAAGTTTCCCCATTGTGCCTCCTTGAACCGTCGAAGTGGCTCCGCTTCGCTGCTTCAGATTGAAACCCAAACCGCAACCCGGCACAAGCCAGCTCGCCCGAATCGGACGAGCGAACGATGCGTATCTGTCCCACTCCCGATTGGCCGCACTCCCTTTTGCAGGCGCGCGAATCATCGGCTATTCTCGGAATGTGGGCTTTCGGCGCGATTGGGGCTATCGACCGAATCGGCCTACCGGCATGAAGGAGCGAAACGTTGCCTCTGGAACAGAACGCGATCGATCACCTGGCCGCGGCCCTGCGCTTCCGGCGCATGGAAGAAGGCATCACCCTGCTGGAGGACATGGCGGATGATCTGGAGCAGGTTGGAATCGCGATGCCGAACCCCGGCAGCCTTATGGTTCTCCTGGCGCAGTGGATCGACGCCGGATTTCGCGACGCAAGGTTCCTTGCCCGCCTGATGGACCGGTTCAGCAGCGCATTCCGAAAGGAAATGCCGACCGACCAGTATTTGCAGTTGCGCCTGGCGGAAGGATTCTGCGCGCTCGCAACGCGGCAAAGCGATGATGCCATCCGCATTCTTGGGTCCGTCATTCAGGCACGCGAGGACTTGGGCGACGCGGACAAGCTTGCTCTCGCGCATTTCTGGAAGGGCCGATCGCATCGGAAAAAAGGCGAGTACGAGAGCGCTCTCACACACATTGCGCGAGCCCGCGATCTCGCCACCGCCTCGGGCGACTTCACCTTCCGTGCCATCATTTGCATACAGGAGAGTTGGCTCCTGTTTCAAAAGGGTCTGGGGAAGGAAGCGTTGCAATTGCTGGCTTCTTCAGAGGATGCGCTCGAAACGACCGACCACTACGTTGCCCTGGGCAACATCGAATCGGCCCGGGGAAGAATTATCAGGCGGTCCGGCGACTATGCGCTGGCTCTCAGGCATTTTGCCAAGGCGGAGCGCATGTATGAAAAGCGCGATTCGCGACACGCCAACCTGGCGCGGTGCCTTGTGAACGCTGCATATGTGAGGCGCATTCTGGCGCTGCAGATCAGGAGGCGCATCGATAACAGGGCGCAGTCTGGACTGCGCCGCGGACCCGCCGCGCCGCGCGGCGGACGCGGAGAGAATGAATCATTGCGGGCGCGCTATCAACGGCTTTGCCAGGAAGCAGTGAAGAATCTGCGCACCGCCCGGAAGATTTACGAATTCCATGGCGACGAAGATGGTCTCGGCAACGTCGTGCTCAACCTGGGATACCTGCACCTGGACCGGAGCGAGCTCGAAATGGCATCCCAGGAAGTGGATACCGCATTCCGGATCGGATCGCAGCGCAGCGATCAGATCCTGATGGCGCGTGCGCGCATTCTTGGTGCTGCGTGCGAAAACGCACACGTAGAGG
Organism: uncultured Occallatibacter sp.; assembly: GCA_964533905.1. GTDB lineage: Bacteria > Acidobacteriota > Terriglobia > Terriglobales > Acidobacteriaceae > Telmatobacter. The sequence goes on along the minus strand of CAZHOO010000002.1, from coordinate 104,137 downwards.
AACAAACCGGTGAACAAGAAGATGTTGCCGTGCATGCAAGCCGGGCCCGGCAATACAGCGAGGAGGCGCTTGCACTGGCGCGAAGCACGCAGAATCGCCGCTTGCTGGCCGCTGCGCTGTTGGCGCGCGGCGCCACTGCCGCAAACGACTTTTACCAGGATTGGGAAATGGCGCGCACCTGCGCAACGGATGCGAGCGGCAACATCGGACCCGGCGAAAGTGACATGCTTGTTGAGGCGCTGGCAGACTTGAAAGCTCGGATCGTGCAGGCCGCCGGAATTAACGATACTTTGCGCGCATGGTCCGAAGGCATGGTGGGCGACAAGACCTTTCAGAAGGTTGCCGAAGAGTTTGCCGAAATCGTGATTCCCAAGGTGTGGCTGCGCGAAGGCAAGAAGATTGCGCGCGTGGCCAAGCGCCTGTCGATCTCACCGAAGAAGGTGCGCAGGATCCTGCGCCACGCGGGTCTGTCCTAGTCGCTGCCGGCACTTTCAGCTTTGGCTGGAATTCAGGATGGAAGCATGGGATGGAGATCGGGCGAAAAGACGACCCGGCATCCGGTTCGCTCTTCCACCGCTTCCCGGGTTACGCCTTCCGCAATCTCCCGCATCACGAGCCCCTCGGCGGAAACGTGAAACCAACCAAGCTCCGTTACGACATCGTGAACTACAGCTTTGCCCGTGAGCGGCAGGGAGCACTGCTCGACGATCTTGAAGGATCCATCTCTTGCGTTGTGCTCCATGGCAACAATGACGTGAGCGGCGCTGGCGACGAGATCCATAGCGCCCCCCATGCCCTTCACCATTTTGCCGGGAATCGTCCAATTCGCAAGGTCGCCGTGGCAGGAGACCTGCATCGCGCCCAGAATGCTCATGTCCATATGCCCGCCGCGAATCATGGCGAAAGCCTGATCGCTCGAGAAGAAACTCGAACCGGGCAGCGTGGTCACGGGTTGTTTGCCGGCGTTGATCAGGTCGGGATCTTCCCGCTCGGGCGACGGCGGCGGCCCGATCCCGAGCAAGCCATTCTCCGATTGGAGGATGACGTCGGTTCCGGGCGGCACGAATGCCGGAATCATGGTGGGAAGGCCGATGCCGAGATTGACATAGCAGCCGTCTTTTAGTTCCCGGGCGATTCGCCGTGCGATCAACTCTTTGGCATCCAATTTCCTGCTCCTCGTATTTCTTTTTGTCGAAGCCAGAATTCAAGTGCGGCAATTCCGCCGCTCAAAAATGATATCCGCCGCCGCAGATCAGCACTTCGCCGGTCACGTAATCCGATAACGGCGAGCAAAAGAAGAGCACGGCGCCTGCCGCTTCTTCGGGAGTTCCCATGCGTCCCAGGGGGCAGGCGGCAGCGACAGAATCGAGCATTGCCGGCTGAACGCCAATCGGAATCTCCTTTCCGGCCACGCGGATGTTGCCTCCGGGCACGAGCGGCTGCGTCATGCGAGTTTGAATGAGCCCGAAGCCCACTGCATTCACATTGATGTTGTACCGGCCCCACTCCTTGGCCAGGGTCTTCGTTAGTCCAATCACCGCGGCCTTGCCCGCGGAATACCCGGCTTGGCCCGGGTTTCCGTCCGTTCCTGAAATTGAGGTGATGTTGACGACTTTGCGCATCACGCGCTCACCCGCCGCAATTTCGCGTTTGGCGGCCGAGCGAAGATATTCGGATGCGGCGCGCAGCAGGCGGAACGGCGCGACAACATGAATGTTCAGCATGGCGAGGAACTGCTCGTCGGAGGTTTTCTGGATCACGCCATCCCAACTGAAGCCCGCGCAGTTCACGATGATGTCGATCGACCTGAACGCATCGAGCGCGGCATCCACAATCTGCTGGGGATGAGCTGGGTCCATCAAGTCTCCGCAAACCAGGGCAACGCTTCCGGGACCGTGTACTGAGGCTTTTGTCTCCTGTAAAGCCTCCCGATCCATGTCTGCTGCAACGACATTGGCGCCAAGCGAGGCCAGTCGCTGGACGACGGCTCTGCCAATTCCGCGGCCACCTCCGGTCACGATTGCGGTCTTCCGTTCAAGCGTGAACGGAGCCTGCGGCAGCCGTGCGTTTTCGTCGGTCATTGCTGCGCGTGCTCCTTGATAAAGCGCCACTCGATCGGCTTTTTGAACTCCGGTCCAACAACCACGCGATCGACATAGATTCCCGGGGTCATAATTTCATCCGGATCGAGCTCGCCCGGCTCGACGAGCTGTTCGACCTCAACGATGGTTAAATCCGCGGCCGTGGCCATCGCCGGATTGAAGTTGCGTGCGGTCATCCGGTAAACAACATTGCCGTGACGGTCGGCCTTCCATGCTTTGATGAGCGCAACGTCAGCGCGCAAGGCGCGCTCCATCAAATAGGGCTTTCCGTTGAACTCGCGCGTTTCCTTGCCTTCAGCCACAACGGTGCCGACTCCGGCGGGAATATAGAAAGCCGGAATGCCGGCGCCCCCGGCGCGAATCCGTTCGGCGAGAGTGCCCTGCGGAATCAGAGTGAGGTGCAGATCGCCCGCGATCACGAGTTTCTCAAGCAGGCGGTTTTCGCCCACGTAACTGCCGACGTGAGAAGCGATCATCCCGGCCTCGAGCATCAGCCCCATGCCGAATCCGTCGACGCCCATGTTGTTGCTGATGGTGTGCAGGCCTTTCAGCCCTTTGCGAATCAGAGCTGCGATGAGATTCTCTGGAATCCCGCACAACCCGAAGCCGCCAAGCATGATGGTCATGCCATCCCGCAGATCGCGAACTGCGGTATCCGGAGAGTCGACAACCTTGTTCACTTGCTTCCCATTCCCCGCTGCGCGAAGCGCTCACGCACGCCGAAAGTATGTTAGTGACGAAAAAAGCGCGCCGCCGTGTGCTGATCGGACAATCCGCTGTCGTAATCTAACCGTTTCTCAACCAAACTGCAAAGGCGGCACACAGAGACATTTCCTATTCTGCTTTGACCACGATGGCGATTCCCATGCCGCCGCCAATACAGAGGCTGGCGACGCCATGATGCTTGCCTAGACGCCTCAGGGCGTGAATGAGCGTGACGAGCACGCGAGCCCCGGAAGCGCCAATGGGATGGCCGAGCGCGATGGCGCCCCCGCTCACGTTCACCTTGGCCGGGTCAAGGTCGAGCTTGCCAATCACCGCGATGGATTGCGCGGCAAATGCCTCGTTCAATTCGAAGAGATCGATTTGTTCCGTAGAGAGGCCGGCCTTGCGCAAGGCAATAGGCACGGCAGCCGTGGGCCCCAGACCCATCACATCGGGAGCGATGCCCGCGACAGCATAAGAAAGCACGCTCGCAAGGACCGGCAGTGCGTGGGCCTTCGCGTACGCGCCGGTCGTGACAGCGAGCATAGCGGCGCCATCATTCAATCCACTCGCGTTTCCCGCGGTCACGGTTCCATTGGGTTTGAAAACGGGTTTGAGTTTTGCCAAGACCTCCAGGGTCGAGTCCGGGCGCGGGTGCTCGTCGGCAACAAAGTCGATGGTGGCCTTCTTGGTTTTCACAGGCACCGGAACGATCTCGGCGTCGAAGTATCCGCCGGCGGCGGCTTTTGCCGCGCGCGCCTGGCTCTCGACAGCAAATGCGTCCTGCTCCCGGCGAGTGATGCTGCATTGCTCCGCAACGTTCTCGGCGGTAAGCCCCATTGCGTAGTTGAGGGTTGGGTCGGTGAGGCCTTCGCTGAGGATGCTGTCGATCAGCTCGCCCGATCCGTATCGATAACCGGTTCGCGCCTGCGGCAGAAGGTATGGTGCGCGCGACATGCTTTCTGTGCCGCCAGCGAGATAGAGTTGCCCATCCCCGCACTGAAGTCCCTGCAGCGCATTCACGACCGCCTGAAGACCGCTCCCGCAGACGCGGTTGATGGTTTGCGCGGTTACATGGTTGGGCAGGCCGGCCTTCAATGCGATCTGGCGGGCCGGATTCATTCCGTTCCCCGCCTGAAGCACATTGCCAACAATCACATCCGCAATGTCTTCCGCTGGTAGCCCGGGCAGGACCGCGTGGAGTGCAACCACACCGAGATCGACAGCCGAAACATCTTTCAACGATCCCTGAAAACCGCCAATGGCTGTCCGTTTAGCTGCGGTAATGACCAACTCTGGCATAGGGCTCCGTTCTGGCATGGAACGCCAAGGCAGGAGGCTTCCTGGTCCCACCCCGACGCCGCGAACCACACGCGCCGGAGGGCACACTTCACCTCATGCGCGAGCGACTCTCGCGTCACGGTTGGAAGCTCAGAAACCCTCTTCCCAAAGGGATGCTACTTGTGCATAATGAAATGCCGTAGGTTCGATTCGGACACAAGGAGGTCTGTTTCGGACAATTCCCCGCTATGATGCAACTTCCTCTTTGGAACGAAAAACGATATTCGCCCTATAAGCTCACGGCCCTCGTCGAGGTTCTTCGTGAACAGGGAATAGCGCCCGCAGCCAGCCTGGCAGGCACCGGCCTGTCCTCGGAGAGCCTTGCGCGGCCGCAGACCCTGACATCCATCCGCCAGTACATCACGGTCTGCCAGAATGCGCTGAGCCTGTCAAAGGATCCGGAAACTCCCTTCCGTGTTGGCAGCCGAATTCCGCTGTCCGCATATGGCATGTACGGATTTGCGCTGGTATGCAGCTCGACGATCCGAGAGTACTTTCAGGTCGCGGTGAAGTACCACCGGCTGGCCACTCCGCTGCTCTCAATGTTATGGCGCGAAGAGAAGGACTCTGTTTCCTGGGTTTTGACCATGAACCCGGTGATCGGTTACCCACCCTCGCTCGTGCGCTTCATTCTTGAGCAGCAGCTGACGCAGCTGGCGACGCATTTGAAAACAGTTGTGGAGCCCGACCGTTGCCGGCCGCTTAGCGCCTCCCTTCCGTATCCGGCTCCACGTCATCTGCATCTCTATCGACGCTATATTGGCTGCGATCTGCGGTTAGACCAGCCGCTTTGTGAACTGACCTATCCAAGGTCGATCCTCTCCGAGAAACCGTACATGGCGCACCGCCTTACCTCGAAGCTTATGCGCGATACATGCGATCGCATCCTGGGCGAGGTAAAGACAACTACGGGCGTTGCTGGAGAGGTGTATCAAATCATTGCATCGACGCCGGGACACTCGCCAACGATGGAGATGGTCGCCAAGCAGCTGGCCACCACGGTACGGACGCTGCACCGCAAGCTGCTTTCAGAGGCGGCGTCGTTTACGCAGATTCTCGACGATGTCCGCTGCAACCTTGCAAAGGAATATCTCCGCGAGACGAAATTGAGCATGGAAGATATCTCGGAGCTGGTGGGATTTAGCGAAGCTGCGAACTTTCGCCACGCATTCCGCAGATGGACGGGCAGCACGCCGGCAAATTTCCGCCATTAAAGCTGCCGCTTAACCTTAAACGCGAACTGGGCTGCCTGACGAGGAACGGCGAGTTCCGCAGGGGACCTGTCGCGTTCCGACGTTGCGCCCGAAATAAAAGTGCGTTGCAAGACCTATTGTTTTCCATCAACACGGACCAGAAGCTTACCGAAATTCTGGCCGGTGAGCATTCCGATGAAGGCCCTGGGTGCACTCTCCAAGCCATCAACGATGGTTTCCTGGTACTTGATCCGCCCTTCAGATACCCACCTTTCTACGTCGCGTAGAAAGTCTGCGTGATACTCATTCGCAAAGTCATGAACGATGAACCCCCGCACCAGAATGCGCTGAACGAGGATCTGCCGCATGGTCGCAGCCAGTTGACCCGCGGGCTGGGTCTCCGGATCCGCATCGTACTGCGCGACCAACCCGCAGACAGGCACTCTTGCGAATCGATTCAGGAGGGGGAGCACGGCCTGCCACACTGCCCCGCCTACATTCTCAAAGTAGACATCGATCCCATTCGGGCATGCGGCGGCAAGTGCAGAGCGAAAATCAGGCGAGCGGTGATCGACCGCGGCATCGAAATTCAGCTCCTTTTTCAGATAGGCGCATTTCATAGGCCCACCAGCAATCCCAACTGCCCGAGCCCCATCGATTTTGGCAAGCTGTCCCACGAGGGAGCCGACGGGCCCGGAGGCAGCCGCGACCACAACGGTTTCACCCTTTCGAGGCTTACCGATTGCTTTCATTCCCGCGTAGGCCGTGAGGCCAGGCATGCCCAGAACGCCAAGCCGCGTTGTGATGGGAAGCGTGCCTCGCTCGATCCTGCTCACGCCTTCTCCTGTCGAAATGGCGTGCGTTCGCCATCCGGTGCGGGCGAGAACAACTTCTCCTTGAGAGAAATCGGCATGGTTTGAAGCGATAATCGTGCCGATACTTTCTCCGGGCATGACCCCGCCGATTTTCGCGGGCTCCGCGTAGGACTTTCTGTCGTCCATCCTTCCGCGCATATATGGGTCCAGCGAAAGATAGTCGACCTTGATCATGAACTCGCCCGGACCGGGTTCGGGAAGCGAGAAATGTTCCAGGCGAAAGTCGTCGGGCGTTACCTTGCCGTGCGGACGGGCCGCAAGAACGATCTGAAGTCCTTTTTCTGAGGTCACGGGATCCTATCTTCCGATGCTCCATCGAGCAGGAAGCGGTACGGTGAAAGGTGCGGTCACGACCGGTCGAAAATCGTCACAGGCCGCCGCTCCCTGATGGGAGCGGCGGCCTGCGAGGTCCTGCACCGAGATGCGGTGATGCTGGTTTTGCCATCGCTACGTCCCCTGCGCGAAGCAGGAGCGGTTGTTGTTGCGTTCGTCAGAACGAATAATTCAACGAGAATTGAATCAACCTTGGGTTCGTGCTCATCCCGGTAATGTATCCGAAAGAGGATGCTGTCGGAGTGTAGCCCAAGCCCGGCGTTCCAAAGTTGGGGTGGTTGAAGGCGTTGAAGAAGTCTGTCCGGAAGGCGACCTTGGCGCCTTCCTTCGGGAATGGCACAGCGAAAGACTTGGCGAGCGAGATATCGGAAACGACCTGGTCAGGCGTACGCAGCACGCCGTTGGGGGTGTTGCCAAAACCTAAAGCTGTACCGTTAGCGACAGGTGCCGGGGTTGTGAGGCAAGCTGTGTTGACCCAGCCGTTCAACGCTCGATAGCCGTCCGATCCCTTCGTTGGGAGATTCTTTGCCGTGCAACCCGGAGCAAAGCTTGCTCGATCGACGTTTATGCCATATGCGCTGTTGGTGTTGGTATAGCCAATGGCAACCTGGTGGCCGTCCTGGATTACCGTAGCGGTTGAAGCCGTCCAGCCTCCAACCGTCTCGTTAAGGAAACGATGAGAAGGCGATGGGCTGGGAAGGCTATAGTACAACGCTAATACGAATCTGAGTGGACGGATGTTTTGGTCCGGTCCGTATCCCGCGCGAAGATTGTTCTGGTCGCCGGAGGGTCCGACCGTGTTCGTGCCGGTGGTGAAGTCAGGGACTGGCGAGAGCAATCGCGCCCAGGTGAAGGAAGCCTGGTACTGCAAACTATGCTTCCATTGCTGCGATAGGGAAGCCTGTAGAGAGTTGTACCAAGCCTCGTTTCCGGTACGCCATTGGTACATCGAGCCCGTGGCCCACCCCAGATAAGGTTTGCGAGCATTAATATTCGCAGCCGTAGCAGTATTTGTGGTAACGCCGCGAATCGGATTCCCGGGAGAGGCCAGTGCCGCCTGGTTCGCCGTGATGCCGACGATGAGGTGCAGTTCGCGCGCTCCGGAGTACGTCACGTCAAGTACGGCGCCGCCCGGGAGCCTGGATTGCAGGCCAAGGCTGAAGTGGTAGGACGTCGGTGGACGCCAGTTCTGGGCAAATGACGCCATAGTGTATCCGCTGTCGACATTGCCAGTGGGGTTGCCGTTGGCATCCACGGCGCCTGTGTAAGGGAGCCATTGCGGGAAGGGCCCGGGATTCGGCATGGGAGCAGCATCGCTCGCAGCCGCGTTACCCGTTCCTACAGTGAAACCCCATTGACCGAACGGCTCTGACGCGCACAATTGCAGGTTCATCTGGCCTGTGGGCGTGGTGTGATAAGTGCCCGCGCCCCCGCGCAGCAGGAACCGGTCAGTGCCCGGAATCAGCCAGGCAAAGCCCAGCCGGGGATTCCATACGTTCTGAAGGTCGCCATTGAAACCGAATGTGTTATTGATCTGCTCCACTCCTGTTGGAATAGGCTTGGGGCCGTTGTAGTTGGACGCCACGACGAAGCCCTGGAAGCTGCCACCCGCGGGTGGGGTGGGGTTCAGATGGGCCACATCGACGTTGCCGCCATTTCCACCCGCAACTCCGAGGTCGCCTATGTGCTCGTAACGCAAGCCCGCGTTGATCGTGAGCCGCCTGGTGATTTTGTAGTCGTCTTGAACGTAGCCATCACCACTCTTGTAGCGCCAGTCGCGCGCGAAGTTCCCGAGGCCTTGCAGAGACTCGTATATGTTGCTGTATCCGGATCCGAAGATGTTCGCCTGCCCGAGCAGGAAATCCGCCCAGGTGAGCGGAATCATATACGCTTCGAAGACGAATTTTGACATGTCGTCGCGGCCGTACGCGAACGCTCCTCCGAAGGTGAACTGGTGCTTGCCCTTGGTCCACGACAATGCATCGGTAATGTTGTATTCATCCTCCCCGAAATTCGTCGCCGAAGTAGTGCCCGATGCGAAGCCATCGTATGCGATGTCGATAAGCGGGTACGCGTTTTCCTGAGCCGGAACCGCCATGCCCAAGCTGGAGAAGGTGAAAGCATTGTTGTAAGACATCTGGAAGGTCGACCGATGGAAACCAACTAAGAACTGGTTCACCATGTTGGGTTTCAGGATGAAGGTATCTCCGAGCGAAGCCACATCGAACCGCGATGGGATGAACAGGGGATTTCCGAGAGTTGAATATAAAACGGTCTGGTCTATGACGCCGCTTTCACCGAAATAGCGAAGTGAGATTTTGTTGCGGTCGGACAGAATGTAATCAGCATTCGTCATCCACTGGTTTTCGTTGAAAGTGCCGGGGTCGCTCAAGGATGTGGTTCCCTGCACTTCGAGCCCCTTGGACGTGTTGATCGTCTGCGGATTGGGGATCATGTATTGACCGTTGGCCAACTTGACGTTGAACAGAGCCAGGGCCTGGGGAGCGATGTTGGAGCCATCGGGCTTGACCGTGCCTCCGAATGCGCCGAGGTAGCCGACATCGCCGCCAAAGACCTTGCCCAATCCCGCCGCCGACCGGTCGTTCGTAAGGGGAGGAAGCTGCACGATTTTATGGGTCGATGCATCGATGCCATTGAGCTGCTTGGTGCCCTGCCAGGAACCGAAGAGCTCGAACTTGTTTTTGACGATCGGGCCGCTGGCGGTAAAGCCGTATTGATTCTGCCGCAGAATTCCTCGCGGCGCGCCTGCGTTCTTCGTGAACCAGTCATTGGCGTTGAGATCTTCGTTCCGGAAATACTCAAACAGAGTTGCGTGGTAGTCGTTGGTGCCGCTTTTCGAGATCAGATCGACGTCAGCTCCTGCATTGCGGCCGGTCGTTGCGTCATATTGCGACGTCTGTACTTTGAATTCCTGAATGGTGTCGGGGTTGGGAATGGGGATTCCCGCCGAATAAAACATGGAGCTCTGCATGTCGTTGACAGACAGGCCATTCATTTCGAAGTTGTTATCGGACGAGGTGGATCCCTGGGTCATGATGCTTCCGCCACCGGGTAGCCCCGCTTGCGAGCCGCCGCCTCTCCCCAGATTGCTTGCGTTAGTGGCTTCTTGCGCCACGCCCGGGTTCAGGCCGACGATCTGGGTGTAATTGCGCGCAACCAGAGGCAGATTTTCAACCATCTGGGAATCTGTCACGCGCCCCAACTCGCTCGATTCCGTCTCTAATTGCACGTTTGAACTCGAAACGGAAATGCTTTCCGTCACCGTGCCCGGCGCCAAGGGGAAATTCAGCACCGTAGTTTCCGCGACGATCACCTGCACGTCTCGCGACGAGGCTTCCTTGAATCCTTGTTTCGTGACCTCAATCGCGTATTGCCCTGGCTGCAGCAGGGGGGCAAGATACAGTCCGCGGTCGTTCGATTGCAAGGAGCGGCTGTCGCCTGTGGCCATGTTCGTAACCCTGACCTGAGCGTTCACGATCACTGCGCCGGTGGGGTCCGTGATCGTACCGCTGATGGCGCCAGTCGCGCCGGTCTGTGCCCAAAGCTGCCCGCAGGCTGCGATGAGTGCGCTTACGACGAACGCCGCGAATGCGCGACGGTAAAACGAGACAACCCGATCGCAAACGGGTTGCAACCGTTGTGAGCAACGCATGTGGTTTTGCCTCCTCGATTGACCTCTCCGAAACTGGACCCCGAAAAGAATTGTCGTATCGTAGGGAATCAAATGCAGGACGCGACAGGTCCCGACCGGACAGTTTCATGTCATTTACCGACACCCACTGTCTCCAGCCGAAAATCCAAGTCGCTTTACAAGCGGGATCGAGCCGGCCAGAGGCACTTCTGCTGTACTCAATGAGAAGAACCGGTTCGTTCTGTGCGCGGGGCCGATCGCATCGCGCTCCGGCGCACTTTCTCGCATCGCGCGCCACCAGAATGAGGTGGTATAAAACCATACGGCGATGTTCGAAGGCGACATAAAAAAGTCCGCTCGGGACCTGTCGGATCTTGCCCGTCGCCCATTAGGATTCGCAGATCATTGTTCCTACCGAGATTGACAATGGCGAAGAGCAATCGCAAAATCATCATTTCCTGCGCTATTACTGGTTCCGTCCACACTCCGACCATGTCGGAGTATCTTCCCATCACACCTGCCCAGATCGTTGACAGCGCTGTCGAGGCCGGCGAGGCTGGGGCCGCGATTCTCCATATTCACGCGCGAAAAGCCGAGGACGGAAGGCCCTCCGGAGATCCGGTGGACTACCGCGAGATTTGTCCGGTCCTCGCAGAGCGCACAAAGTCGATCATCAACATCACCACGGGCGGCAGTTCGGACATGACGATCGAGCAGCGGCTCACCTATCCCAGCCAGGCCCAACCTGAGATGTGTTCGCTCAACATGGGGTCGATGAACTTCTCCATTCATCCCGTAGCCGAGCGGATCACGGAATGGCGTTTTGACTGGGAGAAGCCGAAGATCGAGGGCATGAAGAGCGGTGTCTTCAAGAATACCTTCACCGATATTGAAACCATTCTCGGCAGTCTTGGACAAAGCGGCACTCGATTCGAACTGGAGTGCTACGACGTGGGGCATCTTTACAATCTCGCGTATTTTGTCGATCGTGGCATCATCAAGCCACCGCTTTTTATTCAGGCCGTTTTCGGAATTCTCGGCGGCCTGGGCCCGGACCCGGAGAACCTCTTCATCATGCGGTCAACAGCGGACCGCCTATTTGGACGCGACTCCTATCAACTCTCGGTGCTGGGCGCGGGACGCCACCAGATGTCCCTTTTGACCATGGGAGCCATCCTGGGTGCGAACGTACGCGTGGGGCTGGAAGACAATCTTTATCTTGGCCCCGGCGTCAAGGCGAAGAGCAACGCCGAGCAGGTGAGAAAGATTCGCCGCATTCTTGAAGAGCTCTCCTTTGAAATCGCCACACCTGCGGACGTGAGGGAGATTCTGCAACTGAAGGGCGTGGAGAAAGTCCATTTCGCGTGAATGCCATGGATGGTATTGCGTCATCGCAACGAAGTTCAACGAGAGGTGAATGAAGAATGACCTTCCAGGATCGACTCTATCCTCCGCAGGGATTGCGGGTTTTGGTGACTGCAGGCGCGTCCGGCATTGGAGCCGCGATTGCCACCGCGTTCGCGGAAACGGCCGCCAAAATCCACGTCTGCGATATCGACGACGCGGCCCTCGCCGCATTCCAGGAGCGGCTTCCTTGCTGCCAGGCGACACACGCCGATGTGGCCGATGAAGCGCAGGTCGCGGCGCTTTTCAAGACACAGCGAGCCAAATTCGATGGCCTCGATGTCTTGGTTAACTGCGCCGGCATCGCGGGCCCGACTGCTGGAGTGGACAAGATTACAGAGCAAGAATGGAAACGCACAATCGATGTAAACCTGAATGGACAGTACCGCTGTCTGCACCATGCTGTGCCGATGCTGCGGGAATCCAAGGCCGCCAACATTATCTGCATTTCGTCCGTGGCCGGCCGAGCAGGCATCCCGTGGCGCACGCCCTACGCGGCGACAAAATGGGCCATTGTGGGAATCGCCAAATCGCTTGCCATCGAACTCGGTCCAGACAACATCAGGGTGAACGCAGTGCTGCCCGGCATTGTGGAAGGCCCGAGGATGGATGGCGTCATTAGTGCTCGCGCCAAGCTGGAAGGCGTGGAAGAGACGGCGATGCGGGCAGAATACCTGAAGAGAATTTCGTTACGACGCATGGTGACCGCAGACGACGTGGCGCTCACGTGCCTTTTCCTGTGTTCGCCTGCGGGCAGAAATATTTCAGGGCAGGCGATCGGCGTGGATGGCAACGCCGAGTTTCTGTAGATCGCGATGCAAGGAAAGAACGTGAAATCCCGGCCAATGGACTCTCGCCAACGGGCAGAAGGAGAGCGGAACTTGTAGCAGGATGGGCGGACGTTTCGGATCGGCGAAATCGAACAGCGCCCGGCTGACGGCTATGCACAAAGCGAGGTCGAATTGAAAAGGCAGGCTCTTGACGTGCCTGGCGCAGGCCGTGAGGCGGTTATTGTTTCCGTGGCGCGGACTCCTATCGGCCGCGCATACAAGGGTGCATTCAACGCGACCCCCGCTCCAACCTTGACCGCTCATGCCATTCGCGCCGCAGTCGCGCGTGCAAGAGTCGGGCCCGATGAAATTGACGACTGCATCGTTGGATCGGCATTGCCGCAGGGCCAGCAGCACACGATTGGGCGGACCGCTTCTTTAGCCGCGGGGTTGCCAGTCTCAGTCCCCGGGCAGACCGTTGATCGACAGTGTTCATCGGGACTGATGAGCATCTCCATGGCGTCGAAGCAGGTGGTAATGGACCGGATGGACATCGTTGTAGCTGGCGGCATGGATTCCATTTCAATGGTGCAGACGGCTGAGTTGAGAATTGAGCCCGACCCGGAACTCCTCGCACTTCATCCGGACATTTACATGCCCATGATCGACACCGCCGAAGTTGTCGCTCGGCGGTACGGTGTTTCGCGCGAACGGCAGGATGAGTACGCATTCCAGTCGCAGCGGCGGACGGCGGACGCTCAGGCAGCCGGCCGCTTCGATGCGGAAATCATTCCGGTCAAAACAGCCAAGGCCGTGACCGACAAGACCACGGGCGAGACCTCGCTGTTGGAGGTGGTTTTGATGCGCGACGAAGGCAACCGGCCTGATACGACCCTGGAAGGTCTCGCCTCGCTCAAGCCGGTGCGGCAAGAGGGTTTTATTACCGCCGGCAACGCGAGCCAGTTATCCGATGGCGCCTCAGCTTGCGTGGTGATGGAAGCGAACTTGGCCGCTGCCCGGGGCCTCGAGCCACTTGGCCGCTATTGCGGCATGGCGGTGGTGGGCACAGAGCCTGACGAGATGGGAATTGGGCCGGTTTTCGCCGTCCCCAAACTCCTCAAACGCTTCGATCTCAACATGGACGACATCGGGCTCTGGGAGCTGAACGAAGCATTCGCGGTGCAGACGGTCTATTGCCGCGGCCAACTCGGCATTCCCAATGATCGCTTTAACGTCGATGGCGGCGCCATCTCCATCGGACATCCTTACGGCATGTCAGGCAACCGTCTGGCCGTGCACGTGTTGATTGAAGGGCGTCGTCGGGGAATCCGTTACGCCGTTGTGACCATGTGCGTGGGCGGCGGCATGGGCGCGGCGGCACTGTTTGAGGTTTTCTGACGCTGAACAGGTGAGCATGGCAACGCACACATCCGGATCGCCGATTGGATCGCACGGGCAAATCGAGGAACCATCAAACTCGCAAACTGCCCCAGTTGGCACGCGGGCCTGGATTGCGCTTGGCATGCTGATCCTGGTGTATGTCCTTAACTTCCTTTCGAGGCAGTTGCCGGGCATTCTTGCCAAGCCCATCCAGGACAGTCTGCACGTCTCCGATGGTCAGCTGGGCCGTATCGGCGGCCTCTATTTCGCGCTGTTTTATTGCTGCATCTCAATTCCTGTCGGCTGGCTCGCGGACAAGACGAACAGGTCGAAAGTTTTGGCGATCGCATGTGGAATCTGGAGCGCGGCAACCATTTGCTGCGGTGGGGCGGCCAGCTATTTGCAATTTGCTATCGCGTACATGACGGTCGGTTTCGGCGAAGCCGGCGGCGTTCCACCCTCCTACTCGATCATCTCGGACTATTTTCCACCCGGGCGCCGCGGTCGAGCGCTGGGTCTCTACAACATTGGGCCGCCGATTGGCGCAGCGCTGGGAATCGCGTTTGGCGCTTCCATCGCTGCGGCTTTCAGTTGGCGCTACGCATTTGTCTGGCTCGGCTCGGTGGGTCTTTTCGCGGTGATCGGTGTCCTCATTCTGGTGCCGGAGCCCCGTCGCGGCGGCTTGGATCGGATCTCAGGCCAGACGGTTAAAGCGGGATTTCGACAGACGTTGGCGATGTTTCTTTCACGTCCTTCGCTCATGCTGGCCGCATTGGCTAGCGGCGCCACTCAATTCGTCACGTACGGTCTAATCAACTTCGCAGTCCTGTTTCTCATGCGTGAAAAAGGGATGACGCTGAAGCAGGTCGCCGTCTGGTATGCATTGGTTATCGCGGTCGGGATGGGAGGCAGCATGCTCGCCGCGGGGCGGGCGATTGACCGGTTTACGCGGCGATCGAAGAAGGCCTATGCCCTGGTGCCTGCGGCCTCGCTGACTCTTGCACTCCCCTTCTATCTCGCATTTGTCTGGGCTCCTGGCTGGCGTCTGGCGCTGATCTTCCTTACCGGCACGATGTTTCTGAATTACTTCTATCTCACATCGGCAGTGACTCTGGTACAGGAAGAAGTGCGGCCGGACCAGCGCGTGATGTCGGGCGCGCTGCTTTTGCTGATTATGAACCTGATCGGCCTCGGCCTCGGACCCACTTTCGTGGGTGCGGCCAGCGACTTTTTCCGCCCAAGCCATCCGCATCAGTCTTTGCAGATTGCACTTTACCTGCTCGCGTCGTTCTATGTGGTGGCAGTATTGCTGTTCCTGGCACTGGCGCGCGTGCTGGGAAACGAAAGCCGTACGACTGGAGAAAAAATCCGATGATCTCGCTTCCTCGATTGCTTGTTTCGATCGCCGCGGCGGCCTGCATGATTCTGCCGCCTTCGAACTTCGCTCAACAGAAACAAACGACGCCAGCTCCATCCGATGACCAAAACGGTCCCATCGTCAAGGCTTCTGCCGGCGCGGTCCAAGGGCAAATGGAAGGCGATCTGCGCGTCTTCAAGGGCATTCCGTATGCGCTGCCCCCGATTGGCCAGCTCCGCTGGAGTCCGCCAAGCCCGATGCCGCGGTGGGCGGGCATTAGGAAAGCCACCGAGTTTGGGCCAATTTGCTTCCAGCCTACGAGCCCGACACCGAATATCTACTCCTGGACGCCTGAGCCGATGAGCGAGGACTGCCTGACGCTGAATATCTGGGCTCCCACCGGGGCACGCAAGGCACCCGTATTTTTCTGGATACACGGTGGCGCTCTTACTACGGGATCGAGCAGGGACACCTTGTACGACGGCACAAAGATTGCCGAACGAGGCATCGTCGTGGTCTCCCTCAACTTTCGCTTGGGAGTCCTCGGCTGGCTGGCGCATCCGGAGCTGAGCAAGGAGTCGCCGATCGGTGTCTCGGGCAATTACGCGCTGCTGGATTTGATCGAAGGACTCAAATGGGTTCGGCAGAATATCGGCTCATTCGGCGGCGATCCCTCCAACGTGACCATCGCAGGCGAATCTTCGGGCGGCTTGAGCGTGATGTACCTGTTGGCATCACCCCCGGCTCGCGGCCTGTTCGCGAAGGCCATCGCCGAGAGCGCATATATGATCACAACTCCGGAGTTAAAAAAAGCTGCCTTCGGCTTGCCGTCAGCCGAGGATAGCGGCGTGAAGCTCGCCGCGGCCCTCCATGCGCCGGACATTGCGGCGATGAGAGCGATGGATGCAGCTACGCTGAGCGTCGCCGCGCCCAGGGCCGGCTTCGCACCCTTTGGCTCGATTGATGGTTACCTGCTGCCGGGCCAACTGGTGGATGTATTCGACAAGGGCGAGCAAGCGCCTGTGCCATTACTCGCCGGCTTCAACAGCGGCGAAATTCGCTCCCTGAGGGTTCTGGCGCCGCGGCCGCCGGCAACTCAGGCTGACTACGAGAAAACCATTCACGACCGGTATCTCGATCTTGCCGGCGAATTCCTGCAACTTTATCCTGACACCAATATGGAAGAGAGCATCCTGGCCACCACGCGCGATGCTCTCTACGGCTGGACGGCAGTGCGGCTTGTGAAGAAACAGGCTGCAAAGGGGCTGCCCTCCTTCCTCTATTTCTTTGATCACGGCTACCCCGCCGAAGAGACCGCCGGTCTGCACGGCTTTCATGCCAGTGAGCTACCGTACGTATTCGGAACCTTCGGCGGCACGCCGGCACTCTGGCCCAAGGTCCCGGACACCGACGAAGAGAAGAACCTATCCGACGCGATGATCGGTTATTGGTCGTCGTTTGCTCGCTCAGGCCGCCCCACTGCAAAAGATGAGCCGGCCTGGCCGGCATACGGGTCAACGGGCGCGTACATGGATATCACCGCGGCGCCACTTCCTTCAACCCACCTTTTGCCCGGGATGTATGACCTCGATGAGGAGGTTGTATGCCGGCGCCGAGCGGTCGGCGACATCCCGTGGAATTGGAATGTCGGCTTGTATTCACCCCAAAACCCACCTCCGCAACCGCAATGTAAACAGCCGCAGTAGCCCGCAGCAGAGTTGCCATCGGACTCAAGGGCGGCTGGAGTCCGCAAGGTGAAGGCGATTGGCCGCCAAGTGAGCACTTCAAACAACCTCGGAGGAAACAATGTCGAATGCGATGGTGAGGATCACGCTTGCCACGGCTGTTCTGTTCGGTTTGGCATCTGCGGCGCTGGCAGCCCAAAATCAAACCACAATTACCGAGTCGCAAGGCAAGCTGGCAGGGACGGTCGATGCTCATGGGGTGCGGTCGTTCAAAGGCATTCCATACGCCGAACCGCCGGTCGGCGATAAGCGCTGGACAGCTCCTGTTGCTGCCGGGCCATGGAAGGGAGAGCGCGACGCGCACGACTTTGGCGCGAGCTGCTATGAAACCTCTTACTCACCGCAAAGTCTCTTTTACATTCAGCAGCCGCCGCTCAGTGAGGACTGTCTATTCCTGAACGTATGGACGCCGGCGCACGCGCGCAAAGCGCCGGTGATCGTCTGGATTCACGGCGGCGGATACGTCAGAGGCGGCAGCTGGGAACCGCAGTATGAAGGCACGCACTTCGCGGAACACGGCGTCGTGTTCGTGTCAGTGAATTACCGGCTCGGGCCGCTCGGCTGGCTGGCGTTGCCGGAGCTGAGCGCGGAATCGCCGCATGGCGTCTCCGGCAATTACGGTCAGCTCGATCAAATTGAGGCCCTCAAATGGGTGAAGAAGAACATCGCCGCATTCGGCGGCGATCCGGGCAACGTGACCATCGATGGAGAGTCTGCCGGCGGGGTAAGCATGGCGTTTATGATGGCAAGCCCCTTGGCGCGCGGTCTGTTTCAAAAAGTGATTGCCGAAAGTCTCGGCATCCAATCCGCTCCGGAACTGAAGCAGCCGAACCATGGGCTGCCCTCTGCCGAAGCGAACGGAACAGCTTTCGAAAAGGCGCTGGGCGCGGCAGATCTCAAAGCCATGCGGGCGATCGATCCCAAGACGGTGACGGAACATGCCGGCTTTCGAGGCGGACCGAACGTAGATGGCTGGGCGCTGCCGGCTCAGATGGTCGATATCTTCGACCGCAAGCAAGAGGCGCTGGTGCCTGTCCTGATGGGCTTCAATCTTAATGAGGTTTATCCCGTCCTGATGGGTTTCTCTCCGCGCAGTCTGCCGGATTCGAGTGCCGTTTATGAAGCCGCTATCCAGAAGCGCTACGGCGATCTGGCTCCGGAATTCCTGCGCCTTTATCCGGGCAGCGACATGCAAACAAGTATGAGGGCGGCGAGGCGCGATGCAGTATTCGGCTGGAGCGCGATACGGATCGTCCGCGACGAGGCGAATGCGGGTATGCCGTCCTACCTCTATTTCTTCGATCATGCTTATCCCGCGGCGGATGCGAGGGGGTTTCGCGCCTTCCATGGCAGCGAGATGCCCTATACCTTCGGCCATGTTGGCAAGGATGCAGTATTGCCGCCGAACTGGCCACTGCCGGATGGGCCCAAAGAGCAGGCCTTTTCCGATGCCATGATCTCCTATTGGACTTCGTTCGCGCGCACCGGAGTTCCCAAGGCGCCGGGGCAGCCGGACTGGCCGACCTATGCGCCAAATAAGAGCTGCATGGTTTTCGATGAGACCCCCGAACCGACAGCCAACTTTATGCCCGGCATGTTCGAACTCCAGGAAGAGATCGTCGAGCGCGCAAGGCGTACTCCCGATCAGCCATGGGTGGGCGCCGTCGGCCCGGAAGAACCACCGCCACCGCGCTAACAGCGCAAGCCTCTGGTATTCGATGCCCGAAGCGGGCGAGGAATTCCACTTGTGCCCGTGCCCAGACTGACGGGCCATGGCGGTGGGTGAGGATTTCGCCCGCGGGCTGCTGCCTAGTTCACGCGGATGATTGCTCGGGATAAAAGCATCCATTGACGCTTTGTGGGTCATAAGGCAATCTAGGGATACTGTGACGATTGAAAAGACACAAGTGGGGAATAAAGTTGTGTTGCATGTGGCGGGCCGCATGGACGCCGAAAATGCCACTCAATTTGAACGGGAGTGCGAGGCCTCGATCGCTGAAGGGTTTACGAGCCTTGTCGTCGACCTGGGCGACCTGACATACGTGAGCAGCCTGGGACTTCGTTCTGTGGTCGCAATCGCCAAAAAGCTTCGAGATAAAGGTGGTGACCTTAAGCTCTGCCGCCTTACTGGGCTGGTGAAGCAGGTCTTCGACATTACCAGGCTCAGCCAGGTATTTCCTCCGCGCGACTCTGTCGAATCGGCACTGATGGAAGGATGAGCAAACTCCCTTGCCGGGAACTCCTCAATCGCTGACTTTGATCGCAAAAGCCGAATCGCTCGGCCCAGCCACGGAGTTCGTGAGGAAGGGAGCAAGGGAAGCGAATCTTCCGGAACCACGCATCGGTGAATTGGACCTGTTGATCGAGGAAATCTTGATGAACATTGCGCGCTACGCATACCCGCGGGACGCTCCCGGGATCGTTACGGTTACCTGCTCAGCGCCAGGGCCCGGCGAGTTCGCTGTCGAGGTCGGAGATCAGGGCAGTGCGTTCGATCCACTTGCAGCCGCTTCGCCCGATTTGACAGTCGATTTGGCAGAGCGCCCCATCGGCGGTCTCGGTATTCTGCTTGTTAAATCGTTCGCCAAGTCGATGACGTACCGTCGCGACCACGGCTGGAACTGGCTGACATTCCAAATCTCGGCAAACGGGTGAAAGCACCTTAATGCACATCGGCGAGGTACTGAGATTCGCGTTGGCTTTGGCGCCCGTGCTCCTGTTTCTTGCCGCGTTGCGAGCGTTGGACAGCTATAAACTCGTTTCCTTGCGCACGGTCTTTGCGGCCCTTGGCGCCGGCGGGCTGGCGGCGGCGCTCTGCTTCGCAATCAATACTTTCATCTTCTGGCGGTTCCCCGGATTCCAGGATCAATACGCGCGTTTTGGCGCTCCAGTCGTGGAAGAGATGGCCAAAGCCGCTTACTGGATTTTTCTGATTGCGACGGCCAGGGTGGCATTCATGGCCGACTCAGCCATATGCGGGTTCGCTGTCGGCGCCGGATTCGCGCTGGTTGAAAACGTCACTTACCTGCAACTGCTCGAAAGAAGCGACCTGGGCACTTGGATCCTGCGTGGGTTTGGAACCGCGGTGATGCACGGAGGTGTGGCCGCAATCGGTGCAATTATTTCTGCCTATCTGCTTGAGAGCCGGCAAAGCCGCGGTGTGCGCCTCTTCGCGCCCGGCATTCTAACTGCAATCGTGCTTCACTCGATGTTCAATCAAAGTCTGCGATTTCCAATCGCATCCATGGTAGGGGCGGTGCTGGTTCTTCCATTGATTCTCGGATTTGTGTTCTATTTCAGCGAACGCTCCTTGCAGCGATGGCTGGGCGGGAAGATGGATCGCGACATCGACATTCTCAACATGATCGGGTCGCATGAGTTTCGCGAGACGCCGGTAGGCGCCTACCTGATGTCTCTGCAGGAGGCCTTTCCGCCGGAATTGCGCGGCGACATGCTATCTCTGCTGCAATTGACCACCGAACTGAGCGTCCGCGCCAAGAGCGATCTCATGCTTCGCGAACTCGGGATGGAAGTCGCGCCCGACCCGGAACTGGAAGGCCTGTTCAAGGAGTTGAAGTATTTGGAGAGAAGCCTCGGGCCCACGGGAATGTTAGCCGTTCGGCCCATACTCTCGCAGACTCCACGCGACCTGTGGGAGATGCATCACCTTCGACAGGACCGAGGCTGAGCTTTGATTAAATCCCCTGAGAATCATGCATAATACCGGAATATCGGCTGTATCATCATGATCCGGAGATCAGGGGAGATGAATTCAGAGGGCGAGGTAACCAGCCTTCTCACCGCCTGGAGCAAGGGCGACCCGAATGCACTGAACGAATTGATGCCGCTCGTCTACAACGAGCTGCATCGTATGGCGCGGCGTGCTTGGAGCGGCCAGCAAGGCGTCACGCTGCAGCCAACGGCTCTGATCAATGAGGCCTATCTCAAGCTGGCCGGCGCGGGAAATACTTCTTTCCAGAATCGCTCTCATTTTTTCGCGGTTGCGTGCACCGCGATGCGGCAGATCCTTGTGAACCACGCAAAGAGCCGCCATGCCGGAAAGCGTGGCAGCGGTCAGTTCGATTTGTCACTGGACGACGTCCAGGTGTCAGTCAATCAAGAGGCTGCTGAGGTGGTCGCCCTTCACGAAGCGCTCGAACGCCTGCAAGCCATCGACGAGCGCAAATCCAAAGTCGTCGAGATGCGCTACTTCGGCGGATTCAGCATCGAGGAAACCGCTCAGGCACTGGGAATATCGGTGATCACTGCGAATCGCGACTGGCGGCTGGCGCGTACATGGCTGATCCGCGAGATGAGCGGCGAAAAGCCATGAACCCCCAAGCGGATTGGGAACAGATCGAGCGTCTGTTTCACGAAGCTGTCGATCTTCCAGCGCACGAGCGCCAAACTCTACTGGATTCAGCCCCGGCAGCTGTCAGGGCGGAAGTGGAATCGCTTCTCAAGGCGGAAGACAATACCTTTCTTGCCGTGCCTCCTGTTCATCTCGCAGCCGACCTGGTGGATCACCAGCCCGGCGCACTGGCCGCTGGGCAAAAGATCGGGAGATACGAGATTGAATCCCTCGTCACCGTCGGCGGCATGGGCGAGGTCTACTTGGCGCGCGATCCACACGGAGCGCCGGTCGCGCTCAAGATTCTGCGCCGCCATCTCGTCCTGAGCCCGCAAGCGGTAGATCGCTTCGAAACGGAAGCGCGCGCGGCCTCGGCATTGCGCCATCCCAACATCATTACGGTTTGCGAATCGGGAGAATCGGCCGCCGGATTATTCATCGCGATGGAATGGGTTGACGGACGAACCATTCGCCAGGTGATGAACGAGGGGACGGTAGGTCCTGTCCGTGCGGCGGATTGGAGCGCCCAGGCCTCTCGCGCTCTGGCCGCCGCGCACGCCGCAGGAATCCTGCATCGCGACATCAAGCCCGACAACATGATCGTCCGCAACGACGGAGTCCTGAAGATTCTCGACTTTGGCCTGGCGCGTCTCGCGGGTCCCGTTCGCATCGAGCCGGATTCAATCGGAGCGTCCGGAACAATCTCCGGCACGCTTTCCGGCACGCTGCTCTACATGTCACCTGAAATACTTCGCGGTGAGACAGCTACAAGCGCCTCGGACGTGTTTTCGCTGGGCGCGTTGCTCTACGAGTTGTGGACTGGCCGCCATCCCTTCGCGGGCGAAACACCGCTCGACGTGTACGAAGCAATTGAAGGGCGTCTTGTCGCGCCGCCTTCAACGGTGCGCCCCGGCATCCCTCCAGCGATCGACGCACTGATTCTCCGCATGCTCGATCGCGATCCCGACCATCGGCCATCTACGGCCGACGCCTGCGAAGTGTTCAGTAAATCTTCAACGACACCATGAATTCGTGGTCGTTCTGCCCGGCGTCGTCATGCGACGCCGCAAAGCCAGTCGAGAAAGTTGACTTGATCTGGGAGAACCAGACCAGCCGGAAATCAAGCTGAGCGCCGCCGTCAAAGTATCCGCTGCGCTGATCGCTGGCCGGGTTTGCGCCGAGAGCTCCTGCAAACAGTGCAAGTCTTGCCCAGTTCGAGTAGAGCTTCGTTGAGCCAAGATCGCGGAAGTGCAACGGCGTCACATCCCATTCCGCCAAGGATTTCGCAAAGCTGTTGGCTGCGATCTGATCGATTTGAACACCGGGAAAACTATAGTAGTACCGATAGCGGCTGAAGTCTCCCTTGTCGATCCAGTTGTTTCCGAAGGCGCCGAAGTAGAAACTGGCAAATGGATCGCTTTGCTCGCCAAATGCTTTTCCCGCCGACGAGCGAATCCAGAGCGACGAGTTCCTGAGAGGTAGAAGAAATCCGCGCGTATACTCCCCCCAAACCTGGGGGAAGAATTTGGGAAACGTATCGTCGATTTCGGTATTGACGTCCCACTGCACGCCGCTCTCGTCTTCAATTGCCCCCAGCGATTTCTGCAGGTCGGAGTACGTTAAGCCCGCCGTGACGCCGACGAACTGGGTGTGGGTCGCAACCACGTTTTGATAGTTGGGCAGCCGGTCGAGCCCTGAGTAGCCGTGCAGATTCGCGGTCAGGGTCAGCGAACGGTCTGAATCCTGAATAAGAATCTTCTTCTTTTCGCCGACTAATCCGAATCCGCGGCGGCCCACTTTTGTCGGCCCAAACAGGTCGTAAAAGTCGGCTCTATTGAAATAGGCCGAGAGCTTCCAATCCCAGTAATTGGCATCGAGCGTGAAATGGAAACGGTCTCTCACCGCTGTCTCGCCGGGCGAATACGACAGGGTCGTTGTGATGTGGCTGAGCCCCAGGCTGTCTCCAAAATCGGCGCGCACGCCTCCCGCCGGGACATTCTCGTAGCCCTGCGGAATCGGATAAATCGACTGCAACTCCATGCTGCGAAACGGCCGATACGCTCCTGCGTAGGTACGCAGCTTAAGGTCGTCAATATTATTGCGCGACTGCAGCGTCCACGACTTCAGTTCCGGATATTTTTCTACGACAGATTGTCCCAGGTAGGGAATTGCATTAACGTCGTCAATCACGCGAAGCGGCAGGCTCACGAGGCGGAATCCGCGGGCCGAATACTCAAACGCCGACAGGCTTCCGTCGGGCAGCGGCATCGGACGGAAGAGTCCCGTTTCACAGTTGCTCAGCGCATCGAGCTTTTTCGTCTCCAGATCGAGACGAAATAAATTCGAGGCGCCCGTGAGATAGGATGATCCGAAAAGATATCGGCCATCCGCCGAAAAGGTAAAGCTATCGGGGGAGTCAGTTCCAAAATCGTAAAGAATCTCGTGAGCCGTCTTGCCGGTCAAAAGGTCGGCGGTTTGGAACCTTACCAGCCGCTGCTTTCCAGTCTCATCTGTCAGCGCGCCGGTCAGTTGCACGCCGTCCGGCGAAAGATCGAGATTGAAAAGATCCGAAGCGTAGGGAAGCGTATACAGCACTTTCGCGGACTTGAACGGCGCCTCAAGGCGCACGATGCTCGACTGGCCGTTGTTATGCATCACGCCCCATAGCGATCCGTCCTTGCGGCAAAAAACAAGATCGCCCACACGCAGATGGGCCCCGATGAGGCTGCTCTTGCGGGTCTTGAGATCGAAAACGTTCAAACTGCGATGGCCTGCCGAGTTATTGGTCGTGAAGAAAAGCCGGCGGCCGTCGGGATCGAAAGCTAGCGAGGTGACGTCGTAAAGAGCGCCTCCGCGGACATCGGTCAGGTGTTCCACGCGCCCGGAGTCCAGATGAATTGCCGCCAGATACGGCATTGGTCCCGTATGCCGCACCGCGACATAGATCACATTGTCTTGGGCATCGTAGTAGGGCCTCGAAACCGATCCCAGGATCTTCGGCGAGATCGGCTTCAATGGCGTCACGGCATATTGCCGGATCAATGCCAGGTTCGCGTTCTGCCAGTCATTCTCGAACGCAATCCACCGGCGCCATTCGTCGTGCAGAGACGTACCGTATACCGCCCGGAACTGGCTCTCGAAATACGCGTGGCTCGATGGAGTGCGCACGATCCACGACGTAAGCTTCTCAGGACCATACTGGCGCGCCAGGTAATTCATAAAGCGCGTTCCGTACAAATACGAGTTGGCGCCGACCTGGAAATCGGCCGACGTTCCTTCGGACTCCAAGCCCACCACGTCATACATCGGTTGGTTGTCGCGCACCATCGCACGAAACGCCATTTCGTCGTAGCCGCCCAGCGCGCGGCCATATCCGCCGCCCAGCCAGGTTTCCATGAACACAGCCGCGCCCTCATGGAACCAGCGCGGTGAGTAGACCCGGGGATTGCCCAGAAAACTCAAGGGAATTGAGATTGGATCGTCAGTGTTCGGCACAATCTTCCCAAAGAAAATCTTCCGGAACAAATCGTCGCTCGCGGCCGTTTCGTCGCCCATCACGATATGCATCAGCTCATGCTTCGACATCAAGCCCAACCGCTCGGCCGAGGGCAGCGTTTCAAAAACCAGATGGAATGGCTCGATGCCCATCTGAATGAAATCGGTGGGGACCGTTCCGGCGCCTCCATATCCGGAGTCATCGAAATCCTGGATCAGGATGGTGATTTTGCCTTGCGGTTCGTAACCGTATTTCTCGCGATAGAATTGCTCCGCATTTTCGAGTGACCGGATCAGCAGAGGCGCGAGATATTCGTGCTGCGGAGAATAATAAACAACGCGGAAATGCTTGGTTTCCTGGGAGTAAAGACGTGGTTCGGCCCGTGCGGACAGGCCTCTGAATAGAGCTGCGCAAAGCAACAGGGCGCAAAGAACACGGCCAGCATTCAGCCATAGCGCAGGAACGATCCAGCGCTCACTTGGCTTGCGATCCATGAGCAGACTTTCGGCCATCAGAGAGCTACGCCGGCTCCTGCATTGCCGTATCCCGAAGCCGTTTCACTCAAGTGGTTTTTCCCTCAAGGAAGAGCCATCTTGCACGATGTTGGACGGGGTTACAAGAACTCAGGAACCGGTCTAAAGTGTTTTTCAAACTTACTACACTTCAGTTCGGTTCGCCTATCTCAACGTCATCGATGAAGCGCAGCGGAGTCGATGGAGGGGTAAAGTGTTGAACCCCTCGGCGCCTCAAACTGGGGGAGGGATGGGAGAGAGCTCCGGGGCCCAACACTTTGGGGAGGGACCACTCTGGGGGAGGGATCTTGGACTCAACATTTCAGTGAACGTTCGAAACCAGGCAACTTGGCCCCGTGCAAAACGGGCAACCCTTCAAATGATTCATTACTCGTGTGTCAGCGCGAGAATCTGGCCGTGGTTCAACATCTGATTGCTATTCATCCGGAACATTGCGCCATTGTTCAGCTGCAACATGTTGCCGTTGCTGAGGCGGAGCACAAATCCGTCATTCATTTGCATCATCTTGCCGTCGTTCATGCGGAACATCTGGCCGTTGCTCAGTTTGTAGATCATCCCGTTGTTCAGCCGGCTAAACTGGCCGTCGTTCATCCGCATCAACATGCCATTCTGGAACTGCAGCATCTGGCCGTCGCTCAGCCGGAACATTACGCCGTTTTGAATCTGCATCAGCTGGCCGTGATTGAACTGGTACATCTGGCCGTCGCTCAACTGAAAGAATTGGCCATCCTGCATCTCCGGCAGCTTCTGGTCCTTCATCAACTCTGCGGTTGCAACCGGCGCATCGCCGGGGGTGACCGACGCATCGGCTGGCTGATCGGTGCGAAATACGTCGCGCTTTCCGATTGCGCCCTGTCCGTTGCGGCCCGAGGCCGGCGGATAAATGCCGAGTGTATAGACCAGGACTCCCGCTGCCACCAGCGCTGCGCCCCCGAAGAGAACCAATTTATTTGTCTTCATGCTCCGCTCCTCCCCGCCCTAATGCGGCGGCACTTCAGTGTGCTTTCTGGCCGCTCATTCTAGAAAACAACAAAGAGATCCAATTCGTATCATCGACCAGCGTTTTTTTGTTCTTGCAGCTGTTTTTAGGCTCTTTGCCCTCCATATCGGGCCGGATGCCGCCGCGGACGGAACCGACATACGGAGAACTCTCGTGTCCCCACTGTAATCCAGTAATAGGCCGGCAATTTGAACGATTCTGCCGATTCAGAGGTCTGTAAGTGGCCTTTTTTGAGTTGCTTATCGAGAATCCGGCGGATCGAAGTCGGTTAGCTGCCACCGACGCAAACGAGCTGCTGTGGCTCACCTACCCGGGAATTGCAGGCCGCTTTTGAGCCAGGCGGCCCGGCACGGCCCGGGCGGGTAATTGCGCGCGGTACGGAAAATACACCTCGGGCGCAGCTGACCGATTGCCCATTCCCAATGGGGCCTTAGCTCTCGATTGTCACGAATTTCGCATTGAGTTGCGCTTTGAGCACAAGCTCCGCGGCGAGCAGTGCTTCTTCCTGGCTCTGCGCGGTATGCGTGCGGTTCACGATGTCAGACACAAACTGGGGACCGAAGGGCAAAGGCATGGCGTTGCAGTCGATGTACCGCGCCTCTTTGCCATCGACAACATAGAGGTTGTTGCCCTGGTGGCTGACGCCGACGTTGGTGTATTTGCGCACCTCCATGTAGCCGTTGGTTCCGAGGATGAAGAGCCTGCCGTCGCCCCAGGTTCCAAGGCCATCGGGCGTGAACCAGTCGAGGCGCACATAACCGAAGCCGCGGTTGCCGCGCAGCACCATGTCGCCAAAGTCCTGAAAGCGCGGGTGCTGGGGATGGCGAACGTTGGCGATCTGCGATTCCGCCACTTCCGCTTCCGTAGATCCGGTGTAGTAAAGAAACTGATCCACTTGATGCGAGCCGATATCGCAGAGAATTCCGCCGTACTGATCGGGATTCCAGAACCAGTCTGGCCGCGGATTTGCGCCGCCTGCATCGCCGTTGCCGCCTTGGGAAATCTGGTGCGGAGCAATATTGATGGTCTGGATCACCTTGCCGATCGCTCCCTGGCGCACAAGTTCACCCGCGTACACAGCGGCCTTCACTTCGAGCAGCTCGCTGTACATGATTGCGTAGATGCGCTTGGTTTCGGCGATGGTCTTGCGCACCTCGGCCAGTTGCTCCAGCGTCGTGAGCCCGGGCTTGTCCGAGAGAAAATCCTTGCCGCGCTTCATGGCGCGGACGGCGATTCCCGCGCGCTCGCTGGCGATTTGCGACGTGAGAACGAGCTGCACGGAAGGATCGTCGAGGATTTCCTCCTGCGTGGCGGCCATTTTGACATCGGGATAGCGCGTGCGAAATTTCGCCAGCTTGTCGTCCTCGCCGCCCCACGCGGAAACCAGTTCACCGCCTCCGCGCTGGACCGCGCCGATCATGCCGTAGATGTGATCGTGGCTCATGCCG
The DNA here is from genome assembly GCA_964533905.1 of uncultured Occallatibacter sp. GTDB lineage: Bacteria > Acidobacteriota > Terriglobia > Terriglobales > Acidobacteriaceae > Telmatobacter. The sequence goes on along the minus strand of CAZHOO010000002.1, from coordinate 76,452 downwards.
CAGACTGCAAACTTGATGTGATACTTGGGCGCGTCTTCAGTTTGCGCGGGTGCAACTGCATCCTCCACAATGCGCGCCGCGCCGCCGAATGCCATCGCGCTCTCGGGCAGGCAGGCCATCATCGCCGCCGATCCCAGCGATCCAACCTGCCTTAGAAACTCTCGCCGTTCGGTCAAATAATTGGTCATTTATCCTCCGCGTTTCTTGCACTTTCCGCAACCGTGGTTTCGCTCGCGCCCATCGATCATAATCCGACGGATGGGCGAGAGGGAACTGCTGAGGCCGGCGACGGTTCGTGCGCGAAAGTCTCGATGTTAAGCCAGACTCTGTCGACGAGCTTCGCGCGCTGATTTGCGACAATGGAACTTCATGCTCTCACTCCAGAATGCCGGCAAACGATTCGGCCCGCGGGTCCTCTTCCTTGAGGCCAATTGGTTAATCCAAAACCAGGAAAAAACCGCGCTCGTGGGCGCCAACGGCACGGGCAAATCCACACTCATGAAGATTCTGGGGGGCCTGGAAACGCTGGACTACGGCTCGCTCGAAACAACGCGCGGCATCAGCATCGGTTACCTGCCGCAGGAGGGATTGCAGCTCGCGGGCCGGACAGTCTTCGAGGAATGCCTGACGGTCTTCGATGAAATTCACGAAATGGAGCTCGAGATCGAGCAGTTAGCCGGGCAGATGGCGGAACTCGATCACGAAAGCGCCGAATACGAATCCGTCGCTGAGCGCTACTCTGTCTTGCAGGATCGCTTTCACGCACTCGATGGCTACGCGCTCGACGCGCAGGTAGGCAGCGTGCTCACGGGCCTGGGATTCGGCAAGGACGATTGGGCACGCCAGACGGACGAGTTCAGCGGTGGCTGGCAGATGCGCATCGCGCTGGCCAAGCTGCTCTTGGCCAAGCCTAATCTTCTGCTCCTGGACGAGCCTACAAATCATTTGGACCTGGAGACGCGCAACTGGCTCGAGGACTACTTGAGGAACTATCCATTCGGCTACATCCTGATCTCCCACGACCGCTATTTTCTCGATGTGACGATCGACCGCACCGTGGAGATCTGGAATAAACGGCTGACCATCTATCCGGGGAATTACACCAAATACCTGAAGCAAAAAGACGAGCGGCGCGAGCAATTGATGGCCGCGTACCGCAACCAGAAGGATCGCATCGAGCATCTCGAGGCCTTCATCAATCGGTTCAGATATCAGGCCACGAAGGCCAAGCAGGTGCAGTCACGGATCAAGGAACTGGAAAAAATCGAGCGCATCGAAGTTCCTGAAGAGGAACCAGTCATTCACTTCAAGTTTCCGCAGCCGCCGCCTTCGGGCCGCATCGTGGCTGAGGCCGAGGGGCTGGCCAAAAGCTACGGGCCAAAACAGGTTTTCAGCGGAGCGCGATTCAACATTGAGCGCGGCGACCGCGTGGCGTTGGTCGGCGTGAACGGAGCGGGCAAATCTACACTGATCAAATTGCTCACCGGCGAGGAGACACCCACCGCGGGGTCGATTCGCCTGGGTCACAATGTCGTCGCCGAATACTTCGCGCAGGATCAGTACAAGGTGCTCGACCCGGAAGCGCGCATGCTTGACGACATCAACCGGTCAGCTGTGCGCGTGCCGGAAGTTCAACTGCGCTCGCTGCTTGGCTGTTTTCTTTTTTCCGGCGACGACGTCTATAAGCCGCTGGGCGTGCTTTCGGGCGGCGAGCGCAACCGATACGCGCTGGCGCGGATTCTCGTCTCGCCCGCAAACTTTCTGCTTCTCGATGAGCCCACCAACCATCTGGATATGCGCGCCAAGGATGTACTGCTCGAAGCGCTCGCCACTTACACAGGAACGGTGGTCTTTGTATCGCACGATCGCTATTTCATCGACCGGCTGGCCACGCGCGTGCTCGAAATCGAAGGCGGAGCGGTGACGGCATACGAAGGCAACTACGAAGATTATTTACGCAAGAAAGCTGCGCTCGCTGCGAAAGATTCCCCTGGCTCTGTCATCCTGAGCGACGCCGAGCGGAGCAAGGCGGAGTCGAAGGATCTGCGGTTGCCTTTGTCTTCGTCCACCGAAGGCGCGCATGATGCAAATGCCGCATCGCGTGCCGGCACCGTTCTCATTGTGGGCGGCTACGAAGGCCCGGACGATGCAGTGCCGAAAAAGCAAATCCGCCGCCTGAATCCGATCAAGCAAAAGCAGATGCAGGACCGTTGCCGATTCCTCGAAGAAGAGATCCCGCGTATTGAGAGTGCCGTTGCGCACACCGAAGAACAGTTGGGAACCTACGTCTCGGCTGCCGAAACCGAGCGCCTGACCAAGCTGGCTAAAGAGCTGCGCAAGCAACTGGCCGTGCTGACCGCGGAGTGGGAAGAGCTGACGGAACAGTTGGAAAGCGTGTGAGTTGGTTCGCAGACGTTTTTCCGTGCCGTAGCCGGACGATTCTTACTCTTCACTCTTGGTGGGTCATTGGGGTTCGTAGCCCTGCCAAATGTACTCCAGGGCCTCGGGCAGCGTTTGTTGCTGTACGCCACGGTCTACATGTCCGGCGTTACGCGCAAAGACAAATTGGTACAGATAATGCTTTGCGGCGAGCACTTTGGCCATGAGCTCATTGGCCAGCACCCAGTCGTGCATGTCGTCGCGCAGCACGCCAGGGTTTAAGAGATCCCGGTCGCCAACTTCCAGCCACAACCGCAGAGGCTTACGCCTGCTCCGCGGGATAAGCCTCTCATGGAACCCCCATGCGCCGTGGGGCGATCCCGGATTCCACGGCCACTGCTGGTTGACAAACGTGCCTGAGTAAACCAGCACACGGTGGTACCACTCCGGATGAAACCATGCCATGCTGAGCGCGCAGGAGCCGCCGGAGCTTCCGCCCATTGTGGCGCGCCCATTGGGATCGTGGGTGAGCCGCACGTGCGCGTGGCTTTCGACCGCCGGCAACACTTCGTGCTCAACAAACTCAGCATAACGGCCGGACATGGTGTCATATTCCAGGCCGCGCTCGCTGCCTTGTGCGTCACCTCCTCCGTTACTGATGGATACGGCGACGATGGGCGGAAGCTTGTGCTCGGCAATCAGTTCGTCGAGCGCTGCGAAAAGGCGGCGGTCGGGACCGTCGGCGCCCACCATGAAGGGCGCTTCGCTGCCGGGGATGTAACTCTTCGGCACATAAACGGCAACCTTGCGAACATAGGGCGCCGGCTGCGTCTTCACACCGAGAACCCGAGCTGGATTCGCCGGGTCGGGCGTCGGGAGGGAGTCGGTCGTCCGGGCGATTCCAGGAAAATACTTGCTTTCGCTAGAACTCATTGTGAATTCGACAACCGTGCCGTCGAGCGCGCGATTAGGATCAGCGAGCTCAGGCGCAGGAGTGTGGGTTGGGCCGATGATGAAGTTGCCGTTCTGGCTTGGATCGGGAACAGCGCCGTCCGGCAGCTCGGTTGCCGTGACATAGCCCGGCGTGTGCGGATCGCGCGTGGGCATCGGGGGCCGCATGGGTCGCAAAACAGGCGGTGCGGCAGGTTGTGCACCAGTGTTTTGACCGCGAACGGATTGCATCGCGGTAATAGATACAAGGCAGGCAACGGCAAGGGGAAAGATGCGACCGGGAAACAGCATGGAGCCATTGTGCCCCATTGGATCAATTTGGAGGAAGCGCAATCTTCCAGCCGGCCTCATTCCGTCGTGCATAATCGAATTACGATGGCTCAATTATGGAATCCGGAGAGCTGGGCTCAGCGGTTGGCCGAGCTTGAGGCACAGACCGGCGACCTGAAGGAAGCTCCGCTGCGCCGGGACGTGCGCTCGCTGGGCACCCTGCTGGGAGTGGTGCTGCGCGAGCAGGCGGGCCCGGAGCTCTTCGCACAGGTTGAATCGCTGCGGCAGGGCACCATCCGCCGCCGCGACGCCGACGCGCACGGAAAATCCGACGAGGCCGCGCGGCAGGATTCCGCCGCGATGGCCCTCGTTCACTCGCTGCCGGCGGAGCGCGCCATTTTGCTCACGCGCGCGTTTGCTTTCTACTTCGAGCTCATCAATTTAGCTGAGACCAATCATCGCAAACGCCGTCGCGTGGCCCTGCGATTGAGCGGCCAGGCCAACCGGCAGCGCGGGTCGCTTGCGGGTACGCTCAGCGAGATGCGCCGCGTGGGAATCGGCGCGGAAGAGGCTCTGAATTGGCTCCGCCGCGTGCTGATTATTCCGGTTTTTACCGCTCACCCCACTGAAGCTGCACGGCGGACCGTGATGTTCAAGCGGCGGCGCATCGGCGAATTCCTTGAGGCGCTCGATCGCATCCCTCTGCCCACCCAGGACATGAGTCGCCTTGAGGAGCTGGTGCTGGCCGAGATCACCGGCCTCTGGCAGACCGACGAAGTGCGCTCACGCAGACCGACCGTCTACGACGAAGTAAAAATGGGCCTCGACTACTACGATGTCTCCATCTTCGAAACCTTGCCCGAGCTTTACCGGGAGATTTCGGCGGCATTGAAGTCGGCTTACGATCTCGAGATTGAGCCGCTGGAGCTGCCGCAGGTCTTGCGCTTTGGCTCGTGGATCGGCGGCGACCGCGACGGCAATCCGTTTGTTACGCCCGAGGTAACGCGCGCAGCCCTCCAGCTCGCGCGCGGCCATTTGCTGCTCTACTACCAGCGCCAGCTCGACGAGATCATTGATCTGCTTACCACGAGCGCGCAGCAACGGAAAGTAAGTGAGGCTCTGCTGGAGCGCTTGCGCGCCTACGTGTCGCAGGTGCATACGCAAGAGGCGGAGGTCTTCGGCTCGCAATACGAGTTCGAGTATTACCGCCGTTTTGTGATCTGCCTAAAAGCGCGCATCCAGCGGACGCTCGAGCGGGCGAGCGAAGGAATGGGCGCTGCAGGCGGGCTGCCCGTGACACCGTTCACGCTTGCGCGCGGCCACGACAAACTCACCCAGGTGTTGCCCGCTTACTGCTCGGTTCAGGACTTTGTTGACGATCTTGAAACCCTGCGGGCATCGTTGGCCGAGCATGAGGGAATTCGCATCGCGCGCACGCTCATCGATCCGCTCATCCTTCAGGTGCGGACTTTCGGGCTGCATTTGCACACGCTCGATATCCGTCAGCACGCGCGCGTTCACGCTGTTGCGTTGCGCGAGGCCATCAGCGATACCATTGCGCCATCGCTACAAGGTGGCCTCTCCGAGGAAACGGCGAAGGTACTGGAGACGTTTCGCGTTGTGGCCGAAGTGAAAGCGGGCTGCTCGCCGGAGGCGGTTCGCCAATATGTGATCAGCGGGGCTTCTTCTGTTGAAGATGTGCTGGCCGTGATTCGCCTCGCGCGGCTGGGCGGTGTAACCGTGGAGGGCGCAAGCGAAGAGCCCGGGCGCGATCCTGGCCTGATGCCCGTGCCGCTCTTCGAGTCCATCGAAGATTTGCGCAACGCACCGGCGATTTGCCGCGAACTGTGGAACCGAGCCGACTACCGCAGGCTGCTTGAATCGTGGGGCAACTGGCAGGAGATCATGCTTGGCTACTCCGACTCCAACAAGGACGGCGGCATGCTGACGTCGACCTGGGAGATTTTCCGGGCGCATCGCGACCTGCATGTGGTGGCGCGCGAAGCAGGGCTCAAACTGCGTCTCTTCCATGGCCGCGGCGGCACAGTCGGCCGCGGAGGTGGGCCAACCCATCGTGCCATCTTCGCCCAGCCATTCGATTCGTTCGATGGCCAGTTGCGCATTACGGAGCAGGGTGAAGTGCTCAATTTCAAATACGCCGACGAGGTGCTGGCTGAGCGCAATCTGGAACTGATGATTGCCGCGTCGCTCGATGCGCTGGCTCGGCCTAACGCGCGCGATCCCGAAGGCCACTTTACCGGAATACTCAAGCCGGAATGGGAAGCCGCGCTCGACGAGCTATCGATCGTGGCCTATGAAGCGTACCGCAAGCACATTCTTGAAGATCCCGGCGTGATCACGTACTTCGAGCAGAGTACGCCGGTTGGCGAATTGGAGAACGCGAAGATCGGTTCGCGTCCGGCGCGCCGCAGCGATTCGCCCAAGCTCTCCGATCTGCGCGCGATCCCGTGGGTTTTCGGTTGGACGCAATCGCGCCTGCTGGTGCCTGCGTGGTTCGGCGTGGGATCTGCCATCGACCAATATCTTGCACGGCCGGGGGCGCTCGAATTGCTGCAAACCATGGCCAAAGAGTTTCCGCTCTTTATCGATCTGCTTCGGAACGTTGAAATGGCGCTCGGCAAAGCGGATCTCGGCACGGCGCGGCTCTATTCCACTCTGGTCAAAGACGAGAAGCTGCGCGAGCGCATCTACGATATGTTCGAAGCGGAGTTCCATCGCACGGTGCGCGCGGTACTTGCCGTGACCCGTCAGAAGGAACTGCTTCAGAGTAACCAGGTGCTGGCTCATTCCATCAAGCTGCGCAATCCCTACGTCGATCCCATGCATTTAATCCAGGTGGATATGCTGCGCCGCAAGCGCGGCGGCGAAGACACTCCCGACGTGAATCGCGCTATTGCGGCAACGATCAACGGAATTTCGGCGGGTCTGCGAAACACCGGCTGACAGAGGCGCTGATTGCGATGATCCTGCATCACCCAAGGCCGAGGCCTGAATCCTGGAAGATCAGGAAGGAAAGCGTCAGCGCGAATTGGAAGTGGGCGACTCCCTTCGTCGCTATTGAGTGGATTGGGGACTGGTTTGCATTCTTGCTGAGCAACTGGTCGTTCCTCGAAATTCTTGAGTATCTGGGCACATTTTCCGTTCTGGTCGCAGTCATCTTTTACTTTTCCGAGTCGGGCGACCGGATCAAGCAACGGCATTACCAGGCTTGGCAGGTCATCAACACGGCGCAGGGCAAGGGTGGCAGCGGCGGAAGAATCGAAGCCTTGCAGGAATTGAATGCAGACAAGGTGCCGCTGGTTGGAGTTGACGTTTCCTCAGCGTTTCTTCAAGGCCTCGATCTGCATAACGCAAATCTGATGCGCTCCGATTTCAGCGCCGCCGATCTGCGCAACAGCAACTTCACCTCGGTCGACTTCACGTTCTCAAATCTTAGTTCAGCCAACCTGCGAAACGCCCATCTGGATCACGCTCAATGCATGCAGGCAGACCTGCGCAACGCAGACTTGACCGGCGCCAGCTTGGGTGGTGCGGATTTATCAGGAGCATCGCTGGATGACTCTGACCTGACCGATGCGGACCTGAAGGACGTTGTGTGGCAGCACATCAAGAGCGTAAAGGGTACCAATATCTCATCCGTGAGAGATGCGCCGGATGGCTTTGTCGCATGGGCGATGAGCAATGGAGCGGTCGACCATCCCGATGGAGATGAGTGATGGCTTGACCATAGGACATTTCGTCGCGTGCGGTCGGTACTTGGGATACGATTGCATCCATGCCAAAACGTACTGCACTTCTTGTTGGCGCGATTCTGTTTTCGCTGATTCTCACCGCGGGTCTGGCGGGATTCAGCCCGGCTTTTGCGCAACAGCCGCCTGCAAAGCCGGCAGCCCCTCCTGCGGCAACCTACAGTTTCACTGTGAAGGTTACCTATTCACAAAAAGCGATGGACACGCTCGTCGCGGGGAAAGAGACCGTGATTGTGGCAGGCTATCTGACAGCGTCTCCAATTCCGGGCACACCTAAGCAGTATGTGGACCACGTGGGTGAGATTAGTTTGGGTGAGGTTGATCGGGAAATCGCTCCCGGCGCGGTTGCCGTGTTCAGTAACGTGAAACCCACCCAAGCCATGATGAAATGGGTTGACAGCAGTGGTCCGCAGCTTTTGATCAATGTCTATTCAGGCCGCAAGTCTTCGCCGAACAATCTGCTCGACTGCGGGCTTTATGAAGGGTCTCTTCAGGCGGTTCAAGGCCAGAGCATCCCGATCGCCTGCAAATTGATCGGGGAGTGACAGCCGGGTTCCGGTTTTTGGTCTGCATGTAGCCGCAAACAATAGCCCTTGCCATACCGGGCGCGTTGGGTCTAGGCTGTTTATATGCATCGATGTCGCTAACGCCGTCCCTGGTGCCAGCTCCGATGCCGAAGAGCGCTTGATGGCGCGCGATTTTTCCTCCCTGACAAGCTGCACCGTTCCCTCAGAATCCGTTCCACAAGCGAACCAGGCTCTAAGCCTCGGAAAAAAGGAGATCATCATGGCGCGCATTGCCGCGAATGTTACTGAAATCATTGGCCACACCCCACTGGTGCGGCTGAACCGTGTGGCAGCGGGATTGCCCGCTACCGTCGTCGCCAAACTGGAAAGCCAGAACCCCGCATCGAGCGTGAAGGACCGCATCGGCTTCGCCATGATCGACGCCGCCGAGAAGGCCGGCAAGATCTCGCCCGGGAAGACAATTCTGATTGAACCCACCAGCGGCAATACCGGTATCGCGCTGGCGTTTGTGGCCGCAGTCAAGGGCTACAAGATCATCCTGACGATGCCGGAAACCATGAGCCTTGAGCGACGCGTAACCTTGCTTGCGTATGGCGCGGAGATCGTGCTCACGCCCGGTCCGAACGGGATGAAAGGCGCCATCGCCAAGGCCAACGAGATTCTGGAGAAGACGCCCAACGGCTTCATCCTCCAGCAGTTCGACAATCCCGCCAATCCGGCCATTCACCTCAAGACCACGGGCCCCGAGATTTGGGACGATACGGACGGCAAGGTCGACATCCTGATATCCGGCGTCGGCACCGGCGGCACCATTACGGGCGTAGCCAACTACATCAAGCCAAAGAAGCCCTCTTTCAAAGCCATCGCCGTTGAGCCGACCGACAGCCCGGTGCTCTCCGGCGGCAAGCCCGGCCCGCACAAGATTCAGGGCATTGGCGCTGGATTTGTGCCCAGCATTCTCGATACCAAGCTCATTGACGAGGTTGTGCAGATATCGAACGACGAAGCAGTCGAGACCGCCCGCAGGCTGGCGAAGGAAGAGGGTCTTTTTGTCGGAATCAGCTCCGGCGCGGCGGCTGCGGCAGCGCTCAAGGTGGCAGCCCGGCCCGAAAATGCCGGCAAGTTGATCGTGGTTGTGCTGCCTGACTTCGGTGAGCGCTATCTGTCGAGCGTGCTCTTTGAGCCGCTGCGCCAGCAGGCGTTGGCGTTGCAGCCCGAGCCGATTGCGGTAACGGCGTAAAGGACAGGGACCGAGGGAACGAGGGATCAAGGGATTCAGGTGCCGCGGGCTTGAAATGGATTCTCGTCTTCTGGGTCCCTTGTTCCCTTGTTCCCTTGTTCCCTTGGTCCCTTGGTCCCTGTATCTTATGCCCCTGTTCTCCCGAATGCGCGGTGAAATCAGCTCCATCATGGAGCGCGATCCGGCTGCGCGCACGCGCCTTGAGGTTCTGCTCTGCTATCCGGGCCTCTGGGCGGTGTGGTTTTATCGCGTGTCGCACTGGCTTTGGCGTCACCACCTGCGTCTTCTCGCGCGTGTGCTTTCGCAGGTGGCTCGCTTCTACACCGGCGTCGACATCCATCCCGGCGCACTGATCGGCGAGCGCTTGTTTATCGACCACGCCACGGGGGTGGTAATCGGCGAGACAGCTATCGTGGGCAACGACGTGACCATGTACCAGGGAGTGACGCTGGGAGGCACCGGCAAGGGCCACGGAAAGCGTCATCCGACCATCTGCGATCGCGTCTTCATTGGCAACAACGCCAACATCCTCGGCAATCTGACCGTGGGCGAAAACTCGCGCGTGGGCGCCGGCTCTGTTGTCCTTTCCGATGTGCCGCCGAACTCGACCGTCGTCGGCGTTCCGGCTCATATTGTTTATCGCAATGGCGAGCGCGTGCTCCTCACCGATCCGCACGACATCAAGGACCCCCTTTCCGACGCGCTCATCGCGCTCTCAGGGCGTGTGGAGCTGCTGGAGGCCAGGTTGGGCGCCGAGCCCTGCCCACCCGATCCCTTTGCCGCCGAGGAGGCCGAGCGCGCGGCCTATCGCGTGGAACTCGAACGAATGCGGGTATACGTCACCATGGGTGAAGGCATCTAAGCCCCCAGGCGGCGCATTGCAAGCCAGGGTGTAACCCCTTATTCTGAAGGACGGGCAAATGAACATTGCTGTGCTCTTCAGGCGTGCATTCCTTGCCAATCGCGTGTCAACAGGATTTACTCAGGCTTGATGGCCTCCTCACTCTCGTTTACGAAATTTGTCTGGAAGAATCTGCGTCGCCGGCGGCTTAGAACCCTGCTCACGCTGGGCGGAATCAGCATGGCGGTTGGCGCGTTTGTCGGCCTTGTGGGGTTTTCCCGGTCTTTCGAGCAGCAGTGGATGCAGATTTACTCCAGCAGCCGCACCGATATTGCGGTCATTCGAGGCACGTTCCTGAACACTTCGCTCGATGAATCTGTTACCGGGCAGCTGAAGAACGTTCCCGTTGTGATGCAGGCCGCACCCGCAATTATCAATGAGATGGACTTGACCTCGGATGAGAATGCTTTGGTTTACGGCTGGCTGGCGACCGGATATCAGCTCGACTCGTTGCAAATTCTCTCAGGAAAGCGGTTTCGCGACGGCCAGCCAGAGGTGATGCTGGGCGATGTTCTGGCCCAGGGGTTGAAGAAGAAACCGGGCGATGCGCTGGAGATCGAGGGCTCGCCATTTACGGTGACAGGCGTTTACCATGGCGGCTCGGCGCTGGAAGCCGATGCGGTCATTATGCCGCTTGACCAGCTTCAGAAGCTGAGCAGCGTCGAAGGAAAGGTGTCGACCATCGACGTGCGCTTGCGTCCGGCGCCGCAAGGCGAATCATGGGAGCATTATGTAAAGCGCGCGCAAGCCGAGATCGAGACAGCACTGCCGGGCCTGAAAGCAATCCCCGCGGCTGAGCGGGCCAGCGACAACCAATTCGTCAAACTTGCGCAAGCCTCCGCCTGGGGCACATCCATGCTTGCACTCGTGATCGGAATTCTGGGAATTGCGAACACCATGGTGATGAGTGTCTTCGAACGCACGCAGGAGATCGGCACCTTGCGCTCCATGGGATGGAAGAAGGGACAGATTCTGCTGCTCATTGAGTTTGAGGCAGCCATTCTCGGTCTGGGCGGCGGTGTGTTCGGACTCCTGCTGGGATGGGGATCTCTTCGCATTCTTGCCAGCCTGCCTCAGACCGCGACCTTCGTCTCAGCAACTCTGGAGTGGCCGCTCGTGGCGCAGGCCATGGTGATCGCCCTCATGGCTGGGCTGATTGCCGGCGCCGTTCCAGCCTGGCGCGCAGGCAAGCTCTCTCCGGTCGACGCGCTTCGCCACGACTAACGCGCTTTTGCTGCCCGGCAAACTTGTGATTCCTCGGGATGTCATCCTGAGCGAGTCCGCCGCGCCGAACGAGTCGAAGGACCTGCATTTCCAACCATCACCCCACTCCAAGATTGGGTGCCCCAGGTCTGGATTTTCAGACCTGGGAAAGCACGAACTTCATTATGAATGCAGTTTTCGGAAGGCACACGTCGAAGGATCTCCGATTGTTGTTCCGCGACGTTCGGGAACCACGCCTACGCGATCTTCTCTGAGAACCGCTCTTGCAGGACACGCCGGAGAAACTTGCCGTTGTGGTTCTGAGGCAAGCCTCCGGGATCGAGAATCCAGATGTGCCGCGGCGTTTTGTAGGCGGCGAGGTGGTTCCTGCACCAGTTCAGGAGATCGGTTTCGCCTTCTGGAGAGCCCGGCAGCAACTCCACTGCCACCGCGGGAACTTCGCCTTTCTCCTTGTGAGGCAGACCGAAGGCTATGGCGCGAGCCACCGAAGGATGAGCGAGTATCGCCTCCTCCAGTTCGCGAACATAAACCGAGTACCCGCCTGACTTGATGACGTCCTTTATGCGTCCAACGATACGGATCAGTCCAAGATGGTTTCGAGTGGCCAGATCGCCTGTGCGAAGCCACCCATCGCCTGTCAAAAGGCCGTTGTTGTTTTCTTTGTCTCGCCAATAATGAGGCGCAATGCCGTGCCGGCGAATTTGGCACTCGCCTGGATTGCCCGCCCGCACCCGCCGGCCGTTTTCATCTGCGATGCGAACGCGAAACGGCGGAACAGGAAAGCAAAGTTGGCCGCTTCCGGGGAATAACGACAAATCGACGCCCATCATGGCCAGTCCGCCGAGCTCGACCATCCCGTAACCGTTCAGGATGATTGGAGGAACGCGCCGCCCGCCCGGCAGCCGAAGCAATGCTCCATATTCGCGCAAGCGCAGACGCACCTCGGTGGGCAGGTAGTCGCTTGCGGAAAGCCATACTCGCAGGCTGGCCAGCCGGCTCGGCTCAGGATTGCTGTTGACCACACGGGCAAGCATCGCGGGTACGCCGACAAAGGTGGTCACGCGGAAACGCTCCACCAGTTCCAGAGCCTTTTCCACGTCGAAACGCTCGAGAAAGCATCCGCGGATTCCGGCCATCAAGCCGTAAAGCGCAATGCTGACCGCCATGATGTGCGACCAGGGCAACGCAACCAGAGCCAGGTCTTTGTGGCCAAGAAAGAGACCGGCAAACACCGTAGATGATCGCGCGCCAAGCAATGCGCGGCTTGAAAGAGCCGCTCCTTTGGGAAAGCCTGTGGTGCCGGAAGTATGAAAGACAGCCACGGTTGCCCCAGGATCGATTGTGGCTGGGGGAAATGGAGGCCCGCTATCCTGAACGCGCACAAATCCGTCCATGGTCTCCGCCTCCTGGCCGCCCTGGATCCAGGCGCGCAGGTTCAGCGCGCTGCGGTCTCCAATGCTGCGTTCGAAGACCGTTTTATCGGTGACCAGAATCTGGGTCCCGCTATCGGCGAGAATCCGCCGTACCTCGCTGAGAGAGAGCTGCGGATTCAGCGGAACGGCAATACCGCCTGCGCGGATGATCGCCAGGAACCAGTGGAAGCAGTGATGATCGTTCGAGCAGTAGACGGCAACCGGCTCGCCGGGGCGCAGCCCGATCGAACGGCGAAGGAAGCCGTCAATCTCGCAGATCGCGGCGTGCAAATCGGAAAGCTGAAAACTCTCCTTCTCGCTCACCGAGACTTCGGAATCACCCTTGCGCCGCAATAATTCATCTACAAGGTTGGCGACGGTGATGCTGCGATCGCGGGCGAGCCGAGTTTGGCGAATGAGGCTCATTGTGCCGTGACTTCCTTGCGGCCCCAATCGCTGGCAACGCAATAGCGCAGCAGGCGGTCTAGATAATCCATCACCGGCGGCGGAGCAATGCCTACCGGACCCAGCAAGCGTTCCGCATGGGTGGTGTCGAACTGCATCCGCATGGTGAAGTAATCGCGGTAGGCGGCCCCGTCAACCAGCACGCGCCGCTTTTTACCCCAGAGTGCGAGCGACAAGAGCGGCCTGACCGCGGCAAAGAAGATTTTGGGATCGACATAACGCGGCTCGCGAACTTTGAAGTACTCCGCGGCGCGTTTCGCGATGCGCTCAATAGTGGCGCTCCCGTTGGGCCCGGCACATAAGTGAACGGTGGCGCCCACAGCCCTTTCGTCAAACGCGAGCTGCACGACCGCCTTGGCCACATAATCGACCGGCACGATATCCAGCACTGCGTCGCGGAATCCCGGCACAGTGCGCCAGAGCCTTCTCGAATAGATCTTGAGCGGCCAATACAGCATTTTGAAGCTGGAAGTGACCCCCGTCTGCGAATCGCCCACGATGATGCTTGGACGCATGATCACGCAGGGAAGTGAGCCCATGCGCGAGCGCACCAGCGCCTCGGCTTCGGCCTTGGTTTGCTCGTAGGTGTTGCGGAAATGTTGGCCCACGTCGAGCTCATCTTCGCGGATCAGTCCTTCACGCTCTCCCGCTACATATGCGGTGCCGACGTATGCAAAGCTGCTGAGCGAGGGCATGGACGCGGCGAAGTCCAGCATCTTGCGCGTGCCGTCGACATTCATGTGCCGCGCCTGCTCCAGCGAGTGATCGAATCGCACGGTAGCAGCGCAGTGAATCACCCGCGTGGTCTCCTCTGCCAGAGTCTTCAGGGTCGAAGCATCCAAGCCGCAATTGGGTTCACTCACATCGCCGGCATAAACCTGCACGCGCCCGGAATCCGCCGCCTCGATCATCGATTCCGCGCGTTGCGCGGGCGTTTGGCCGGCCCGGGGACGGATGAGCAGCGCGAGGCGGGCGTGCGGCTGGCGCTGAAGCAGCTCATGGACCACTTGCGTGCCCAGAAAGCCCGTCGCGCCAGTCACCAGGATCAGTTCTTCTTGACTCATGTTGAAGGCAGCACCAGTCCGCGGTTCACATGCAGTCGGGCGCGATAGAACCTTGCGCGTCGCGCTGAGGGGAGAACCTTAAAAGATTATATTTGGAAATCGTCCGAGTGCGTAAGTTTCGATGCCAATGGACGCGGTCCCCGGGATCTGCTTACAGGACTAGGAGCTGACGAGCGAACTGCGCCATCCGCATCAGTCGCGTTAACTGGCCCTGAATGACGAATGGTTCATGCAGGCACTCGGTTTGTGTCCTAATGAACATCCACTGAGCGGTCGTCTTCGTACTCCATGATGTGAAAGTATCCCTCCCAACTGCTCCACGAAGCCGGGGCGGGCAGCTTAGCCATCGGATCCTTCAGGTGATCGGCATAAGCCTGAACCAGCTCGTGTGTGCGATAGACGCCGGTGAGCCAGTCGCCGCGATACCAGTTTTTCCACTTGCCGTACTCGGCGGCGTGCATCGAGGCCTGGATTGCGTCGAGTGAGCGCAGCGCTTCGGCAGTTTCGCTCTGAGCCTTCGCGATGTTGCCGGCGTTCGCGTCTTTCACCGCGCTCGCTACCTCAAACAGCATGTGGTTGCTCTCGCGGTTGATGGTGATCATGGTCAGGACTGCTTCCTGGTAGTAGTTGTTCGATGCCGGGTCGATCCGGCTTTTCGCGGCGACGGCGTCCTTCCAAACCGCATCCCAGCGTGGCTGAGCGTCGGCACAATCTTTGATGTCGCGATCAATCAGGGCGGCGCGCATCTCCGGATTCGATTGCGGCATCACGCGCGGCTGAGTCCACTTCGGAGATTGGCTGGGAATCGCAATCACCTGGTGCTCGCTCAGTGTGTCCAGAATCAACCGGCGTGCTTCCGAGTGATAGTGATTATCGCCCACGAAGAGGGGAACATTGCTGCGTGAAGTTGGCATGGGCGGGGGCGCGTTGCCTGCCGATGTCAGCCGCGGCGGCCCGAACGGCGGCCGCAACGAAGGCGCGGCAAAGTAATCTTTGTACGTCTTGGTTAGCGCATCAACGGAGCGTGGACCGAATTCATCCGTGATCCAGAGGCGATAATAGGCATCTTCTTCGTCGCCGGGGGCATCAGTCTGCGCCCCTCCGGCGGCCGCGGGCACGCCGGTCAAATTTCCCGCCCACGCCATATTCATCACGGCGCGCGTTGTCATCACATAAGGCCGAATGTCGCTTGTGTTCACCAGAAAATATGAAGTTGCGCCGGCCTTGATGTAGCGCCCAATCTCGGACTGGATGATTTTGACCGAGACCATCTCCGACAGTTGATTCGCCTGGCCATTCATCATGGCCACGTGAAAATACATCCCTTGTCCTGCGCCGACCTTGCCGCCATCCTGCATGTCGCCGTAGCCGGTGTCTGCCCACACCAGGCTGACCTCAGGCGGAATCTTCAGGTAGGCTTCCTGCATGAGCCGCGCGCCTTCTTGCCAAAGATCGGTGACGAACTGCGCGTTCGGGTATTTGGCGCGCACAATCTTCATCTGGTCGGCGATGGCATCGCTGATTCGCTGGCCGAGCAGTGGATCGTTGTTGCGCACACTTTCATCGAGCGATGCGTAGCTCGAATCTGAAAGCCCGCGCAATCCCACGCTCCACAAAATCTCTTCGTCCGGTTTGTAGAGCGCCACGGCATTGGTCCACGCGCGATCCAGAATCTCAGGGTGAGTGGAGTAGTTGTAGGGCACATCGGCCGGCCAGCGCGCCACGTTTACGCCGAGCGGGATCGCGTGATGTTGGTTGATGATCAATCCGCGCTCCGTGGCCGCATGCACTTGCGCATCGTCAGGGAAGATCCACGTGCCCGGCACGACCATGTTCCCTTTGAGCCGCAGAATGGTCTCATACACCATCTCCCAGCTCTTTAGCGAAATGCCCGTGTGCTGCTCCTCGCCTCCCGGAATCCATCCGCTCAGCAGGTCTTCGTCATTGATGAAGAACCCGCGATACCTGAAGACCGGGCTGGGATACGTGCGGCCGAAGTTCGCCGGTAGTGTGATGGACGTGCGCTTTGCAGGCTGCTTGTCGGTCCACAGGTACATCGGATCCACGCCGAGAACGCTCTGCGAAAACTCATAGATGGCGAAGATGGTGCCGCGCATGTCCGTGCCGGTCAGGCAAACGACGCGTTGGTGGGTCGAACCGGCTCCAGTACCCGCAAGCGAGAATGCGAATGCTTCAGTACCGCTGGCCGCCGTGCAGCCCGCTTCGGCAGGCACGTTTTGGTTTTGCCCGATCAGGATCGTGACCGGGCCCGCGTCGCCCAGACTCGTCACGAGTTTTGGTTGCTGCCCAAAAACCTTAGCAAAGTCACTGCGTAGGTCATCTGTTGCGCGAAGGACGGGACTCGGCTCCTGTGCGCTTTCCACGATGGTCACGGAGGCGTTGATGGCGGTGGGCCTCGTTTGCGCAGTTGCGGCGTGCGCCGAAAAATCGAGCGCAGCCAGCAGCAGAATGACGGAAGCAGCAAAAAAGGAAACGGGACGGGAAAGCGACATTTTTGGGGCCCTCGGGGCGTGAATTCTCGGAAGCCGGATATACTTCGCGCCTCGAAGTATACACCCGGGCTCACTCCTACGTCCCCTGAGAATCTTCGTTTCGAGGCCGAGTGCTACAGTGGTCTGGTTTCCTGAATACCTTCAGAAGGTTTCGTCATTTGCCGGGTCTCCGCTCGTTTCTGGTTCTCACTGTCGCGCTTATTAGCGCCGTCTACGCCGCCGCGCAGGTGCAGTCCGCGCCCGTCCCCGGTGAGATGCGGAACAGCTTCTTCGCGATTACGGTGAACAATCAGCGGGTCGACGTTGCGCATGCCGCGTCAAACTACGAATTTGTCAGCTTCGACACGACCGGACCGGCCGATATCTCGATCACCGCAGCCGACCCGCATTTCTGGGATAGTGGCGTTGACATCGAGCCATGGCGGCTTGGAATTCGTCCGACGCATCCGGAAGCAGAGCCGCAGACGATTCGCTTTCGGATCTCGGGACCGGAGAAGCTCTCCATCTCGCGGCCCGGCGACTTCCTGAACCAGGCGCGCATGCTTTTTCTCTTTGCCGGGTCCCCGCCTCCGTCGCCGCCGAGCGGCCCCAACGTCACCATTGTTTCCGCCGGCGTGCACCACCAAAGCCTCAATCCAAAAAGCGGCGAAACGATTTACCTTGAGCCCGGCGCGTACGTCTTCGGCAGCCTCAACTTGTGGCAGGTCTCGAATGTCAAGATCCTCGGCCGCGGAACGATCGTCTATGACGGCCCTCAGGACCCGAACGGCGACACGGGCTGGTTGCACCAGCGCGACTGGCATTGCATCGTCGCCGACCATGCTCACAACATCGAGATCGACGGCCTCACCTGCATCATCCGCTCCAGGACCTGGTCGATCCAGATGACAAATTCGACGGGATTTCGCTTCGACGATCTGCGCGTGATCGCTGGCGACCAAGGCAACGCGAACCAGGACGGTATGGACTGGCTGGGCGGCGGCGACAGCATTGTGAATCATTCCTTCTTCCGCGCCTCCGACGACGATCTGGCGGCGCTGGGCAATTGGGACGGCTATACCGAAGCTGCTCTCACCGCACCAGGCGCCGACGTCAACAATATCCTCGTTGAAAACAGCGAATTCTCCACCAGCATTTCCAATGTGGTCAGGCTCGGCTGGCCCCAGAAGATTTTCAACCTGCATAACTTCACGCTGCGCGACTCCGACATTCTGCACGCAGGCATCGGGTCATGCGGGCAAACGTTTGGCTTGCTCGGCTCCTGGGGCGCAAACGGGGCCAACGGCGACCACTCCGGCGTGACCTTCCAGAATCTGATTCTCGACAACTGGTATTCGCTGGCGCAGATGGAACAAGAGAAGCCGAGCCTGCACGGATTCACGTTCCAAAACATTTGGGCTTTCGATCAGCCGCCGCTCGCCGCGTCTACGATCGCGGGCGATGTAAGCGACGTGACCTTTGCCAACGTGAAGTACGGCCAGGTGCGCGTGACCACCGACGCGCAAATGCCGTTGGCGGTTTCAGGCGGCGCGGTCCAGCCCACCTATGCGGCGGCGCCGGCGCTGGCGGCGGGTTTTACGATCGATCCAACGGTGATCGCGCCGGGGAAGAACGTGAAGTTCACAGCGCAGGACGCTCAAGACGCGCAGTACACATGGTCCTTTGGCGATGGAAGCTCCGCTCACGGACGCCGTGTGCGGCATCGTTTTCCCGACGCGCTGGGTACTGAACTTGACGGACAAAATGGCGCGGGACGATTCCGCGTGCTGCTGCATGTGACGGATAAGGCCGGCCACCAGGATTGGGCCGCGCAGGGCGTGGTGGCCGTCGCGCAATTCCACGACGCGATCAAAGCCCTGCCGTCGACCGCACCAGGCCTGAGCTGGAAGATTTTTTCCGGCCCATGGACCGCGCTGCCGGACTTCTCCGGTCTGCAGCCCGCATTCACGGGCCAGTCAGCCGATCTCACCGCCAGCGCGCAAGGACTCATCCACTACGCGACGGTCTGGGACGGATTCATTAGAATTCCGGCCGATGGCGGCTACACCTTTCACCTCATCGATCGCGATGGCGCGCGCGTGACGATCGACGAAATGGAAGTGGCGAAGACCGGACCGCCGTTCGGTCTGGTCTGCGGCTCGCCCGGTAATGCTCTGCGCTACGATCGCGGGTCAGTGGGATTGCGCGCCGGCTTGCATGCGATTCATGTTGAAGCCCTGAACACGGCCAGCGGCGGTGCGCCGCGGCTGATGTGGGAAGGGCCCGGTTTGCCGATCGCGGATGTACCGGCGGCGGCCTTGTCGCATTAGCCGCAGTTGGCGATGCACAAACCAGCACAAACGGCAGTCTGGTTTTGCGCTCTCAGGTCAATCCGTCAGAAAACAGCCTCAGAGATCGGCCGCCCACGATGATCTTGTCGCCGACTTCGATTTTGGGAAACGGATCGTCAAGGTCCTCCGTATTGAGAACGAGGCACCAGGGTGTGCCTGATGGTGGCGCGGGAAGGGTAAATTCCACTCCTTCAGCCGACGCGTTCACCATGATGAGAAAGCTCTCATCGTAGATTGGAAGGCCATCCTCATTGGTGATGGCCAGCGTTTTGCCGTTCAGCAAAACGGAAATGGCACGATACCAATGAGTGTTCCAGTCTTCATCGGAAAACTCGTTTGCATCTGCGTTGAACCAGGAGATGTCTCGAACGACAGACCCGCGAATGACGCGGTCCTGGAAGAATTTGCGGCGGTGAAGATTGGGGTGAATGCGGCGCAGATGAATCAGGTTCGAGGTGAAATCAAAGAGCTTCTTCTGAGTCGGGTCCAGGTTCCAGCGAAGCCAGGTGAGCTCGTTGTCCTGGCAGTATGCGTTATTGTTGCCCTTTTGCGACCGAGCCTGCTCATCGCCGGAACAGATCATGGGCACGCCCTGCGACAGAATCAATGTGGCGAGAAAGCTCCGCATCTGGCGTTGGCGCATTGTGTTGATGACCGGATCGTCGGTTGGCCCTTCGACTCCCATGTTCCACGAATCGTTGTTGTCGGTGCCATCGGAGTTATTGTCGCCGTTGGCTTCATTGTGTTTGTGGTTGTAGCTGACAAGATCGTTGAGTGTAAAGCCGTCGTGCGCGGTGACGAAATTGATGGAAGCGTAGGGCCTGCGGCCGTCCATCTCGTACAAATCGGATGAGCCGGTAAGCCGATAGGCGAAATCGGAAAGCAGGCCTTCATCGCCTTTCCAGAATCTTCGCACCGTGTCGCGGTATTTGCCGTTCCATTCCGCCCACATCACGGGGAAATTGCCGACCTGATAGCCGCCTTCGCCGACATCCCATGGTTCGGCAATCAGTTTCACATCGGCGAGTGTCGGATCCTGGTGGATGGTATCGAAGAAGCTCGACAGCTTGGACACCGCATGCAGTTCGCGCGCGAGGGTGCTGGCCAAATCGAAGCGGAAACCATCCACATGCATCTCCGTTACCCAGTAGCGGAGCGAATCCATGACCAACTTGAGCACCTGAGGATTCATCACGTTCAGCGTGTTGCCGGTGCCCGTATAGTCCATGTAGTAGCGAGGATTGCCGTCTACCTGGCGGTAATACGTGGTGTTGTCGATTCCCTTCATCGAAAGCATGGGACCCATACGGTTGCCTTCGCACGTGTGGTTGTAGACCACATCGAGGATGACCTCGATTCCTGCCTTGTGCAGCGCCTTTACCATTTGCTTGAACTCGACGACTTGTCCACCCGTGTCGCCGGATGAACTGTAGCGCGACATGGGCGCAAAAAAGGCAAGCGTGTTGTAGCCCCAGTAATCCCGAAGGCCACGATCGACGAGGTGTCCTTCGTCAATGAAGTGGTGCACGGGAAGCAGCTCAACCGCGGTGATGCCCAGCCTCTGGAGGTGCTCGATACTTGCTTCACACGCCAGCCCGGCGTATGTGCCACGCAGTTTCGCCGGCACAGCCTTGTTTAATTTGGAAAATCCCCTGACATGCACCTCGTAGATCACGGAATCCGCGAGCGGAATCTCCGGGGGACTATCACCCTCCCAATCGAAGTTGGGCTCAATGACGACCGACTTTGGCACGCCGGCCGCGGAATCCTGGTCGTCCCGCACCAGGTCGTCACCGGTCGCCACGTCGTACGGGAAGATGGGAGACTTCCAGTCCACGTCACCGGTGAGCGCTTTGGCGTAAGGGTCGACGAGGAGTTTTTTGGCGTTGAAGCGCAGACCCTTCTCCGGGTCCCATGGCCCTTCGACGCGGTATCCGTACCGCTGCCCGACCCGAATGTTGCGAACGAACCCGTGCCAGACAAAAGCAGTTCGCTCTCTGAGGGCGATGCAGTCCGTCTGCTGCCCTTCCTCATCGAAGAAGCAAACCGACACGCCTGTTGCGTGTTCAGAAAATACTGCAAAGTTCGTGCCTTTGGCAGAGGGGCTGGAACCAAGTGGATGGGGCTTGCCAGGGAGCAGGGTCCGAATCATTCGCCGGGCCTCTCTTTGAGGTAATGGTCACGCCCTTAGTGAGATGCGAGATTTCTGCCATTCGAAGAGCCGAGCGGACGGATGAATGGCGGAAAACCGTCGGCCGAGCCCTCGAATCCCGGCCGGAGTCAGCGGGCCATTTGAGCGAGCTGCCGGTGGTATACATTCATCCAACCATCGAGTACGAAATTTCGTATGAGGACAAACCATGCAGGTTCCGAATCAGGTGCAGGAACATATCGACACAATTGCCAAACATGAGCAGGAGTTTCTGGCGCGAAGGTCGCCGGCGGAACGGCTGGGAGACTTAACCGCGGCCATCGTCGGCAATCTCGGATATGTGGCCGCTCATATCCTCCTATTCTTCTGTTGGATTCTCGTGAACACTTTGAATGTGCCGCACATTCCGCACTTCGATCCGATGCCCTTTACGCTTCTCGGAACCGTTGTGGCCATGGAGGCTATCCTTCTGGCCAGCCTCATCCTGATGCGGCAATCGCGGCTGGCGCGCCGCGCTGATGAGCGGGAACATCTGGTCCTTCAAATCCTTCTGCTGACGGAAAAAGAGGTGACGGCTGTGATCAGCATGAATCAGCAAATTGCGAGCAAGGTGGGGTTATCGGAGATGGAAAACAGCGAGCAAATTGAACAGCTCAGCCAGAGCACTTCAATCGATGAAGTCGCTCAGGACATACAAAAGAGTCTGTCAGAAGATGGGAAGTAGGCGTGGTTGCTCGCGCGGATCACTGGGATTCGCCCAGAGCTTTCTCCGGATCCGACCCTTGAAGATGCCAAGTAAACTGCCAAGGCCGCCGGCTGAAACTTATCCGGCGGCCTGCAGCGATACGACAATTCCGAGGCGGGAGGGCTGGTTACGGTACGCGGATGACGGTGCGGATGGTGAAGTCTGAAGTCCTGGCGAGGACATAGTAGCCATCAACCAAGCGCCATTCGTAACCCCTCGGAGGGGCGCTCAAGTGATATTGGTGGTAGTCGACTTGATCGCCGCGATTCCAGTCATCGTGATCGATGCGTCCGCCCTTTCTCCAATCCTTGTGTTCTACGTAAGAGTGGTTGTCGTGATGGTCCTGGGCGGTCGCGTGATCGTCGTGATGGTCGTCCTGCGCAAGGGCGACACCTCCCATCAGGCTTGTGGAAAGGAATGCGAGCGCTAAAACGCTGTGCAGCTTTTTCATTGAGTAACACCTCGGTTGCTAGGATGCCGCGACGGCATTGGGTGTTGTTCAGGTCGGCGTCGATTCACTGCATATTGAAAGTGAAGCGCCAAAACGCTGCTACTAAGGAAGTTGCGTCACGTCCCAGCCGCCTCCCAGGGCGCGCACAAGGCTGACACTGGCCGCAAATTGCCGGCTCACGATGTTGATATCGGTCACCTGGTTCTGCAGCAGGGTCTGCTCGGCGGTGAGCACTTCAAGATAACTCGTCGCGCCGCCTTTATAGCGCCTGTTGGAGAGATCGAGAGAGTGCTGCGCAGCATCGACGGCGCGCCGTTCGGTAGCCGATTCCTGTTCCAGAATGCGCAGCGCTGATAGCTGGTCTTCCACATCGTCGAAAGCTTGAAAGACGGAATTGCGATAGGCGTCTGCCTGCGCCTCGTAACTGTGGCGGGCCTCATCCGTGAGCGTGTGGCGCTGTCCAGCGTCGAAGAGCAGCTCCGAGGCCTGCGCGCCCAGACTCCACAGCGAGCTGGGACCCTGAATCCACGTGCCGGGGTTCGTGCTCTCAAATCCGCCCGATCCGCCCAGCGTAATGGTGGGATAAAACGCGGCTATGTTGATGCCGATCTGCGCATTGGCGGCGGCGGCAAGCCGCTCGGCCTGGGCGATGTCAGGCCTGCGCTCCAGAAGTTGCGAGGGAACGCCGATTGGAATCTTGGGCAGCGGGAGATCGAGCGGCGAAGACGGAATGCTGAAGCCGGGAAGGCTCAAGTTGTCGAGAGTGCCGATGGCGTGTTCGTATTGCGCGCGCGCGACGCCCAGGTCTGTGAGTTGTGCGCGGACGGTTTCCAGCTGCGTTTGCGCCTGAGCAACGTCAACCTCAGTGGAAACGCCCCCGTGAAAGCGCTTCTGTGTGAGGTCGAGCTGGTCCTCAAGATCGGCCACCGTGTCGGTGAGCATCTTGATCTGGGAATCGAGGCCGCGTAGCGCGAAATAATCGGTCGCCAACTCTGCATGAAGCGTGAGAGCCACGTTGGCTTGCTGAGCGGCGTCGGCCTGCGCGTTGGCGCGAGCCTGTTCGATGGTGCGGCGAACGCGGCCCCAGAAATCGGGTTCCCAACTGGCTTGGCCGGCGATGACGAAGTCGCCGTAAGTGGTAATGCTGCCCGGGGGGACCAAAGGCCGGTGGGCCGAAACGCGATCGCGGCTGATGGAAGGGCCGGCCGAGAGCGTTGGAAACAGGTTGGCGCGCACAGCTCGCACCTGATCTTCCGCCGCGAGATAGAGCTCCATCTGTTGACGGAGCTGGACATTGTTGGTATCGATGCGTTCTTCGAGCTGGTTCAGCTGCGGGTCCTGGTAGATCTCCCACCACTTTCCCTTCAACATTCCGTCGGAGGGATTTGCGGCCTGCCAGGCACCGCCTTGCGGCTTCGGTGGAGGAACGATTGCGGTTGTCGCGCCCGTCTCCTTGTAGGCCGGTGGCGCTGTGTATCCCGGACGGTTGTAGTTAGGCCCGACGGGCTTGCAACCGGAAACAACAATCAGCGCCAACCATGCGCACGCCAGGCCGGCGCGCGCTGAACGCGGCGACGGCGTACGATTCTTTTGCGACCAATCGGCCACGGCTAGATGCCCCCCGCGCCAAACGCGCTGCTCTGGGACGATTCCACGGTGACCTTTTCTCCGTCGATCAGAGAGTCGGGCGGATCCTGGACGACTTTGTCGTTGGGATTGAGGCCGCTCACGATCTGCACGGTGGCGCCGTCGTCCTCACCAATCACCACAGGAATCAAATGTGCGACAGCTCCTCCGCTGCTTTGAGTCACAGTCGCCACTTGCATCCCCTCGCGCCTGAAAATCAGCGCCGAAGCAGGCACGATGTAAGTTTGTGCGGCAGCCTGGGTCTTGAAGTGAACCTGCGCGAGCGAGCCGGGCATCAACTGGCCGGCGCGGTTGTCCACGTCGATCTCGACCAGCAGGGTGCGGCTCACGGGATCGATGGCGTCCGCCGTGCGGACGAGGGTGCCTTGGAAAGTCTTGCCGGGATATTCGGGAAAGGTGAGATCGACTTTCATTCCGCGCTTCATGGTTTGCGAGAAGAGCTGCGGAATATTTGTGTAGATGCGCAGAGTCTGGAGCGCCTGCATGTGGAAGAGCTCCGTGCCGGCGCCCTGGCCGGAGCCGGAGCTGATGAGTTGGCCGGTATCGACTTCGCGCGCGGTCACCACTCCATCGAAGGGGGCATAGACCTTTTCAAACGATTGCAATTCGACTAGGCGCTGCAGGTTAGCCTGGGCTGACTTTACCGCGGACGCCGTGGCAGCGGCCTGGTTCACAAAGGTGTCGGTGTCCTGCTGGCTGACGGCGTTGGATTTGATGAGATCGGAGTACCGCTCGGCCTGCGTATGCGCGTTGTTGGCGGTAGCTTGCGCAGTAGCCAGGTCGGATTCGGCCTGCGCAACTTGTTTGTCCAGTTCGGGCGTGGAGATGACGGCGAGCAGCGCACCCTTCTTCACCCTGGCGCCGATGTCGTAATACCAGCGGTCGAGGTAGCCGTCCGTGCGTGCGTAAATGGGCGAATCGGTATAGGCAGTCACGTTGCCGGGGAGCACAAGCGTCTCCATCGGCGCGCCTGCTTTTGCGGGGGCGATATCGACCGTAGGGGCGGCCAGCGTGTCTGTGCGCTGGGCCAGAACGGTGTCGGCATGGAACCGGCGAAGGATGCCCACTGCCGCGAGCACCAGCAGAATGAGCAGAACGATGACCACTCCCACCAGGGCCTTGCGCGGCGAAAGAGGAGTTGCCTCGGGGGCAGTTTCGTGGCTGGCCGCGGCAGAATGAGAACTTGGATTGGATTCCCGATTCATAAGCACCTACTCCGGTCTGGCGTCGAACTCATCAAAGCGAGCGGCGTCGGATTCGTCGTCGCGCTCGCGCTGCCGCTCAATGCGGCTGTGAATGA
Source organism: uncultured Occallatibacter sp. (assembly GCA_964533905.1). Lineage (GTDB taxonomy): Bacteria > Acidobacteriota > Terriglobia > Terriglobales > Acidobacteriaceae > Telmatobacter. The sequence continues at coordinate 51,111 of CAZHOO010000002.1, read as the reverse complement.
ACGAGAAGAAAGCGGGCACAAAGAATAACGTGGCCACCGTGGCCAGCAACAGCCCGCCGATGACGGCGCGTCCCAGCGGCGCGTTTTGCTCGCCGCCGTCGCCCAGCCCAAGTGCCATGGGCACCATGCCGATGATCATTGCCAACGCTGTCATCAACACCGGGCGCAGACGAACGAAGCCCGCATTCAGCGCAGCGCGCCGCGCATCGCCCACCAGGATTTCCATCTGCTCGCGCGCAAAACTCACCACAAGAATGGAATTGGCCGTGGCCACTCCCATGCACATAATGGCTCCGGTGAGCGCGGGCACGCTGAGCCTTGTCCCGGTGAGGAAAAGAAACCATACGATTCCTGCCAGCGCCGCCGGCAGCGCAGCGATGATGAGAAATGGATCTAGCCAGGACTGAAAGTTGACGACGATGAGCAGGTAGACAAGCAGAATGGAAAAGACCAGGCCACTCAATAGGCCGAAATACGACCGGTACATCGTCTCGCTCTGGCCGCGTAGGATGAACTGCGAGCCGCGGGGCAGGTCTTTCTGATGAGCGTCGACGATTTTTTGCATGGCGCGGGTCACGCTGCCCAGGTCGGTGCCTTCCACGTTGGTGTAGATGTCGATCACCGGCTGCACGTCGTAGTGGCTGACGGTACCCTGCTCGTCGCCGGGGACGATGGTGGCGAGGTTGCTCAACACCTGCACCGGCCGCGGGACGCCCGGCGCGGCGGTAGTGGCGCCAGATGTCTCTGCGGGAGCAACGCTGCCCAATGGCGCAGCGCCCGGCGCACCCGTTGAAGTGCTCGTTGAGGGGCCGGTCATGGCCGCAGTAGTTGCCGGACTGGTGATGGGCAGACTTTCCAACGCCGCCATCGTGTCCAGCCCGTACTGCGGCGCCTGAATGGCGATGTTGTAGGTAACTCCATTGCGAGGATCGAGATAAAAGCTAGGACTAGTCTGGAAGCTGCCGCTCAGCGCCACCAGCATGTCCTGGGCGACGTTCTGCTGCGTCAGACCTGTGCTCGCGGCGCGCGTGCGATCCACGTTCACCGTGAAATTGGGATAGTTGAAGGGCTGTTGGATGCGCGAGTCGGCTGCTCCGCGAACGTAGCGAACCTCATTGAGCATCCGTTCGGCCAGGGCACGATTGGCGTAGAGATTGGGGCCGATGATTTGAATGTCAATCGGCGACGAAAGCCCGAAATTGAGAATCTGGGTAACGATGTCGACTGGCACGACATAAAACGTTACGCCCGGGTAATCGCGGGCCAGCACCTCGCGCAGACGATTGACGTACATCTCGCTGGGATGATGATCCCGGGACAACTGCACCTGGATGTCCGCATCCGCCGAGCCTACCGGCGCCGATGTGGAGTAGGAGAGATTGAGCGCAGAGTAAGGCAGGCCGATGTTGTCGAGGATCGTAACCAGCTCATTGGACGGAATCTCCTCGCGGATGGTTGACTCGATGTGATCGCAGAGAGATGCGGTCTCCTCAATGCGCGTGCCGGTATGCGCGCGCACGTGAATCATGAACTGGCCGGAGTCAACGGAAGGGAAGAAATCCTGCCCGAGGAACGGCGTCAGCCCCAGAGACAGGACGGCAAACGCAAAAAAGAAGATTAAGAAGAAGCCCGAGTGATCTACGCATAGGGTGAGCAGGCTCAGGTAGCCGCGGCGAAAACGGTCGAAAGCGCGTTCGAATCCGAGTTGAAAGCGCGTCAATGGGTTGCGGCTGGCTTGTCTTCTCGCCGTCTGCGCATCGTCGTGCTCCTTTAGCAGGTATTTGGCCATGGTGGGCACGAGGGTGCGCGACAGGAAGTAGCTAGCGAGCATGGCGAACACGACGGCCTCAGCCATCGGCACAAACAGATAGCGCGCCACCCCGCTCAAGAAGAACATGGGCACGAAAACAATGCAGATGGCGAGTGTGGAGACGAAGGCCGGAGTGGCGATCTGCGCAGAGCCTTCGAGGATGGCCGCCTCAAGCTCGCGTCCGGTCTCCAGAAAGCGGTTGATGTTCTCGATGGAGACAGTGGCGTCGTCAACCAGTATGCCCACGGCCAGCGCCATGCCGCCCAGAGTCATGATGTTGATGGTTTCGTGCAGCGCGCCGAGCAGGATCAGTGAACAAAGAATGGAAAGCGGAATGGAGACGGCGATGATGATCGTGGAACGGAAGCTGCCGAGAAAGATCAGAATCATGGTCGCGGTAAGGCAGGCAGCGATGATGGCCTCGCGCACCACGCCGCTGATCGCGGCGCGGACAAAGATCGATTGATCGGAGAGTGCAACGATTTTGAGCGAAGGAGGCAACTGACCCTTCAAACTCGGGCTGGAGATGATTGCATTCACGTTTTTGATAATGTCCAGCGTTGAGGCCGTGCCCGTCTTGAGGACGTTCATCATGATGGCCCGGCGGCCGTCCACACGAACAATGTTGGTTTGTGGCGGACTACCGTTGCGCACATGGGCCACATCGCGGATATAGACGACCGCTCCGTTCACCGTCTTGATGGGCAAATCGTTCAGGGCGTCGACAACTGAGGGCGCCGAGTTGGTCTCCACCTGGTACTCAAAGCGGTCGAGTTTGACGGTGCCTGAAGGCGCGATCACGTTTTGCGCGGCGATAGCGTTGACCACATCGATCGGCGACAGTCCCTTGGACTCCAGCGCGTTCAGGTCGAGATCGACCTCGATCTGCGGTTGTTTGCCGCCATAGGGGAATGGCGTTTGCGCGCCTTCGACGGTAGCCATTCTAATGCGGATCGTGTTGGTCGCCAGATCGTTCAACTGCTGCTCGTTCAGTCCGGCTCCCGACATCCCCAGTTGAAGCACGGGAACGCTGGATGCGTTGTACTGGATGATGAAGGGCGGCGTGGTTCCCGTTGGCAGGGACCGCAACTGTACCTCGCTGATGGCGCCTACCTGAGCGATGGCCTGGCCGATATTCACGTTGGGGTGGAAGTAGATCTTGATGATCCCTTCCCCAACAAGCGACTGCGACTCGATATGGTCGATATCGTTGACCGTGGTGGTCATGCCGCGCTCGGCGTTGGTCACGATGCGACTGGCGATCTGATCGGCTGACAGGCCGGCGTACTGCCAGACCACGGTGACCACCGGAATATCGATGTTGGGAAAGATGTCCGTCGGCATCGTTTCGATGCTGTAGACGCCAAGAATCAAAATCAGCAGCGCGAAGACGACGAAGGTATATGGCCGCCGCAGCGCAAGCCGGACAATCCACATCATAAGGCTGGTATTCGCTCCTCGGCCGGCGCGTTGATCCTGTTCAGGCCATTCACTGGCCCGCCCTCAACCGCTGCCGCATAACGGGGCCGGTTTTGAGCTTCCTTCCGGTGCGCGCGGCTCCTCACGCACCGTGCCGGAGCGCACCGAAGGGTAACTCCAGCCAGCGTTTCGCTAGACATACTATGGTAGCTGATCGACGAAGACGGTGATAACGAGCACGAGAAGCCGGTCGCTCGAACGGAGCTCCACTTCCATAGGACGTCCGTGCAACCGAAAAAGATTCGGCCCTTGGAAATTCGGAACTCGAAGAGGGGTGCTGTGATCCGGGCAAGCGCGTCTAAGAGGCATACCGTCGAGGGCGGGGTAGCTGCTCCAGAAGACCGTCGGATGGGTTTCTGGAAAACGATTCATCCTTGCTTCTGCGGCGGGCGCGGCGCCGAAGTTGCGCTGGGACCGGCCAGGACAGCGCGAGTTTGACACCAACGACTTGGAGACCTGTCGTTGCGGACCCTGCGAGTTTGGGGAGGGTGGGTACGGTCCTGTAGAATCGAACTTTCCTGATGGAACGATCAGAATCTCCGACGAAGGACCGGATTTTCAGCGAATGAGGGTGTGCAAATTCTTCCTGTGAACCCGAAAAATGGCAAGAAAGAGTTTTTGTGCTCGCCGCAGGGATCAGACCCGGTGAAGATCAGGCACACTTCCATCACCGCCGCTTCCATCATGGGACGCGTAGCGCGCTTCCTCATTCTCGCAATCCTGGTTTCCTGCGCCGGCGCGGCCTTGGCGCAGACGCCCGATACGATCGACCAGATTCGCGTCATCGGTAACCGGCGCATTCCCAAGGAAACCATCCTCGCCCGAATGTTCTCTCATCCGGGCGATACCTACGACCCGATCTCCGTCGAGCGCGACTTCAACTCGCTTTGGAACACGGGTTACTTCGAGGACCTGCGCATCGAGCGCGAAGACTCAGAGAAGGGCATCATCCTCGATGTTTTTGTCCGCGAAAAGCCGACGATTCGCGACATCATTTACAAAGGCAATAATTCGATCACCAACTCCGACATCCTGGATGCTTTCAAGAAGGACAAGGTCGGTCTTTCGGTCGAGAGCCAGTACGATCCTACCCGGATCCAGCACGCCGAAAACGTGATTAAGGAATTGCTCGCTGAGCATGGGCATCAGTTTGCAACCGTAAAGACCGACGTGAAGACGGTTCCGCCGGCTTCGGTGCAGGTCACCTTCAACATCAAGGAAGGCCCGGTGGTGAAGGTAGGCAAAATCACATTCGTTGGAAATCAACATCTAAACGCGCTCGATCTTCGGCGCGCCATGAAGAACCTGAAGCCCATTGGCATTCCGTATTCCATCGTTTTCGAAGACCTGTTTCCGCAGACATACGATTCCTCGAAGCTTGAAGAAGACACAGAGCGCGTTCGCCAGGCCTATCGCGACAAGGGTTATGCCAACGCAGCCGTAGAGCAACCCAAGACGCAGATTCGCGACGAGGGCGGCCTCAACTGGTTTACCTTCAGGCCGAATACCGGCAAGCGTATCGATATCTCGATGACCATTGAAGAGGGCGGCCGTTATCGCCTGGGAACGATCAGTTTTTCGGGCAACAAGGAACTTAACAATACAAAGGCGCTACGCGGCACATTTCCCATCAAAGACGGGGACTGGTTCAGCGCCTCGGAAATTGCCAAAGGCCTCGACAATCTAAAGAAGGCCTACGGCGGCCTGGGCTACATCAACTTCGGCGCCATTCCCAAGATCAGCTACGACGAACAGAAGAAAACCGTGTCGCTGAACATCGACATCGACGAGGGCAAGCAGTTTTATGTTTCGCGCATCGAGTTTACCGGCAACACGATTACTCGCGACAAAGTGATCCGGCGCGAGCTGATGCTCGATGAGGGTTCCGTCTACAACTCCCAGTTGTGGGAGTACAGCTTGCTGCGACTCAATCAGCTCGAATACTTCGAGCCGTTGAAAGTGGATCAGGACTCCGAGGCCCACCAGGATCCGGACAACGGCACGGTCGAGCTGCTTCTGAAGGTGAAGGAGAAGGGCAAAAACTCGATCGGCCTGAACGGCGGCATCAGCGGGCTCTCTGGCGCTTTCCTGGGACTGAATTACTCAACCAACAACTTTTTGGGATTGGGAGAAACACTCAGCCTGCAGGCCAACCTGGGCAGCGTCAGCCGTACCTTCCTGTTCGGCTTTACACAGCCTTATTTCCGCAATCGCCCCATGAACCTGGGATTCCAGATCTTCAACAACAAACAGGACTACAACGCGGCCAAGAACTATCAAGCCACAACAGGCGCCTCAGTGAACCTTTCCAACGCGGAAAAGTCGCTGACGCAGAACTACAACGTGGGATCCGACGGCCTTAATTTCTCTCTCAGCTATCCGCTCAGGAAACACGCCTTCCAGCGCGTGGGCATGACCTATTCGTGGACCAAGTCCACCATCACCGCCTTCAGTACCGCATCTTCGACCTTCTTCCAGACCATCGCCTTCCGCTCCGGAGTTGAGGGATCGAACCCGCTGGCCGGTATCATCAATAGCTCGCTCTCGCTCACCTACACCTACGACACGGTCAGTAACCCATACCGTCCGCGCGAGGGAAAGCAATACACGGCGTTCGTTCAGACCGCGGGCCTTTGGGGCAGTGTGCGCTATGTCAACCCGGTGATCGCATACAAGCAATACATCCCCATGCACTACCTGAAGTTTTCAAAGGAAGGCCGCAATGTGCTTGCCATGCGAGCCCAGTTGGGCTACATCCAGGGTTATGGCGGCGAGGTCGCTCCTCCCAACAACCGCTTCTATGCCGGCGGTGAGCAGGAGTTGCGAGGCTTTGACGTGCGCGGCGCCACGCCCTACGGGTATGTGCCCAGCCGGATCAACTTCGAGCTCACCAATCCCGACGGAACTTGCGTCCCCCGCGACCCAACCAATCCGCAGGACAATCAGTGCATCCAGGTGCCGCTCCCGGTCTATGGCATTGCTTCCATCGGCGGCGATTCCAACCTGACGACCAACCTCGAATATCGCATCCCAGTCGTCGGGCCGTTCATGTTCTCGTTCTTCGATGACTTCGGCCTCGATGTAGCGACCAGCCACGACCAGTTGAAGCAAAGTCCCCAGGGCTTCGCCAGCCTGACAGCCCCGCTCTATGGCTGCCCGGTCTACAACAACGGATCGTGCCAGGGTGGCATTCCCGGAGACCAGGTTGGATTCCGCAAGGATATCCATCCCGTGGCGGGCACCAATTTGGTTCCGCGCATGTCGCTCGGGGCCGAGCTTTCGGTCATCATGCCGATCATCAATGCGCCGTTCCGCCTCTACTATGCCTATAACCCGCTCCGCCTGTATGAAACGCCTTTCTGCAACGACGTGAACCAGGGCGAAAAGCAATTGAGCTGCTCGGCTGAGTTGATTACGCGCGCCATGTTCCCACCGGGCGGCGCGGGCGATTACAGCTACTCGGAAGCCATCGAGTCTTACGGCGCGCAGAACATCTTCCGCGAGCCCCGCAAGACCTTCCGGCTGACGGTTTCGACAACGTTCTAGTCCCTAAAGCCAATCAGCTTGCCGTTCAGAAACCTCGCGCATTTAGGCGTGAAAGGTGATGAGCCTCCCCGTCGAGACTCTTCTATACTGGGCCACATGATCCCCGTCGGTTCGCACCCGGTCTGGCACCCGGTGTTTGAAACCTTGGCCTACGGCGCAGGGTATGCGGTTTTTCGGCGCCTGCGCGAGCGTCGAGGCGACGTGGTGGCCGAGCCGCAGCGCTGGACGGTGCTGGCTGCGGCGGCCGTAGGAGCACTACTCGGCAGCCGATTGCTCGGGCTCGCCGAACAATGGCCCACCGTGCGTGCTGCGTGGCAATCGCGGCATCTGTTGGCGCTCCTGGTCTCGCCGGGAGGCAAAACCATCGTCGGTGGACTCCTGGGAGGATGGCTTTGCGTCGAGGTAGCCAAGCGCTTGAGCGGTATCCGGCGACGCACCGGCGATCTTTTCGCGTTGCCCCTCTGCGTCGGCATCGCCATTGGCAGAATTGGCTGCTTCATAGCGGGCCTCGCGGATGACACCTACGGGAAGGCAACCCACCTCCCGTGGGCCGTCGATTTGGGTGATGGCATCGGCCGTCATCCCGTGCAAATCTACGAGATTCTTTTTCTGATATTGCTTGGGATGGCCGTCAGCACGAAAGCCAAGCTTCCGGAAGGCGCGCGGTTCCGGATCTTTCTGGGGAGTTATCTCGCCTGGCGGTTGGCCATCGATTTTCTCAAGCCGCAGCCCCTGGTGGGCGGGATGAACCTAATCCAGTGGGTTTGCTTGGCGGGGCTAGTGATTCTCGGCGGGTTGTTCCTGAACGATAGGCGCGGTACACACAGAAAGGTCCTGGAAGATGTCGCCGTGGGCTAACCGCAGCATTTTCGCGAAACTCGCTACGATCCTCGCGATTGCTTTGGTCGTTGGGATGGGATTGTGCGGCCTTGACTACGTTCTTGCGGCCAAAGGGATTGGGAAGAGCACGGAGGAATTTGGCGTCGGTCCTCTCGATGCCGTGTCGTTGGTCGTCATGATTTTCTCGGCATTGGGTCTGGCTCTTACGTTGGTTGTGTGGTTTATCGTGGCGATCTTTGGGGGCTTCGGGGGGTTCAGACGGGAAGACCCGGGGCCGCAACGGCTTTTCGATGATTCCGACAAAGACGGTAAGGAACGGTAGTTTAACGAGGAAAAACATGACAGAGAAGCTCCGCCCCTACCTTTTCTATGACGTCGCCATCTCCATCTGCTCGACGTGCTACCGGCGCGTTGACGCAAAGATCGTCTTTGAAAATGAGAGAGTTTGGATGCTCAAGCGGTGCCCGCAGCATGGCCACGAGCGAGTACTGGTGGCGGACGACGTGGACTATTACCGCCGCTCGCGCGAGGTTTTTATTAAAACGCCTGAGCAGCCCATGGTCTACAACACACCGGTGAAATACGGCTGCCCTTACGATTGCGGATTGTGCCCCGACCACGAACAGCACAGCTGTCTCACCCTCGTTGAAATCTGTGATGCCTGCAACCTCACGTGTCCAATCTGCTACGCAGGCAGCGGACAGCACCGCACCGAATTCCGGTCTCTCGAGCAGATTGAAGCCATGCTCGACTGCGTAGTGCGCAACGAGAAAGAGCCGGACGTGGTTCAGATTTCGGGCGGAGAACCGACGCTCCATCCAGACTTCTTCCGCGTGCTGGAGATGTGCAAGGCGCGGCCGATCCGCCACCTGATGGTGAACACCAATGGCATCAGGATTGCGCAGGACGCGGAGTTCGCAAAGCGCCTTGCCGACTTTATGCCGCAGTTTGAAATCTATTTGCAGTTCGATTCGCTGCGCCGTGAACCGCTGATGCAACTGCGCGGCGCCGATCTGCGCGCGACCCGCGAGAAGGCGCTCGAGCGGCTCAACAAGCTAGGCATCTCCACCACTTTGGTGGTGACGGTGGAGCGCGGCGTCAACGACGGTGAGCTCGGCGCAATCATCGATTACGCCCTCCAGCTGCCGGCCGTTCGCGGCGTGACCATTCAGCCTGTCCAGCAAGCGGGACGCGTCAATGGCTTCGAAAGCGCGCAGCACCGTCTCACCCTCACCGAGGTGCGCCGGCGTATCCTCGAGCAGACAAGCGTTTTCCGGCCCGAGGACCTGATTCCGGTTCCCTGTCACCCTGATGCGTTGGCGATGGCATATGCCCTTAAGCTGGGCGGGAAGATCGTTCCGCTCACCGGCATGCTGCCGCCTGAAGTGCTGATTAACGGAGCCAAGAATACGATCGTGTATGAGCAGGAAGCCGGGATACGCGATCAGATCTTCAAGCTGTTCGCTACCAACCACTCGCCCAGTTCGCAGGCCTCGACACTACGCGAGCTGCTTTGCTGCCTCCCGAAGGTTCTCCTCCCCAAAGAATTGGGTTACAAAAATCTGTTTCGCATTCTGATTGTCCAATTCATCGACGCGGAGGCGTTCGACGTGCGGAGCGTCAAAAAAAGCTGCATCCACATCGCGCATCCAGACGGCAAACGACTCATCCCATTCGACACGTTCAATATGTTCTATCGCGGGGAATTGGAAGCGACGCGTCTTTCGGCTCTGAGACAGCTTGCCCTCGGGACGAATTGAAGGATCGTGCCGTTCAGAACATCGGCCTCAGCACCATCCTGCCGTACACAATGAACGCCATGAGGAGTCCCAGCGCGCCGCTCATGACGATGGGCGCGATCTCCTTGTATTTGGCGTGCACCCAAACGAAGACCACGCTCTCAATTGCCAGCAGCGCAGCAGCCACCACCGCGAGCACGGGCTCCCAGTGGAGCGCTCCGGGGATAACCAGCCCGGCTGCGCAGACCAGTTCGAGAATTCCGAGGGCCCTCCAGCCTTCTCGCGGCATAGCACCAAAGGACGGGACTCCCTCGCTGATCTTCTCAAACAAGAAGACCTTCATCACCCCCGATGCCAGGTAGAGGATTGCGGCCAGGATCTGCAAGATCCAGAGCAGAATGTTCATCGAGACCCTCCCTCAGGTCATGAGTGGGCGAGCAGCATAGCCCTTCGCATGCGATCCAGGTTCTCCAGCCCGTTCTCGGGAATCACGGAAGCCCATGATAATTCCAACTCGCGCTCCGTTTTGGAGATGTCAAGCCCCCCACGCCGGACCCTGTTCCCTGCATGATCATCCAACGCAATGATTCCACGTCACTTATTCACTTTCTTGCTCCTTCACTTTTTTCTGCGAAGTTTGCCGATCATTTCAGCCTTTTGGCGCATACTCAAAACAAATCGAAAATCCACGGTCGGCGCAGCCCGGCCATCGTTTGCGCTTCAGCGTGCCTCGATCGCTGTCTCGTGTCTGCGAATCGCAAACTACGAAGCAGAAATCACGAATCACTGGAGAGGCCGAAAAGAACGAAATAAAAAAATTCACCGCATTTCGCCAAACATTCGCCAAATAACTCGTTTAGAATCAATAAAACGACCTCTGAGAGCACGCGAATAATGTGCGCATTTACGGTCATTGAGCCAAAACAACTTCTTTAGAATCAACGCAGCAATGCACGAAATTGGCCGAATACGCTCCTTGAACTAACTGAATGATTCTAAAGCAGTTGTTTCATTACCCGGTAAAGAGTGCCCCGCGGCTATTCAGCGATGTTTGGAGCTTGCGGTTTCAGCGGCGTCCTGTGGACCTTGGTTCATGGACGACCTGAAGGTCGGCCAGCGAGGTCTGACCGATCTCTCGCAAGGGGAAAGGCCAATTGCCCTCGGTCTTGAGCGCCGCGCTTGCACCGATCTGCCCGCGATGTTCGCTGATGGCCACCGGTTTGACGCTCCCAATTCTGGCTCCTATAATCCCCTCTAGTTCCCGGCGATGCCTTTGCGCGCAGGTTTTGAGAGCAGGTTTTCAAGCCGGACCCGATCCTCGAATCGACCCAGGAGATGCAGGGGTCGTGCGGTGGTAAGGGGTTGAGGCGCCGGCAATACCGGCACGCGGGAACTCCGAAGGAGTTTTTGAATCGCATGAAGCGTCTGCCATTGTTCGTTCTTTTGTTTGCCGCAGCTTCTATCATCCCAGCCGCCAGCCAGACATCCGCCCCGGCCGCTCAAAAGGCCGCCCCAGCTGTTTACACCGGTCCAGCCAAAGTCGCGGTCATCGCCTTTCAGGCAGCCGTGAGCCAGACCAACGAGTTCCAGCGCGATTTTGCCGACTTGCAGAAAAAGTACGACCCCAAGCGCCAGCAGCTGAAGACGCTCTCCGACCAGATTGACACCTTGACCAAGCAGTTGCAGGAACAAGGTCCGCAGCTGGGTGAAGAGGAGCGCATGACCCGCGCCCGTACACTCGACGAGAAGAAGAAGCAGTTGGACCGCGATACGCAGGACGCCCAGAGCGACTTCCAGGGCGATTTGCAGCAGCTGATCAATAGCGTTGCAGCCAAGGTGGGTGCGGTGATGACCGACTACGCGGAGAAGCAAGGCTACACGCTGGTACTTGACGCGGGCGATCAGCAGAACGCCACCGTGCTCTACGCCGTGCCACAGGATGACATCACCAAGGCCATCATCGATGCCTACAATGTGAAATCGGGCATACCGGCTCCGCCTCCCGAAAGCCCGGGCGCGAACCAGCCGGGCGGGGTGGATGCGCCGCAGCCGCAGCCGGCGCCCGCGCATTGAGAACTGAATTCGGGGATTGGTGAGCGACGCGCTGTCCGGCAGCGGACGTTGGACGGTCGGCGCGGAGAACGGAAACGGTTTAAGGAATGTTCATCGGCGGACTGTTGCCGGATCATCGCCCCCTGTATAATCGCCCTAGTTCCTGCTGACGTTTCCATTCGCGTCCTTTTCAAACTCTGCGCCGTCCGGCCCAGAGTCCCCGTGGAAAAGCGTGAGGTTTGTCAGAAGAGTTGGGCGCTTTGTTGCGTCTAACCGGGGAGCCGAACAGGAATTCTGAAGGAGTCTTCGAAACCGATGAAACGTCAGTTAGCATTTGTTCTTGTGCTGGCCTCAGGACTGGTCCTGAGCGCCGGCGCCCAAACACCGGCCGCAAAGGCCCCAGCCGCTGCGCCCGCCGCCGCTCCGGCAGGTCCCACCAGAATTGCTGTCATCGCCTTTCAGATGGCGGTGGCCCAGACGAATGAAGGGCAGCGTGATTTTGCCGACTTGCAGAAGAAGTACGCGCCCAAGGAGGCTTCCCTCAAGTCCCTCAGCGACGAGATCGACGCCCTGAATAAGTCGCTGCAGGATCCGTCGGCCAACTTGAGCGATGTGGAACGCGCCAACCGCACCAAGTCCGTTGACGAGAAAAAGAAGCAATTGGATCGCGAAACCGAGGACCTGCGCAATGATGGCCAGCAGGACATGCAGGATCTGTACACGTCGCTCGCTTCAAAGGTGTACGACGTGATGCAGACCTATGCAGAGGGTCAGGGGTTCACCCTGGTTCTTGACGTTTCGCAAACACAGCAATCGCCGGTCCTTTACGCCGGCGCGGGCACCAACATTACAAAGCAGGTGATTGACGCGTACAACGTGAAATCGGGTGTGCCGGCGCCGCCGGCGCAACCGGCGGCTGATGCGCCCAGATCGAGGGGGCTGACTGCTCCTGCGCATTCCCCGTCCGCGGCGCCTTCTTCGCACTGAGGGGTGCCTCACCGCTTATAGCGCAAGGCCCCGTCCCTTGGGGCCTTTGTGCTGCGTTCCGCAGCCGCCGATGTTGTGGAAAATTTTGTGGATTTTTCCCAGGAACCCTTCAGAAAAAACTCAAACTCTCCCCTTGTCAGTGCCGATCCGACTCTGATAGAAGGCTTAACTCCTTGTTTTTGAACGCGAGTTCGCCGGATTCGCCACGGTTGCGCCGGTAACTTTGGTGATCATCGCCTTCGTACGCATTTTGCGGGGTTTCCACAGCGGATCATGAAGTTTATTTAACAAAGAGCAGAAACAAGCGAAAGTTTGGCATCACTTTTGCTGTCCCTGGACGACGCGAAAGATGACCAAGAGTCTCTCGTGCGGGATACTATCTCCCGACCGCTCCATACGCTTTTTCCCTCCTATTTCATGGGTCCCCATCTGCGAGGGTTGAAGCTGTTTTCTCGGCAGCATCGGTCAAGTGGAGTTCCTAGCTGGCCGCGCCGACAAGAACCTTTGGACCAGTAGGCTGCGGCCTGCCACCGAGCGGCTCCATCGTCACGGCAAATGCCTTGGCAACAAGCCCCGGCCTCAAACGCACCACGACTGCTCCGTTCTGCTGATTGGCAGAGACCAGTCCGGCATCGATGGGCGCGCCTGCGGACGGGACCAGCCACAACTGATAGCTTTTGTCGGCTGGTGGAGGCGCAATCTGGCCGGAATAGACAGCTAACCCCATGCGTGCGTTGTAGAGAACGTGAGCCTGCCCGGGAGGTCCGCCGGGTTGCTCAAGGAGAGTGACCGGGGAGGAATCGGGAGCGCTCGTCACGGCGGCCAAGGCCTGCATGGTTGTGGCATCCTGCGCCAATTGGTTCTGAACGGTGCCGAGCTGGGCCTGCAACTGCCGGATCTGCTGGCGCTGCTCCAAATCCAGCTTCACGAGCCACCAGGTTGCGAGAGCGAGAACGACCGAGGCCGCTGCGAAGGAAAGAGAGAATCGCAGTCCCCAGCGTTTTTTTCGTTTTTCGATGGGAGCGACCTGATGAATTGCAGATGGACGTTCCGCACGGACCCTCTGCATGAGCGCCGTTTTGACGGAAGGCGAAGGCACCAGGGGCGGCGCAGCCAGACCAAGAAGGTTCACGCGGCTGCGGGCGGCAACAAGCTCGGTCCGGCAGGCAGAGCAGGCGCGAAGATGCGCCTCGAACGTCTGCTTCTCCTTACCGTCCAGCGCGCCGAGCGCGTAGAGGTCAAGGTCTTCCGGGTTGGCGTGCGGTTCGGTCATCCAAGTATCTGCCTTAACGATTGCATCGCAGTCCGGACGCGGGTTTTGACCGTGCCCAGCGGGCACCCCGTGCGCGCAGCGATCTCAGTCTGTGTCATTCCCTCAAAATACGCGAGCTCCAACGCCTGACGCTGTTCTGCGGGCAACGTGTTTAGCGCGGCGCTTACGCTCCGCGCCAGTTCCGCGCGCGAAGCGTCATCCTCAATATTCTGGTCCGAGGCGAAGGTATTGGCGTAATCACCTTCGTTCTCCTCCAAAAGCTCACGGCTTCGCGCGCCACGCAAGCGCGAGATAGCGCGGTTCCTGGCGATAACCATCAGCCACGCAGGCAACGATCCACGATTCGAATCAAACTGATTGGCGTTGCGCCAGAGCTGCATAAAAAGATCTTGCAGAACCTCTTCGGCTGCGTGGCGATCCTGAAGGATACGCGTGAGCAGACCGAAAAGCATCGCCGAATAACGATCGTAAAGGGTCGCAAGCGCGGACTCGTCACCTGTCATCATTTTCTCGATGAGCGCGGAGTCGGGCACGGAGGCCATGGGTGCAGTCACAGGGCCGAACTCCCTCTATGTCTCGAATACGCGGTGAAGACTCTCAATGGATTGTACATCCGGCAAGAATTCGCGCTGGAGAGGCGCTACTTACGCACTTATACCATGCGGCAGATCACGCCCGATTGATCAACGTTCACTCACTTTGATGCCGTTGGAGGGCGCGCCGAATTTTTTTGATGGCCCTCCAATCCGATTTGCCCGCACGCGGCGTACATGCAGCAGGAGGACTTCCCCACCATGAGCGACGAGCAAACTGTAGAGATTATTTCCGCAGATCAGATTCTTAATCGCATCCGGACCAGGAAAGCAGTGAACCGGCGCAACTTTCTTTCCGGCCTGGGTGTGACGGGTGCAAGCATAGCCGGGGCCAGCCTGCTCGCCGGTTGCGGCTCCAAAAGCGTTGCGATGGCGGCGGGCCCATCAGAGAACGATGTTCTCAATTTCGCACTGAATCTCGAATACCTGGAGGCCACTTTCTATAGCTACGTGGTCACGGGCGGCGACATTCCCAGTGGCTCGACGGGCGGCGGTCCGGCTCCCACGGGCGCGCCTGGAGGGAAACCGAGCTTTCAAAGCCAGGAGATTGCCGACGTGTTTGCCGAGATCTACTTTGATGAGCTCAGTCATGTAAACGATCTTCGTGTGGTGCTGGGGGCCGCGGCGGTGGCTCGCCCGCAACTGGCGCTCAATGCACTTGGGACGGTGAGCACGTCGAACTACATCACCTTTGCGCGACTGTTCGAAGACGTCGGCGTGACGGCATACGCCGGCGCGGCCACAGATCTGACTGGAACGAATTTGCAATATGCCGCGCAGATTCTCGCTGTCGAAGCGTTTCATTCAGGCGCCATCAGACTGATCGATATCCAGCAGAGTGTTGCTTATATCCCCGGTGCAGTGGTTCCGGCCGATGGCCTCGATGTTCCGCCGTATGATCCGGGATCGGTTGCACTGGCTGAAGCGGGCCCCACGGCAAATGGCGGATTCTTTGCCACGGCGGGCGCCAATGGAGTGGACAAGACGCCTCCCGGGTTTGCCTACACGCGCACAACCTCTCAGGTGCTGGCGATTGTTTACGCCAATATGGCCACAGGAACGGCCAAAGGCGGCTTTTATCCCAACGGAATGAACGGAAATATCACGACGGTTTAGTGCCGCTTTTGCCGCAAGCGATCCGCCCGCCCAAGGCGGGGGATTGCTGCGGCGCGGTGCGGGCGGTGATCCTCCAGGTCGCCGTCATTTTCAACCACAACTCAATTCCAATTGCGAAAGGAAAGAATTGCCATGAAGAAACTGACGACTCTAATGTTTGCCACGGCGCTTCTCTGCTCTTCCGTAGCCTCCCACGCACAGAAAGATCCGATGGTAGGCGGAGCAGCGATGTATTCAACGAAGAACATCGTCGAGAATGCCATGAACTCAAGCGACCATACGACGCTGGTTGCTGCAGTCAAGGCAGCGGGGCTGGTTGACACCTTGGAGGGTCCAGGGCCGTTCACGGTCTTCGCTCCGACGAACGAAGCCTTCGAAAAACTCCCAGCGGGCACAGTCGATACGCTGCTGAAGCCTGAAAATCAGGATCAGTTGAAAAAGGTCCTGACGTATCACGTTGTCGCTGGGCGCATCACGACCAAGGATTTAAAAAAGATGATTCAAGATGGCGGCGGCAAGGCCACACTCAACACGGTAGAAGGTGGAACGCTGACTGCGACCATGCATGACGGCACCATCAAGCTCACCGACGACAAGGGCGGCACGGCGTCTATCACCATCGCCAATGTTTACCAATCAAACGGCGTCATTCAAGTGATCGATGCGGTCCTAATTCCGTAAAGCTCCTCCCCGAAAAAGCGATCACGCAGCCGGCCTCACCCAAACACGGCTGTGTGATCGCGCTCTATCGCACGGAAAGAAAACGTTGGGATTGAATCTAGTTCCCGGGGGGTGAGAGAGTCGGAAGCGGGGCAGTGCAGTTATTTTTGCTGCTCTTCGCCAACGCGCAAGACGGCCAGGAATGCCTCTTGCGGGATGTCGACCTTGCCAATGCGCTTCATGCGCTTCTTGCCTTCTTTTTGCTTCTCCAGCAGCTTGCGTTTGCGGGTGATGTCGCCGCCGTAGCACTTGGCGAGGACGTTCTTGCGCAAGGGACTCACCGTTTCGCGCGAGATGACCTTGGCTCCGATTGCCGCCTGAATTGCCACTTCAAACTGCTGGCGGGGAATCAATTCGCGCATCTTGGAGACCAGTGCCCGGCCGCGCTCGTATGCGTGGTCGCGGTGCACGATGATGGAAAGCGCGTCGACTGGTTCACCAGCAATGAGAATGTCGAGCTTGACCATCGGCGACTCCCACTCTCCTGCAAGCTGGTAATCGAGCGAGGCATAGCCGCGCGAAATTGACTTGAGGCGGTCGTAAAAGTCGAGCACGATCTCGTTCAGTGGAAGCTCATAAGTGAGCATGACGCGAGTCGGCGTCACATACTCGAAGTTGATCTGCTTGCCGCGCTTTTCCTCGACGAGCTTGAAGATGCCACCGACGTACTCCTCATTGGTGAGGATTTTAGCGGTGATCACTGGCTCAAGGATGCCGGCGATCGATTGCGGTTCGGGCCAGCGGGAAGGATTATCGACGTCGATCTCGCTGCCGTCAGTGAGCGTAATGTGGTAGCGCACGCCGGGCGCGGTGGTGATCAGGTCCAGCTCGTATTCGCGCTCCAGCCGCTCCTGGATGATCTCCATGTGGAGCAATCCAAGAAAGCCGCAGCGAAAGCCGAATCCCAGTGCGACGGAGCTCTCCGGCTCAAAGAAGAAGGATGAATCGTTCAGGCGCAATTTTTCGAGAGCATCGCGCAGCAGCGTGTGCTCGTGCGAGTCCACGGTATAAAGGCCGGCAAAGACCATGGGCTTGATGTCTTCAAAGCCGGGAAGCGCATGAGCGGCGGGATTCGCATCGTCTGTGACGGTGTCACCGATCTTGGTGTCGGCAACATTTTTGATGGTGGCCGCGAAGAAGCCCACTTCGCCTGCTATCAGCTCGCCGATCTCGATCGGCTTGGGGCAAAGCACGCCCATCGACTCGATGTCATGCGCGATGCCGTTCGACATGAACCGAATATGCTGCCCCTTGCGCATGGTTCCCTGCATGACGCGGACCAGGACAATGACGCCGCGATACGCGTCGAACCATGAGTCGAAGATGAGGGCCTGGAGGGGCGCATCGGGATCGCCTTTAGGAGGCGGGAGCCGGTGCACAATCGCTTCCAGCACATCGTCCACCCCCTGGCCGGTCTTTGCACTCACCGGGATCGCGTCGGTAGCGTCGATTCCGACGGCCTGCTCGATGTCCTCCTGGGTACGGAGAATGTCGGCCGAGGGAAGATCGATCTTGTTGATGACGGGAATGATCTCGAGGCCGTGATGAATAGCCAGATAGGCGTTGGCGAGGGTCTGCGCTTCGACGCCCTGGCTGGCATCAACCACCAGCAGCGCACCCTCGCAAGAGGACAGCGATCGAGAGACCTCATAGCTGAAGTCAACGTGGCCCGGTGTATCAATCAAGTTGAGCTGATAGATGTTGCCATCGCGCGCCTTGTACATCATGCGCACGGCATGGGCTTTGATGGTAATTCCGCGCTCCCGCTCGAGGTCCATATCGTCGAGGATCTGGGCCTGCATCTCGCGATCGGTCACCGAGCCAGTGAGTTCGAGCAGGCGGTCGCTGAGGGTCGACTTGCCGTGGTCGATGTGGGCGATGATGGCGAAATTGCGAAGGAAACGGGCGTCCATGGGAGGGCTTTCAGAGGGTTTGTTCAGCGTGTACTTTGCGCGATTTACGGCGCTTGCGAAGCGTTTAGCCCTCCTTGGCATAGCTTATCATCGGCATAGTGCTCTCTGCGGCCTCACAGTTGCGCGGTTCGTTGCGTCTGATCGTGCATATGCATCGGAGTCTGTTGCCGGCGTCGGGGTTCATGGCGGGAGCCGCTGTACTTTCACTGGCTTTGAGCGGCTGTACGCCCACCGATCCTGCGGAGGGCCAGGCCGCACAGCCCATGCAGGCCACGGCGCCGGCATTGCCCGCTGCCGCTCCGGCCCCGGTCGCAGCTCCTGCGCCGCCACCACCCACTCAGCAAGAGCAGCACGTGAAGGTGCTCATCACCCAGGTTGAGGCGGCCTACGCCCGCGGCAGCGCCGACTACCAGAAGGGCGCGCTCGCGGAGGCCAAGACGGAGTTTGACCGCGCCGTCGATCTGATGCTTTCAAGCGGCATCGACATCAAGGCCAATGCGGAGTTGCAGGACGAATTCGACAAGATTGTCGACCAGGTGAATTCCCTGGAGATGGAGGCGCTGAAGCAGGGCAACGGTTTCGTGCCCAAGGAAGAAATCACGCCTTCAGAGGCCGCCAGCGATATCACGTTTGGATCCGATCCAAACCTGGTCGCCAAGGCAACGGCCGAATTGGCTACCACCAAGTCGGATCTGCCGCTGGTGGTCAATGATTATGTCGCGACCTACATCAACTTCTTCGCCAACACGCAAAAGGGCCACAATACGTTGATGCATTCCTTCGAGCGAAGCGGCCATTACAAGGCGATGATCCAGCGGATTCTGGCTGAAGAAGGCGTGCCGCAGGACTTGATCTACCTTGCAGTTGCGGAGTCGGGATTTCAGCCGCAGGCAGTTGATCGTAAGTCGAAGGCCGGCGGGATGTGGCAGTTCATGCCTGGCCCCTATTACGGGCTCAAGCGCGACGCTTACGTGGATGAGCGTTTCGATCCCGAGAAATCCACTCGGGCCTATGCTCGCTACATCAAGTTCCTTTATGGCGAGCTCGGCGATTGGTACCTGGCCATGGCAGCGTACGATCACGGCGCCGGCAACATTCAGCACGAGGTAGCCAAGACGGGCTACGCGGATTTCTGGGAGCTTTACAAGCGCAACGAGCTGCCGCGCGAAACCGCAAATTATGTGCCGGAGATCCTGGCGGCCATCATCATCGCCAACCATCCCGAACAGTACGGTTTTACCGATGTGACTCTCGACCCTCCAATCCTCACCGACACCGTCACCATCAATTACTCCATTGACCTCCGCCTTGTTTCTGACCTCGTTGGCTCGCCTGTCGATGAGATTGAAGCCCTCAATCCGAGCCTTCTGCGCATGGTCACTCCGCCAGACAGCAACTTTGATCTCCACCTACCGGCAGGAACGGCCACTCTGTTTGACCAGCGCGTGGCGCTGATTCCCGAAGCCCGGCGCAACTCATGGCGCTATCACCCGGTGGTCGCCGGAGATACGCTGGCCTCGGTCGCCGAAGAGTACAGGGTATCGACCTCCGAACTTGCCACGGCCAACCAGCTCGAAGCGGGCGACAGCATCTCGAGCGTTGAGGCCGTCGTTGTCCCCGTGCCGCCGGCCGCCGAGCCTTCGGCTCACACCCGCCTTTACACCGTCCGGCGGGGCGATACGCTGGTCACAATCGCCGATCGTTTCGGGGTTTCATTAAGCCAATTGCGGCGCTGGAATGCGATCTCTTCGGGCGTTCGAGTAGTGCCTGGGCGGCGGCTCAGGGTGGCCGAGCCAGCTCCGGTCAGCCTGTCGACCAGGCATCGGCGCGGAACCTCGGGAGAAGGGTCGGGAGCGGGCCCGGAAAGCACGCCGGCAACCCACCCCGCTACGCCGTCCTCGAAGAGCGGCCCAGTGTCCTCTGCCCATCGAAAGTCCAGCCGAGAGGACGGGCGCGCGGGCAGCCCGACGCTCAAAAAGCGGTCCTCCAGTGCTGCGAAGACATCCTCTGGAACCAAGGCGACCGAATCGCGCAAGGCGAGCCGAACGCCAGCCGGCACTGCCAAGGCATCCCAGTAAAAAACCGCCGCAACCCGCATTTCACGCTTGTGTTTTTCTTGTATTTGAGGGCAAGCTAAGGCTACAATCGCTTGCGCGAGCAAAACCGTTTTGTCTGCTCTGCGAATGATTGAACAGACTTTTGAGCAGCGGCAATCCGCTGGAGGCAATCGGATGGATGATGTGTTCAAGATGTATGCAATGAGTGACGGCGACCCGTTTGGGAAGCCGGGTGACCTGGACCCCGGTCAGGTCGAAGATTTTGCCGAAGAGGAAGACGAGTTGGAAACAGCCGGCATTCTTACCTCCTCAGATGACGACGAAGTGGTTGCCGAAGAGACGGTGATCGCGATTGTCGCGAAGCCCGCTGCCTCGCCTAAGAAGCCTGCGGCAAAGAAGGCAGCCAAGAAGGCTCCCGCCAAGAAGTCCCCTGCCAAGAAGGCTGCGGCAAAGAAGGCGCCAGCCAAGAAGGTAGCCAAGAAGGCGGCAAAGAAGGTAGCCAAGAAGAAGGCCCCAGCTAAGAAGGCGGCCAAGAAAGTAGCCAAGAAGAAGCCTGCGAAGAAGGTCGCGAAAAAGAAAGCGCCGACCAAGAAAGCGGCGAAAAAGGCTGCGAAGAAAGCCAAGAAGGCCGCGAAGAAGAAAAGCAAGAAGTAGCGCGGAACTTCTTAGATTCGCGGGTGAGCGGCGGCAGGTTTACCGCGACCCTTTCCGTAGGGACGGCGCTCTCGCGGGAACATCTCATTCCGGCGCTCGCTGCGGTTCGCGTTGGTTGGAAAAGAAAGGCCCGGCTTTCCGCCGGGCCTTTTTGCCTATTCAGCACAGTGACCGTTTGCGTGAATCAGAGAGCCTGAAGTTGCTTGAAGTGACCCTGCTGGTGGCGTACATAGTCCTCGATCAGGAATCGGAGCGTTACCGGCGCGTCGTCGCCGACCACACAGCTCGCCTCAAGCCTCTCCTCTGGAATCCGATCTACGGCAGCCATCAGGATCTCGTGTTCCGCCTGCCACCAGCGCAAGAGCGTTTCCCAGGACTCGTCGCTGTACGCATGCGCAGTAACCCAGGCGTCCTGAGCGTATCCGGGGCCTGCGTAGCTGCCGTCAATCGCTGCGCGCACAAAGCGCTGGCGATTGTTGGAGGCTGAATCCAGCAAATGCCCGACGATTTGCTTGCGGGTCCATCCGCCTTCACGCCATGGAACATCGGCGAGGGCAGGCGGGAGATCATCGAGCGCCAAGCGCAGCCTTACAATTTCCAGCCTAAACTTGCGCGCTGTTTGCGTTGGCATAGTCTCTCCCTTTCCCCGTGCAGGAGCGCACGGAGGAGGGGGGGAGGGGTGATCTACCTGGTGAAACTGCCTGATGACGGTCTACGGAATAGCTGCCAGTACGTCCGAGGCTGCGGTGTTGGGATTCACTTTGACCCATTCCTGGGCAATCTTTCCCTGCGGATCGATCAGAAACGTGTTGCGGTTGGCCATCGTAATTCCGGCAAATCCGCCCAGTGATCCGTATGCGCTTACAACCTTGTGATCAGGATCGGCCAGCAGGTGGAAAGTCAGCGAATCCTTGGTACAGAACTGCTTGTGGCTGTCGACTGTGTCCACGCTTACGCCGAGGATCACGGCATTCTTGCCGTCGAACTGCGGCAGAGCGTCCTGGAATTTGTGCGCTTCAATGGTGCAGCCTGTGGTCATGTCCTTGGGATAGAAGTAGAGAACCACCCACTTGCCGCGGAAGCTATCGAGCGAGATCGGCTCGCCCGTTTGCGAGGGGAGCGTAAAGGTGGGTGCGATCTGGCCCACTGCGGGCATCGTCTGATCGTCGGCGTGCGCGGTGACAAATGGAACGGCGGCAATCAACAGCAGAACAGCCGCAATTCCAATAAGAAGAAACTTGTTCATCTTCAAACCTCCGGGTGGTTGGGACAGGGACTCGGGCCACGGAACACGAACTCGGGTCGAATTGTCAAAAGGGGCTGGAAAGTTCGGCCACAGATCTTTGAATACCGGTTACCGCCCACTGTTCACTTTATCACCGGGGCGCAGCGGCAATTGTAATCGCGGCGTCATTTGCGCGCTTGAGCAAGGCATCGCGGTCGAAAAGGAGTGTGCGGCCCGCTTCGATAGAGAGGCAGGTTGCGCCGGCGCGAATCATAGCTTCAATTGTGGAAATGCCTATGACGGGAACGTCGAAGCGCATGTCCTGGTTGGGCTTTGCGACTTTGACGACGGTCAGCCTGCGTTCCAGCGTCGAGGCAGCGCCTTCGAACGATGCCATTAAGCCTCCGGCGCGCTCGATGGCGGCGTCGGTTCCCTCCATCGCCTCGACGGCGACGCAAGCCTGGGCCGCGACAACCACGGTTTGGCCGATGTCGAAGGCGGCGAGAGCGCGCGCCACGCCAATCCCGTACTCGATGTTGCGTAACTCTTCATCGTCAGGCGCGCGGCTGGTGAGCACGCCCTCCCCGGACAGCAGAGGCTCAAGGAAGCTGGTCGAGCTGATCAGCTCGATGCCTTCGTCCGCCAAAACCTTGGCCACCGCGCCCAGGAGTGCGTCGGTGGAGCGAGTGCGGAGGTTCAAGAGCAGCTTGGCGAGGCGCCAGTCGGGGCGGATGCTACTGAAGATCTGCTTGTGCTTGACCTGGCCAGCCATCGCGGCGGCTTTCACGCCATTTTTTTGGAAGACTTCGATGAGTCGCGACAGCTCGCCGAGCGAGAGCCAGTGGACGGTGATGTTTTCGTCGCAGGCCGCGCGCTGGTTGATTTCCGGATCGGTCTCCTCTTTGATGGCCGCGACAACCACCTCGAGACCCTGTGCTCGCGCCGCGTCGAGCAGCAGGAAAGGGAAGCGGCCATTGCCGGCAATGAGGCCCAATTTCATCGCGATTGGCCTCCTTTTGCGGCCACGGTTGATCGGTGGTGATGTTGAGTTCCTAAAAGTGCGCGAGCGCTTACTTGATGACCCCGCGCTTGCTGCTCTCGATGAACTTCACCAGCAGCGCCACATCATCGCCGGGAAGCTCGCGCATTTTTTCGAGGGCCTGCGTGGTGTTTAGTTTGGCTGCGAGCAGTACACGGTAGGCTTTTTGCAGTTGCTGGAGGCGGTCGGGCGTAAACCCCCGGCGCTCGAGGCCGATCTTATTGATGCCGAAGGCCCGATTCTCGCGCTTCGATGAGGTGAGCGAGAACGGCAGCACGTCCTGGGTGACAATCGTCCCGCCCCCGATAAACGAGTAGGCCCCCACAACGCAGTGCTGGTGGACCGGACAAAACGCGCCGAGCGTCACGTGATCCTCAATGACGACGTGGCCTGCGAGGGTGGCGTTGTTAGCGAGGATGCAGTGGCTGCCGACTTGGCTGTCATGCCCGATATGGACGTAGGCCATGAGCAAATTGCCTGAGCCGACGCGCGTGACGCCTCCTCCGCCGGTCGTTCCGCGGCTGATGGTGACGCACTCCCGAATCGTGTTGCCGTCGCCGATCTCGGTGGCGGTGGGCTCGCCGGTGTATTTAAGATCTTGCGGGGCGAGGCCAATGGCGCCGAAAGGATAGAAGACGTTGCCGGCGCCGATTCGCGTCCGGCCGTCGATTACCACATGCGAAATGAGCGTGCAGTCTTCACCAAGCTTGACCTCGGGACCAACCGTGCAGTAAGGGCCGATGGTGCACGACTTGGGAACGCGCGCACCCTCGGCAATCACCGCACTTGGATGGATGCTCACTGTGTCGCCTCGGACGGGGTCGCTCCTTCTGTCGAGCCCGCTCCGGCTTTCGATTCCTGCCTGCGCGGCACGATCATGCAGGTCAGCGTGGCCTCGCACCCCAGCTTGCCGTCGATGTAGGCCTTGCCTTCCATTTTGCCGGCGCGAGGGCGGAAGCTCACCACGTTTACCTCAATCCGGATCTGGTCGCCGGGCGTGATTGAGCGGCGGAACTTGGCGCCGTCAATGCCGGTGAAGACGGCAAGTTTCGAGTGTCGATCTTCGAGTTCCGAAAGCAACAACACCGCTCCGGCCTGCGCCATCGCCTCGATCACCAGTACGCCGGGCATGATGGGTGCGCCAGGGAAGTGTCCCTGGAAGAACGGCTCGTTCATGGTCACGTTCTTAATCGCAACGACGCGCTTCTGCGCTTCAAACTCGAGCACGCGGTCGATCAGGAGAAAGGGGTAACGGTGGGGCAGGAAATCCATGATTTCCTGAATGGTCAAGGTCATGCGACGGCTCCTAGAGAGCGGTGGGGATGTGGGTTGAACGCTCGTTCGGATTATAAATAGGTCTGCGCGGAGTCTCCCGGGCGCGGCGCCCAGGCGCGGCCCGACTCAGCTGACAGCGGATCGGGCCAGGCGGGTTATAGTAGCGCTAGTTGTCTTCCCCTCCAGTATTCAGTTGGACAAACGAATGGCCCACGACGTCTTTATCAGCCACTCCGCGAAAGACAAAGTCACCGCCGATGCGGTTTGCGCCATGCTGGAGTCGGAGGGAGTCCGGTGCTGGATCGCTCCACGCGACGTGCTTCCCAGCATGGAGTGGGGCGAAGCCATCATTGACGCCATTGAAGAATGCCGGATCATGGTGCTGGTCTTCACGGCCAATGCGAATGCGTCGCCGCAGATTCGTAGGGAAGTCGAACGGGCCGTGAATCGAGGCGTCGCCATCCTGCCGGTGCGCATTGAAGATGTACTTCCCGGAAAAGGCCTTGAGTATTTCATTGGCAACGTTCACTGGCTCGATGCGCTGACTCCACCCTTGGAGGCGCATCTGAAGAGCCTCTCTGGGACGATCAAGATCCTGCTGGCGCGCGGTGGACATGGCGCGGTGCCCGAACCGGTTGAAGGACGAATGTCGGGCGGTGGTCTCGGGCCGGGCGCGGGATCTCCGGGGATAGAAAGAGCGCGGGCAGTGGAATTCGCTCCCCGCCGCTTTTGGAGCGCCAGGGCATGGACTTGGGCCGCAGGGACGGTTTCGGTACTTCTGCTGGGTGCGGTCTTTGTTGGGGTACATTTCACTTCGCGATCCGTCGCAACCAATCCGCCAGCCAGCGCTCCGGAGCCGGCCGCCGCTCCGGAACCGGGCGGGGCGCAGAATCCCATTCTGACGCCACCGCCCACCGGTGGATCTGTGGGACCGGAAACGTCGCCCTTACCCGAGGCAACTCCTCACACAGCTACGAATCCCGCGGGCGTGGCCCCGGGAGCGTCCGCGAACAATGCCACCTTAAACAGTACGATGAGGACAATTCAAACCGAACTGAGCAGTATCGGCACCGTGAGCTTTACCGCCTTCAACCGGAACACGGCCGACGGCAGCACCAGCCAATATGCCGCTGTAAACCGAGTCAGTAACGTCGTGGCCGATCCCGCCCAATGCCGCGTCTCCTACAACTGGACCGTGTGGCGCAACGGCGCGGCCCAGCCGCTCTTCGTCAAGGGTTTCTCATTTCTTTTGCATGACGTGACGAGCGTTGCTGTTGAACCCGTTAGCCAGGTCAACACCGAGAGCAGCGCTGCCGGCGGTCATCCCAACCTTGTCCAGACCTCAACCGCTCCACCGATGACGGCGCTCGTCGTACACATGTCGAGCCGGTGGAACTATTTTCCCTTCACGAATAGCGGCTCCGCCGAGCGCGCCGCCCAATCCATTAGCAAAGCCGTCCAACTCTGTGGCGGTCGCCTGACGAATTGATCGTCCCCGGCTACTTCTTGATCTTTCGCGCCACGGCGTCGGGATCCCAGAAGTCGGCGGGCAGGTTTTGGTTGAAGCTGACGTGGTCAACGAAATACTGGCGGACGGGATCGCCATTTTTGAGGCGCGTGATGGTGAAGGGAGTGGGGAAACCGTTGATCGTGTGATAGTCGTCGTACTCTTCGGTGTCGGTGTTCTTGTCGTGGTAGACCGGATCGCGCCATTGAAAGGTCCGAGCCAGTGGCAGGTGTGTCTGCAGGTCCATGAGAATGGTGATGGATTCGTTCTCCGGCGAAATGAGCGTGACTTGCTCGCCCAGGTGCCGCTCCACCATGTGCTGGCCTTCGTAAAGCAAGATCGTGTCGGGGTTCTTCATCCAGACTTTTACAGCTGTCTCAATGGAATGATTGCGCCGGCGCAGGAAGTCGTCGACGATGTCCTTGTCCAGCGGGTGCTTGCCTCTGTAGGTAACCTCCGTCCCTTGCCGTCCCACAATAAACTCCACGACGTCGCGATGCTTGCTCACATCGATGCGGTCATGGTCAGGCCATTGATGGATCTCATAGGTCTGTTCCGTGCCCACGTTCGGATTGCCATGGAAAAAAGCGGCAACATGGCCATCGCGCTCCATGTTATTGATGTTGAGCCAAAGCTGCCCGCCAAGCGCCTGCACCATCGCGTCGAGGGCCGCATGGGCCTGAGCCGCGTTTTTCGCTGCATCCTGGTCGCCCCCCTGAGACTGTGCCGGAATGGTCTTTGAGACGATGAACAGGCACGCCGCCAAGACAAAGGGCAAAAACTTCCGCATGAATCCTCCGAACTCGAATCTCCGCATAGTTAATGACGCAGTTCTGGCGTTCTAGGCGCTTGAGGGCCCACGAAAAAAGCGTCAGGCCCACGCTAGAGCATAGCGGAAGGGGATGTCCAGGTGGACCGCAGATTTAAACGGCCTTGAGGACTCGGGCAGGCAGGAAGATGATGGCGCGGACAAGGTCGAGCACTCCGCCGACGGCAATCCCAACCACGCGAAACGGCAACAGAAGCAGCCAGACGATGGGATAGAGCACCAGAGCCAGTAGGGCAATTGGCCAGCAGATGACGAGGAGAATGCACCAAAGAAGGAATTTTGCCATATCGAATAGCGCCTCGTTCGCGCAGGATGCTCCCTCCATCGTTACGCAACCGCCGGCCGGGGAGTTCCAGATGGATTACCGAGCCTTCTTTTTCGTGCGGGCGGCGCGCGAGGCTGCCCCAGGTTTCGGTGGCCTGGATGAGGCCTTCGTTTTGACGCCAATCGCCCTCTTCCGCTCTCGAATCGCCATGGCCCGCTCTTTTTCTGGCAGCGCCAACAGCGCCTTGGTCTTCGGCGGCAGCTTTTCGAAAATCAACGCATGGGCACGCCTGAGTTCGTCTTCGATCTCCCGCGGGCGAAGAGCGCTCCATTTTTCCAGGGTCACCCAATGAGCCTTTGCCAAGTAGGGCGATGCGATGATCCCCTCGCGCTCCAGAAGCTCATGAAAGCGCTCGGCTCCGCAGTGGAACCAGAGGACGCCGGTTCCGGTTCCATCGAGATCGGTCATGGCGAACATCTTTCCGCCGATATCGCGATCGCCGGCCCAGTAGACAAGGTGATGGCCCCAGTTCACGGTTTCCCTGGCATGGGGCAGCGCCATGCAGATTTCGCGAATGCGCTCGTTGTCCATGGCAACATTTTAGGGGCAACGGTGTGTGGCGGCCAGTGTACCCCGGGGCCCTTATGCAGGCTGGATGCGAAGTCCCGGCTTACACGAATCCAAGATTGTTGGTAGTGAAGTTTCCAATGGACGGAAGCACCGTGGGCAGCTCGGCGGCGCTGACGCCGAACCACTGCGCGAGGGTGGCGGCATATTGCGAGCTGGCTGTGGTGGGAACCCAGCGGCCGTTGGAGTCGGAGTCATCGGGTCCGCCCAGGGCCAGTGTTGGGTAGGTGCCATAGATTTGTCCGCCTTTGACCGCGCCGCCGATGACAATGTGGTGCGCTCCCCATGCGTGGTCACTGCCGTTGTTTGAATTCGGCTGGAAGGTGCGGCTGAAGTCCGACATGGTGAAGGCGGTGACGTCGCTGGCGACGTTCAATTCCACGGTGGCGTTATAGAAGGCGGCGAGAGCCGGAGAGATTTCCGCCAGCAGTGTGCTTTGCAGGCCGAGCTGGTCCGCGTGTGTGTCGAAGTTGCCGATGCCGGCAAAGAAGATCTGTCGCTGCACGTTGAGGGCTGAACGCACCTGAATGATCTGGGCGATCTGCTTGAGTTGCGCGGCCAGCCCATTGTTCGCCGGGAAGACCGTTTGCAGGGGTGTGATCGACTGCACCGCGTCCGAAAGTGTTTTGGCATACGCATAGGCGTTGGTTGTAATGGAGTCATCGGCCTGGACGAGTGAGATGCCGGAGTCGAGCGTCAACAAGGCCTGTGCGGTAAGCTGGCGCGCCGAGCACTCTGCACCTTCGGAGCAACTGGCTCCGCCCACGTTGCCGGGTGAGACAGAGACTGGGGTGGTGGAAACCCCGTTGCAAAAAAGCGTGTCGCCAGCCACGGAAGTGATCATGGGGATGGTGGCGCCCTGGTTGTAGCTGGAACCTAGGACATCGGCCATTCGGCCAGCCCAGCCGCTGGGAGTGGCCGCGCTCTGTGCCGCATTTTGCCACTCAAGTTGCTGGTCAGGATGCGAAAACAAGTTCGTCGGCGCAGTTTGCCCGGCCTGGTATTGCGCGCGCGTGAGCGGTTGCACCAGCGTCCCCACGTTGGCCACGAAAGCGGCGTTGTTGCTATTAAAGAGCGTCTGGATGTCAGGCAGGCTGGGATGGAGCGCGAAGTTGGGCGCGGGCGTGAGGGGCAGCAGCGTGTTCTGCGCCAGGGCCAAATCGCCGCGAAGGGAAAAGTACTGCCCATAGCCGGTGGTGTCGAATGGAATGAGGGTATTGTTGGCATCGTTTCCGCCAAACAGAAACACGCAGACCAGAGCTTTGTAGTCGCTGGCGGTTTGTGCCAGAGCATTGAGCGCGCCAAACGGGCGCAGGCCGAGAATGTTGCCGGCAGCAGCGAGGCTCGCGCAGTTGATGAAGGTTCTCCGGTTTGTCCGCATGGCGTATCTCCTGAAGGAATCCCCGATACCGGTGCTAATGCATGATCTTGTACTGCGACGACGTGATCACGAAGTACGTGGCCACGCGCACCTGTTGAGCTGTGCTGAGACCGCCGATTGCGCTCAGGATCTCGTTACGCATGTCGCTGGGCATCTGGCCGTGCATGAAGATGGTTCCCAGCATGTCCACCATTTGGCCTGGGCTCGCGGCCGCGAGCTGTCCGAGCGGGCTGGTGGCGCTCAGATCAATGTTGAAGCCGGTGATCTTGTTGTTCACAAAGCTATCGGCCAGCGAAAGGCGCAGGATAGCTGTAGCGGAATTCTCCAGGTCGAATTCCGGCGCATTCAGTTTGGTTTGCGGTATCACGTAACTCGGCGGGAAGAAGTTGAACACGCTCCCGGAGCGATACGGCCGCTCGCTAAGGTTGTTGGAGTAGTTCGATAGCGAAAAGTAGGAACCGTTCGCATCCGTGTTGGTAAAACCCACGGCGCGCATGAAGTTTGTCATCCAGAGCATCGGCTCGCGGAGGTGTCCGCCGTCATAGGTTGGATCGATATCTCCGGCACGAGCCTCAGGGTCTTCGAGAATGGCGCGAATTACAGCCTGCATATCGCCACGGACGCCACTGCCGTTGTTGGCGAACACCGCGGAGATTCGCGCCACGTAGGCGGGACTTGGAGTGCTGGTGACCAGGTGCTGGATCAGCTGCTGACACACGAACGGCCCAACGTTGGGGTGGTTGAAAATATTGGTCAATGCGCCGGTAAGGTCCTCCTCTGCCGTCTGACCTGCGGGCAGAACGGTGCCGTTCAGGAGGGTCTTGGCTGTCATGTCGTGCGCGGACTCTACAGCCACCATCGGCGCCAGGTAGTTGGCCGTGTTGTTGGGGAACTTGGTGGGCACTCCCCCGCTGGATGTGGCGTAGGTCCAACCCGTGTAAGCCGCGGCAAACTCCTGCACCTGGTTCTGCGTGTATGTGGGGATTGGGTTGCCGCTGCCGTCGAGTTGCAGTGTGCCATCGTCATTCAACAGGTTCAGGCCGGTCGTGAACAATTGCATCAGCTCGCGCGCGTAATTCTCATTAGGGATTTCGCCGGCCGGCGCCTTGTTGCTATTCAACATATTCAGATATGCGCCCATGCCGGGCGACACCGATACGTCGTGCATGACGGTATAGAAGTTAGTGAACGCGTCCTGGGCCAGCATGTTGTGGTAGTAGGTGATCGTGGTGGCGTTGTCGGTGTCGCTGGAGATCACGAAGATTTCGCTCAAGGCGAATGCGACTCGCTGCCGCAACTGGTCGGGCCCGGTGAGCACAGTCTGCCACCATTCCGATTCTTCGCAGTTAGTGGGAGTATTCGCGGACAGGCACACGGCGGGGAGAGGCGTGGGGATATTCGCCAGCGGCGTGTCGGGCGTATTGAACTGCTGCGTGATCCAGGCGTCGGCACCGATGGACTGAACTTGATTGATTGTGGCCAGCGAAGGACCGAATGTGGCCTGATCAAGCAGCCGTGCCGCCGTGGCGACGGTCGTCACGTAGATGGCAGCGTTCACGGCGTTCGACGTGGCCGCGCCGGGGGCCGGATTCGCCACGTTTACGCTTAGCGAAGTCGTACCGGTGGGAATGGTGACGGTGGCCACGAGTTCAGAGGCAGATACAAACGAAGTGGTGACAGCTGCGCCGGCGGCCTGGATCTGAGCGCCGTTCACAAAGCTGGCGCCGTTGACTTGAAGCGTGTAGCTGTTTCCCGAGAGGGGTGTTGCCCCGGCAGCAGAGACAGTGGGAATCGGGTTGAGGATGCTCACGGACGCCGAGCCGGAGACCGATGGCGACGCGACGCTTATGGCCGCGACAGTGACTGTGTTCGAAGCTGGAATGACCGCGGGAGGTGTGTAGACGCCCGCGCTCGTGATTGTGCCTACCGTGCTGTTACCACCCGCAACTCCATTTACCTGCCAAGTTACTGATGGATTGGAAAGATTGCTGACAGTGGCGGTGAAAGAATCAGTGCCTCCCAGCCGCACCTGGCTGGTGCCCGAGACGGTGATTGACGGTTGCTGCTGTTGAGAGGAACCTCCGCTGCCGCCGGAGGTGCAGCCCGACATCAAGACTGGGACGAACAAGGCGACTGGAGCAAAGAAAGTGGGGGCTATGAAGGCAGGCGCAAGGGCGCGGCAAAGGCCGCGGAACCGAGAGTTCACGGGAGACCTCCTTGCCGCTGGGAAAGATGTCCCGCAGTCGGGGGGCGGGACAGGGGCATCCCTATGCTAACCGCGCCTGGAGGGATTAGTTGCGCTCTGCCGGTGAATTCTCTTTTGAGGCCACGATCAGTCGTTGTCGGTCATTGTCCGTGCAACAGGCGATCGAAGCCGGGCCCCTGGAATTTGGCCTCGAAGACCGTGAAGCGGCGCTCCAGTTCCCACTGGGCCGAGGCCTTCTCGCTTCCACGAAGAAAGTCGCTGCAGCCGGCCGCCGGTTTGTCGCCGCCGAGAGTTTCGCCTTTGCACGCATCCACAGCCGTGCGAAAATCGTCGGGCTTTGCCCACAGGCTCGCGCCAGGCAGGAAGTCGTGCTCCATCCCGGTCCGGGCCAGTTGCTTCAAATCGCGGTAAGTGAGCCCATAATCGTTCGCAGCCCGCACATACTCGTGCGTCAGGTCGATACGGCTCACGCCTTCATCGTCAGTCGACAAGGCGACCGGCACGTGGACCGCGCGATAGACCGGAAACGGATGGGCATCACCTTCGACGCCGAGGATTCCCTCATTCGA
Source organism: uncultured Occallatibacter sp. (assembly GCA_964533905.1). Classification (GTDB taxonomy): domain Bacteria; phylum Acidobacteriota; class Terriglobia; order Terriglobales; family Acidobacteriaceae; genus Telmatobacter. The sequence continues at coordinate 19,409 of CAZHOO010000002.1, read as the reverse complement.
GCTCAGGTTGATTTCGACCACGATGTGGCGGGCCGCCATCTCCGACAGCAAATCGCGTGCGCTGTCTTCGTACATCACGTCGACGCCGTGCCCAATCCGCTCCGCGTCGCCAAGCTCGACTGCCTGCCGAATATGAAAGCGCAGCCCCTCTGGCGGCACCATGCCTGGCGCGAGCTCACCGGCGTGCAGCGAGATGGCTACACCGGGATAAACAGAATGCAGATAGCCTACGATTTTCATCTGCAACGTGTAGTCGCGCATGGAGACAAGATCATCTTCAGGCTGCACCAGGTTGATTCCGACCCAGGTGTCGTCCTTCGCTTGCATACTGGCTTGCACCGTCTCGAATCCGAGCAATGTTTGCGCAAACACCTGCTCGGGAGCGTTGGCTCGGAGAACCTGGTAAATGTAGCGAGTCTCGACCCGACACGCGGAGGCGGCCTGCGGTGTTTCACAGTGCTCCATTTGCTTGCGGCCTGATTCGGCCTGGAGCGCTTCGTTTCGATCCGCGGCCACTTCGTCGCGCAGTCCGTGGTCGAGGAGTTGCTGGCGGAACTCAGCGAAGGCCTGCGAGTCAGCCTGCGCCAGCTTTGCGTTCCAGCCGATCTGGTGCGCGATTTGCGCCGCGTGGATGAAAACCGGTGTGTCCATGAGCTCAAGATATTGGTTGTTCTCTGCGGCAGACCGGCCGGCTACTTCGTCGACCCACTCGGCCTCGTGCGTTTTGTTAATCCCCCCGAAGCGGCCGAAAGTAGCGAAAAACTGATCATGCCCGCTCCAGCCCGGCGTAGCAACGAAACTCCGAAGAGAAAATGAGTCAATAAGCTTGTCGTAGAGCGCCTGGTCAGCCGATGTGAGATTGCCGGTGAACTGGCTGGCTGGGATCAGATCCTTTCCCCGGCATGGCGGCTTGGCAAAGCTCAGACTGGTTTTGTCGACGCACAATCCGTCTTCGCCAGCGTCGCGGATGAACGTCTCGGCATAGACCGCGCCCGAGAGATGGACGTGCAGGTCGGCGCCCTTGGGAAAATCGCTGAGAAAGGCGCGCAGTGTTTCGGGGCCCTGGTGCAGATTGGCCTCGTAGATCAGCGCTGTGCGCGCCTCGGCCCGGGTGGGCACGCCTTGCGAATTGGGTCTTTGTCCGCAGCCGGCAAACGCCGCCAGCGTAACGCTTGCAGCGATTTGCAGGACGTTCGTGAAACACAGAACTCTTTGGCGCCGCATAATTGCTCTCCAGTGTAGACCAGGGAGTAGCGGCTTGGTCCTGCGCTGACCGCTTGGTATACTGATCAGGTTGTTTGCAGCGAACTGTTCGTGGACTTCGCCTGCGTTTTCGGGCTTGCCAGGAACTCCGCGTCCGCCACAGCGGACAACTCAACTGAGGCCAGATAGCTCAGTGGTAGAGCGCGGCCCTGAAAAGGCCGGCGTCGGCGGTTCAATCCCGTCTCTGGCCACCATTCCTTCACATTGTTGCGGATCCGTGGCCGCGCTTCGTTCCTGAGCGAAGCTCCGAGGTATCGCCCGCGGCACTCAGAAAGGCCGGCATCGGCGGTTCAATCCCGTCCCTGGCCACCACATTTCCCATCCCCTCAACCATTCGTCCGCAAGGGCCGCGCTCGCGCCTTTGAGCGAAGCGAAGTGGAATGGCCCGTGGCCCTCCGAAAGGCCGGCGTCGGCGGTTCAATCCCGTCTCTGGCCACCACATTTGCTCAAGAAGTTTAGCTTCACGCCTCGACTGAGGCCAGGTAGTTCATTGGTAGAGCGCGGCCCCAAAAATGGCCGACTGGTGGCCGGGGCGAAAGCGTTTGGGGCCCGTCCCTGGCCACCATTCTTTGCTTTCGAGGCTCGCGTACAATAAACCTACACAGCCGGGAGGCTGAAGCCCCTTTGTTTGCCACCCTTACCCCTTTGTTTGCTTTTATCAGTCCTGTTGAAGGGGTCTTGCGTTCGGCTGCACTGTATCTCGCCCTCGCCGGAGAAAGCGCTCTCCACCACTACTTCAGAACGCAGTACGCTGACCAGACCTTCAAGGGGCTCTACCACTGGAATTTCTTCGATGCCGCGGTGCTTTTGCCCTATTTTGCGGTGATGATTCTGCTCTCGCTTTATGGTGTCCACCGTTACACCATGGCGTACCAGTACTTCAAGTACCGCAAGAACTACAACCCCAACCCACCCAGGCCATTCGATGAATTGCCGCTCGTGACGGTCCAGCTGCCCATCTTCAACGAGCAGTTTGTCATCGATCGGTTGATTGAGGCCGTTTGCGCGATGGAATATCCGTCCGAGAAGCTTGAGATCCAGGTGCTCGACGACTCCACCGACGAAACCTGTGAGGTGGCGGCGGCTATCGTCGACCGTTATGCTGCCCTGGGGCACAACATCGTTTATATCCATCGCACCAACCGGCACGGCTACAAGGCCGGGGCCCTCGATGCCGGACTCAAAGTGGCAAAGGGTGAATTCATCGCCATTTTCGATGCGGATTTTGTTCCACCTACAGATTGGCTGATGAAGGTGATTCATCATTTTGGCGAGCCCGAGATCGGAATGGTGCAGACCCGGTGGACGTACCTGAACCGCGACTACAGCATCCTGACCCAGATTGAGGCCATTCTGCTCGACGGCCACTTCGTTCTGGAGCACGGGGCCCGCGCCCGGTCCGGTGAGTTTTTCAACTTCAACGGCACGGCGGGTATGTGGCGGCGCAAGGCCATCTATGATGGTGGCGGCTGGCAGCACGACACGCTTACGGAAGATACAGACCTCAGCTACCGTTCCCAGATGGCCGGCTGGAAATTCAAATATCTCCCGGACGTCGAGTGCCCCTCCGAGCTACCTATCGAAATGACTGCGTTCAAGACCCAGCAGGCGCGATGGGCAAAAGGGTTGATTCAGACCAGCATCAAGATTCTGCCCAAAGTTTTCCGCTCCAACACGCCGCGCCGCATCAAGGTCGAGGCGGTTTACCACTTGACGGCAAATCTCAGCTACCCGCTGATGGTGATCATGTCGGCACTGCTGATTCCAGCCATGATCTGCCGGTTCTACCAGGGCTGGTTCCAGATGCTGCTCATCGACGTGCCGCTCTTTGCCGCTTCCAGTTTTTCGATTGCCGTTTTCTACGTGATGAGCGAGCGCGAGATCTACCCTAAAAGCTGGAAGAAAACTTTTTACTATCTGCCTTTTCTGATGGCGCTCGGCATTGGGCTCACGATCACGAACACCAAGGCGGTTATCGAAGCGCTGCTTGGCGTCAAGAGCGCTTTCGTGCGCACGCCGAAGTATCGTGTGGCGCGCAAGGGAGAAAAATCCCAGGCCGCGAAGTACCGGAAGCGGCTGAAACTGGCTCCATGGGTTGAGCTACTGATGGGATGCTACTTTGCCGGGGCCATTTACTACACGTTTACCAACAACAACTTCTTCACCGCGCCGTTTCTAATTCTCTTTGTCTTCGGCTATTGGTACACAGGCCTCATGAGCCTTTTGCAAGGCCGATTCGAGCGCTGGCGCACAGGGGTCAACACCGACGAATCAAGCCCCAAGCCGTTCCCGGTCGGCGTGTGATTCCGGATCCGGAAACCTCGTTTCGCCAAAAGGTTACCTGTGTGCGATGTGCCCGCGCGGCTGGCAAACTCCTGTGCTACATTGGCGCCATGGCCTTGAAAAATTTGGGCGTAGCGGCCATTTTGCTTTGCTTTGGTTTTGTTCAGGTGGCAACTGCTGCGCAGGCGCCGAGTTCCGCGTCCGCGCCGCCAGGTGCAACCAATCCAGCTGCTTCACCGGCAGCATCCCCCACTCCGCCACCCGCAGCTTCGCCCGGCGCAGCCAGTCCCGCCCCTAATTCCGAATGCCAAGGGAGTGCGTGCGATGCTACTCCGGCGCACATCACCATTGCCACACCAGCGCCTGCTCCGACGCCGTGGCCATTGCAGGATCGGATCACATGGGCAGCGAACCTGATTCTCATTCTGATTCTTTATGTAACGGCGATGCTTGGCATTCCTGCACTGCGCAAGATTGCGCGGCAGATGAAATATGTCGAAGTCACAGCTCAAGCGGCCGCCGACAGTGCCAAGGCGGCGCTGATGTATGCCGAGTCCCAGGCGCAGGCGCAACGGCCCTGGCTCGTGGTGAGCGCGGAGCCCGAGCCGGGACCCAACAACAGATTTACGGTCGTGGCCACAAATCGAGGCCGCAATCCGACGCGAATCGTCACGCTCATTGATACGATCGTGATCGCGCGGGATGAGGCCGACCTGCCGCCAGCTCCGGTTTTTCAAGGCGAACCAAAACCTCCGCGCATCCAGATCATCCTGCTGCCGGGAGAATCGACAGAACTGAAGACGTTTAGCCGCGATGATGTGAGAACGGTTTGCGAGACCGCAGACGACATGCGTCGCGTGGAGCAATGGGAAGCCAAAGTCTATTTGTACGGCGAGATCACATACGTGGATTTGCGCGCGCCGACAGACAATCAGCCGTATGAGACCGGCTGGTGCTGCTGGTATATTCACGGCCATCAAAAGAGCGGCATGGTCATTGCCGGCTCGCCGGAGTACAACCGGCACACGTAGTGGCTTCCGCGCGGGCCACTCTTGTTAAGCAGGACTCATCGCCCTGTACCGCCGACGGTCATTTTGTCGAGCTTGATTGTCGGCATACCCACGCCGACGGGGACGCTCTGGCCATCTTTGCCGCAGGTCCCGATGCCTTCGTCGAGCTTGAGGTCGTTGCCGACCATTGAGACGTACTTTAGCGCCTCCGGCCCATTGCCGATCAGGGTCGCGTCGCGCACCGGCGCAGTCACCTTTCCATCTTCGATCAGGTAAGCCTCCGACGCCGAGAAGACGAACTTTCCGTTAGTGATGTCCACCTGGCCGCCTCCGAAGTTCACCGCGTAAAGCCCGCGCTTCACGCTACGCAGAATATCTTCGGGCGCGTCGTCGCCGGCCAGCATATAGGTGTTGGTCATGCGCGGCATAGGAATCGACTGGTAGCTTTCGCGCCGGCCGGAGCCGGTGTTCGCCATGCCCATGAGGCGCGCTGAGAGTTTGTCGGAAAGATAACCCTTCAGGATGCCGTTTTCGATCAGTACTGTCTCTTGCGTGGCCGATCCCTCGTCATCCACGTTGAGCGAACCGCGTCGGCCCGCGATCTTGCCATTGTCTACAACAGTGACTTTGGGGCTCGCGACAGGCCGCCCAACCAACCCAGTGAATGCCGACGTTTTCTTACGGTTGAAGTCAGCCTCAAGTCCGTGGCCCACGGCTTCGTGCAGCAGGATCCCGGGCCAGCCAGGGCCTAGAATCACCTGCATTTCGCCTGCGGGCGCGGGCACCGCTCCCAGCTGGAGGATTGCACCTCGCGCAGCCTCGCGCGCCAGGGCTTCCGGCCCCTTGGTGCCCTGGAATTGATCGAGTCCGGCGCGCCCTCCTCCTCCGGCCGCTCCCTTGGTGGTGACCGGGCCTTCTTTCGCGATAACCCACACGTTGAGCCGGCACAGAGGCTGCGCGTCGCTGGCGAATGCGCCGTCCGACGCGGCAATCAGAATCCGACGCAGCTCTTCGCTGTACCCGGCTCTCACCTGAACAATGCGCGGATCGAAAGCGCGCGCAGCACGATCGGCACGAAGAATCAGCTCCAACCGGGCTGCCAAGTCAAGATCGAACCCTCCCAACGGCACTGGGTAGAGATCGGTTCCACGCGTCTCCGTGAATCCCTGCACAGGCTGTTTCGCTGGGCCTGACGCAATCAGGGCGGCGGTTCGCGCCGCATGGAGCAGGCGCTCCGGGCTGAGATTGTCGGTGTACGCATAGCCGGTGCGCTCGCCGCTCAGCACGCGGATCCCGCATCCGGCGCTCGTGCCCTGGCTGGCTGACTTCACGATCTGCTCGTCCACGCCCAGCGAGGTCGCCGTAACGGACTCGAAGTAAAGGTCCGCGTAATCTCCGCCGGCGCTAAGAGCCTGACCGAGGCAGCGCTCCAAGAGCCGCTCAGAGAGGCCGAATTTATCAAAAAAGTAACGCCGATGGCTCGAGTTCGGGGAAGTTTCAGGATGCGTCATCGTAATCCAAGTGTACCCTTGTCGCGTCCAAGGAAACGTACGGCCATTCCTCAGTTGCTCTCTGGATACCTGATGCACGAGCACGCCTCAACCGGCAATTGGAAACCTGCTAGGATTCGAGCCATGAAGAGATTTCTTGCGGCAGCCTTGTTGTTAGCGGCATTCGCATGTCCGGCGCTCGCTTACGGACAGCACCACCACCACCATCACCATCATCACCACCATCCCGCTTAGAGCGCAATTCGGCTGTAGGCGGCGGCCCGAAATTGCACAGTTTCCATTTGGGTACCAGAGTCACTTTGGTTTCGCGTTCCGCGGTCTTGTCCGTGTTAGGATGCGCGCATGGGCAAGTTCCTCGCAATGACGCTATTCTTGACGGTGTTTGCGAGCCCTGCGATTGCGAGCGGCCAACACCACAAGGCTCCCCGCAAACACCCTGACATGCATTACCACGCTCCGAAGCACTACAAACCGCAACACCACGCTCACCACCAAAAATCACATAGCCACCACGCGAGCTAAGTCTCTCAAGAACGTTCCTGATCGCCTCCGAACCCGGAGTTAGCTCCGGCAAATACCGGCGCCTGTTCCAGCCGGTGGCCCGATCCATTTAAGATTCATGCCATGGCCGAACAGGAAGATCTACGTTATCCCGTGGGAAAGTTCCAGCCGCCCGCTGAGAGCACGCCGGCTTTACGTTCCGAGCAAATTGAAACACTCCGTCTGCTCCCTGAGCGGTTGCGGGCGGCCGTGGCGGGGCTCAGCGACACACAACTCGACACGCCTTACCGCGATGGCGGATGGAACGTGCGGCAAGTGGTCCATCACTTTGCCGACAGCCACGCCAATAGCTATATCCGCTTCAAGCTGGCCCTAACGGATGATTGGCCCACGATCACGGCCTACGACGAGGCCGCATGGGCACGCTTGCCGGACTCAAGCCTGGCGATTGAGCCGTCGCTGGCCTTCATCAGCGGCTTGCACCAGCGGCTGGTTGCGGTACTCGATTCCATGTCGCAAGAGGATTTCGAGCGCGGTTTTAACCACCCAGAACGCGGACGCGTGAGCCTCGAGGCCAACTTGGCGATCTACGCCTGGCACTCGCGTCATCATACGGCCCACATCACGAACCTTCGCGCCCGCAAGGGCTGGTAGAGACACCCGTGGACGCCGGCGCGTCACCGAATCGGCAGAAGGCGGCCGTTGGACGCTCTCGCGCGGGGACTCCAACGCCCGCGCAGCTAGCGCAGATTATTGAATCGTATCTTGCCGATCATCCCGCGGCTGCGCTGCTTGAGGAGGGCCGCGCTGCGTTCGACATGCGCACCGATCACTACTCTGTGGGCGAGTCGCATGGCCGTTGTCTGCTTGAAGTGTGGAGCGAAGCGCGCAACCTGGTGCGAACTGTTATGGAGGTGCATGAGCGCGCGCAATGTCTGAGGCTGGTGACACGCCGTATGGGAGCAGCGAAGCCGCAGACGCTGGAGCTTGTGCCAACGAGCGATCGGCGCACTCCGACCGCGAGAGACACCGCGCGCCGAAGCTACTTGCGTCTGCTCGAACGCGTTCTCTCGCGCAACTTTATCGACGCGAAGGTTGACGGCATGCGCACGGCTATGGACCTCGAGCATAGTTTTGGGCCGGCCTATGCGCGCGGTCGCCTGCTTAAAGGCAGCGCGGCCGACGCGGTGATCGGTGTGAGCGACGCAGAATCCGCCGCGACGATCGATGGCATTCTCACACTGGGGATTCTGTGGCTCCAATATTGCCGCAACCATGGCGACGCGCGCCGACACTTCGGCGGACTCAAAGTCGTGGTTCCCGCGGAAGCATGGCGCACAACTGGCGAGCGCATGGCGTGGCTCAATCACGGCGCCGCAGACTTTCAACTATTTTCGCTTGACGAGCGGAGCGAGGAGTTGGTGCAGATTGACTTTCGCGACATCGGCAACCTGGATTCGGGCCTGGTTCAAGCATTTTCATCTGCCGCTGCGCTCGAACGGTGCCAATCGGGCATCGATCGCTTGCTGGCGTTCGTTCCCAGTGCAGCGCGGGAGCGAGTTGAGATCCGTCCTCATTCCGCGACCGAGGTTGGACTGCTTGTACACGGTCTGAAATTCGCCCAGGTACGCCACGGCGCGACGACGCACTCTTTTGCACGCAAAGATGAAGTGACCTTTGGCGCAGGTGCAAATGAGACGGTTCTCAGCGAAGAGAATGAGCCCCTCTGCCGCGATCTGTTTGAGCGCCTCTTCCTGAGCCGCCACGCTGACGGTGCGCATTCGGATCCCCTGTTTCGTATGGCGCCCGAGCGATGGCTCGAGTCTCGGCTGCGGTCGGGTATTGCAGAGCTTCTGCCGGAACTGCGCGGTGACCAGCTATACGAACAGGTCCCAGCGCTCTCAACGGGCGACCGCGGCATGCTCGATCTGCTTACACTAGACCGCAATAGCCGGCTAGTTGTTTTGGAATTGAAAGCCGGCGAGGCTTTACATTTGCCGTTGCAGGCGCTCGACTATTGGATTCGGGTCAAAACGCTGAATGCGGACCGCAAGGCCTCTCCATCGGCCAGCAGGCCTCTCTCCGCCTTCGAGCGACACGGCTACTTTGCGGGAGCTGAAGTTTCGACGCTTCCGCCCCGCTTGATTCTTGCCGCGCCGGCGCTGCGCATTCACCCCGCAAATGAAACGGTGCTTCGGTATTTATCGCCGGAGATTGAGTGGGAATTCATCGCTCTTGGCGAACACTGGCGCCGAGAACTCAGAATCGTTTTTCGCAAGCGAAGCAGCGACAGCACGAAGTCCTGAACGGCATTCGCCCTAAAATGCGGACTGCAACTATGGTCTCGAGATCAGTTCTTACTTTTCTGTGCAAGGTTCACGGGCACAAAAACGTGTTCCTGTCGCAAAGATAAAAGCCCAGCCCCTTCCCAAACGAAAGCGGGAGAGAGGCTGGGCCTTCGAGCATTAAGTTATTAATAATATATCCCGTTAAAACTTATTGAGTTCAGGCCTACGGAAAAGTCATTGGCCTCAAAAGCTTGTCTCATGTCCCTGTTTTCACGGCCATCAGCTCTTTTTCTTGTATTGACCGCGCCGTGAAGGCAAGATCTGCACCTGTTCGAAAGGGCCGGCAAGTTTTTGTCTTGTATCGTTAGGCTCGAACTCTGAAAGCTCGCCTTCTTCCTCTGGGCGTCCCTTGCTTTTTGTGTTGGATCTGGGCTTGGCCGGAAATGAATCCGAGTGCAAGTGATTCACCGTCGTGCCCGTGCACTCCGCGCTGACTCCGCCATTTGCTTCAGGTGAAAGTCCCGATTCGGGAGTCGGGATGAATGCCCGCAGCGAAGCCGGCAGATCGGGTTCGGTCGGTGCCGCTTCGGGTAAATCATCGTTCTTGGAGGGCGGAAGTTCCGTGTGGGTGAACATTGGTTCAAAGGGCGCAATAGCGCTCATCAGCAACTCAATGCTGCTGCTGGGTGATGCGGGGTGCCGTGCCAGATCCAGCTCTCTCAAAGCCTGCGAAAAGCGCATACTCCTCAAGTCACTGAGCCGAGGCAGCGAAACGTGGGCCGCCTTCTGCCGGCTTGGATTTGCCGGCTCGTGGCCTGTCGCATTACCGTTAGTGCCGCTGTGAGCTGCAATCGGTGTCTGGTTAACCTCAGCGTTTTGCTCCGCGGGAACCTGATCGAATTGCGATGCGATGTCAGCAACGGGCGACAGAATCTCCTCGCCCAATTGATTGGCTGGCGCGGGACGCGAGTGTGGGACGAGTCGAATACCTTGGACAGAAGCCGGTTCGGAAACGTCGGCCTGCTTTGGGGGGACGGACCTGTCGGGAGGAAACGATCCGTCGAAGAGCGAAGCGGTTGGTGAGATTTTTTCCAGAGGTCTTGCAGCCGCCTGACTTGGCGAAGTCGCGACGTCAAGGTCAAGGCTCGCGCGGCCCTTTTCGATCGCCTGTTCGAGTGTCTGGAGCATTTGCCAGTCCGTAAACTGGCCTTGCTTGCAGAGCTGTTTTCCCTTTTCCCTGATGGATCGCCGGAATTCAGGATCAGCCGTTGCCAAGCGCACCCGATTGAGGACGAACCCGACGGCCGGTGCCTTGATGCGCTGAAGAATGTTGGCCACGGTACGCAGTTGTGTGCGCGTAGTTACACCGGATTCAATCACGACAATGGTGCAGTGGGCGGACTGCACAAGCCGCTCGGTTTCTTCCGAGTCTGCAAGAGGTGCGGCGTCGACAAGAACCATCTCGCTTTGCTTGCTTTCTGCAAGGTTCAGACCTTCGGCGGCATCCGCAACCACAGATGCTCTTCCCATCGTCTCAAGTAATTTCTTCAAGCGAGTGGCGACTGTTGTGACGCCGACTTCACTGCCAGCGCCAGTCAAGACACAACGCCTGAAGCCACGGTCTCTGAATCCGAGATCGATTCCGGAGGCCAGCCGGAGAAGATGCTCCTCCGTAATCTCATTTGCGACTTCGGAAAAGTCGGGCAACTGCGCCATTGGAGGAAAGCCCAGAAGCTGCTCGACCTCAGAGGCGATATAAACCCGCGGATCTGCTTTGTGAGCGACGATCGCAATCAAGCCACCCAGAAAAATGAAACTGAGAAGAAGCACGAGAGCGTTGCGAAGTACACCGGAATCGGCCGAATACCAGGGAACAATAGAGGCGCCGGCCAGGCCGGGCAATCCAGGATCATTTCCAATGTCGATAGATCCAGGAAAATGCCGACCAACATGCGGGCCGCGGCCGGCAAATCTCGAGACTAATTCCGTTCGCCGGGATCCAGACCCGGGACCCATAGCTGTCATCTGCTTGAGCGATGAGTTTGCGACGTTGCTGGAACGCGCAGGATAGAACCCGTTCAGATTCTGTACCGTGCAAATGGACCAGGCATTGAGCAGGTAAATCAGGGCGAGGGCCAATCCGATCAAAGCCAGCCCAATGGCGAGACGGCGATGCATCTGTAAGCTGCGGCGCACTTCGAGTCGGAGTATTGGATGCGTACGATGGCCGGTCTGATTAAAACGGAACTCCAAAGCAGATTTTCCAGAAGCGCTCAGAGGCGTCAGGGGCGGCTTTGCCGGAACGAATTGTGGAAAAGCTTGGCTCACTGAGCCGCTCCAGCGATTGCTAACTCGGAAACAAGCAGAAGGTTCTAAAATTCAACTCGCGGGCGTCGCGTTTTCCCGAAACCGTCCTTGAGCAATGACGATGCGAGGCCCGGTTCTCAGAGTCGAAGCATTGGGTCAAAACGTCGACCATTTGCGTGCTTTCATGTTCCTGACCGGCGGTGAACCGAGATGTTGCTGCTGCATTTATCGCGACGAACTGTTGAAGCAGTTTTCGGTCGCATTGCAGCCGTCAATCAGGTCGATTGGCGCCGAAGTCTGTGGTATCGAAGCTATCGGTTTGGAACCTTTCGAACAATGCCGCGAAGGTGGGACTTGCGAAGGCAGGCGCTGCATCCTTGGAGACACGTTTTTTCAACGAGTTGGTAACGACGAAAGATTACTTTGGTCGCGGATCCTGGAGAGGATTTGGGCGATGCTGCCGAGCGGCTGCATTCTCGGATGCCGTAACCAGAAGGGATTATGAAAAGTGCATTGCATGAGCGGTTGTGCGCAATCTATGCTTCGCTCATTTCATGACCGCGGGCCTCGCGCCCCATCGCCGCCAACGCCGCGAGCGAAAGCGCGACCACGACGACGGTGATAGCGAGGACTGCTCGATAGCTGCCCCATCGCTCGGCTGCCAATGCCTGTCCTTTGCCATTCCATGACGTAATGAGGCCACCCAGCTGATAGGCCAGACCGGGCGCAGTGGCGCGCACTGGGGCGGGCGACAACTCCGTAAGATAAGCCGGAACAACCCCCCACGCGCCCTGAACCATAAACTGCATCAGCACCGCACCGACCCCAAGCGTGAGGGCGGAATGGCCGAAAGCATAGAGGGGGATCACGGGAATCGCCAACAGCGCCGCAGTTATGATCGCCTTCTTGCGGCCCCATCTTTCAGAGAGCGTGCCGAAGAAAATTCCGCCTGCGATGGAACCAACGCCATAGAGAACTCCGATGAGGCCGATCATCTGCGGAGAAAGCTTCATTTGAACAGCCAGGAAAGTGGGATAAACATCCTGCGTACCGTGAGAGAAACTCATGAAGGCTGTCATGAGAACGACGAGGAATAGGAATGTGGGGATGAAATGAAATAGTTCCCGCGGCAGGGCGGGACCGGAGTGAATGGCGGCTCGCTCTTCTCTCTTGCGCATCCCGGCAAGCCAGACTGGCGATTCAGGCACGCGCGCCTGGATATAAAACACGAGCAGAGCGGGCCCGGATCCGAGGATGAACAGTCCCCTCCAGCCGATCGCCGGAACAGTGATTCCATGCCAATGGAAGCCTGCAAACAGCAACCCGAAGGCGGCTGAAGCGAGAATCGACCCGAATGCGTACCCTTCCTGGAGGATTCCGGAGAATGTGCCGCGGCCTTCCTTTGGAAGGGATTCAAAGGCCAGCGCAGCGCCAACGCCCCATTCGCCGCCCATGGCAATTCCAAACAGTGCCCGCAACACCAGCAGGACATTGAGCGAGGGAGCAAAGGCGCAAGCGAACTCGATGATGGAGAAGCCCAGGATATTTGTCATAAGCACGGGACGGCGGCCATAGCGGTCGGCCAGCATGCCGAAGAGCAGTGCGCCGACCGGACGAAAGGCCTGGGTGAGGAATACGGCGCCTAAAACCGTGGAGGGTTTTTCGCGAAACTCGCCGGCGATGGCGTTGACGCAAAAGACGAGGAGGAAGAAGTCGAGGCTATCGAGCGTCCAGCCGAGAAATGCGGCCACAAAGACATGGCGCTGGGGGCGCGTCAGCTGTCGAAACGGGCCGAGTACAGACACAGCCGGGAGCATAACAGACTAAAGCGCAAGTCAATGGGGCGGATGGCGGAATCTCAACCAGAAATTGAGGCCGAGCAACAGCGGTTTCCTCGCCAACAGTCCGAATATCAATACCGTTATTGTTGTTGCAACGACTATCTTGCTCAAAGCATCCTAAGGGTGCGGGTAATTGAGGTTGATTGATCTTTGAAGGCCGGAGCGGGCCTGGAGGATTATTGAGTGGCAAGTCTGAAATCTGAGATCGCACAGGCGTCGCCATTCTCAAGCCTAGAGGAAGAGGCGATCCTGAATGTAATGCGCACATCGGACTGCCTACAGCATGCATTCCTGCGCGGCACCCGCAAATGGGGCCTTACGCCAACGCAGTACAACGTGCTACGGATTCTGCGCGGGGCACAACCGGATGGTCTGCCTTGCGCGGTCATCGGCGAGCGAATGATCGCCGTGGAACCCGACATTACGAGATTGTTAGAGCGGCTGAAGCGCCTAAAGCTGATTCGCCAACACCGCGACCGCCAGGATCGCCGCGTCGTTATGACTCAAATCTCCGAATCGGGCCTGGAATTGCTGCAGGCCATGGATCCAATCATTCAGAAGATTCCGCTGGAACTGCTGGGGCATTTTGGCCGCGGAGAATTGACAGAGATGATTCGGTTGCTCGAGAACGCACGCCAATCGTGCGCGGACGAAGAGGCGTCCAACTAGGGCTGCAAAGTTGGAGATTCGGGGAATCGTGTGGCGAGAAAGGGCTGCTGCTATGTGGCGACAATCTTCTGAGCCACAGTTTCCTCATCCATGTCCGACTGGATGATTTTGTTGTGCAGGCAATAGAGAGCTAGTTCGAGCCTGTCCGATACTCCGAGCTTATCGTAGATCTTCCGCAGGTAATTCTTGATGACTTGCTCGGTCGTGCCCAATTGAAAAGCGATTTCCTTGTTTCGTTTGCCTTGAGTGATGCAAGTGATGATCGACATCTCTTTGGGCGAAAGGCGGGGCTGGTTACGCGGACTTACGAGCGCAGCAGCCTGAGCCCGATAGGCATCGATCACCCAGTTGACAGACTGGTTGTCAATCCACGTTTCACCGGCAGCAATACGGCGCACGCAACGAACCAGTAGATCCGGCGAAATGGAGCGAGAAACAATCCCACGAACGCCGCGCCTGTAGAGTTCCACAGTGTGATTTTCGTCGGCCGCAACGGCCTGAACGATCAGTTTTACGTCGGGTGCGAGACGCAGGATTTCGGGGATCGCGTTAGCCGTGCCGGCCAGCATGCCACCTTCCAAAAGCACAATGTCAGTGGGGTAACGCTCGATTGCGGCGCGGAGGTTTTCCAATGAGTCAGCCTGTGCAACGACCCGGATATCATCTTCAAGAGCGAAGACCTTCCGAATTCCAACTCGGTAGATAGCCTGGGAATCCGCGAGAATTACGCGAACGGTACCCGGCTTAACCGGAGTATCAGCGCTTTCACCTTCAGGGCTATCGTCGAGGATTTCCATAGTCGGCTGCCGTTAGGCCAACTGCAACCTCAATGCTCCGCGAATCGATAGTCATCAATTGTGGCTGCAGCGAGGTGCTCATTGTGGCTTGAGGAGCAGCGTACCACACGTCCCTTGCAGTGGACTAGAACATCCTGAGGGGCGCCAAGAACGGCACGTGGCATGCGCATCGAGAAATTGACATCAGCTCCAACCGGCAAACTCTCGCCGAGGGCGAAGAGTACACCGCTGGCGGAGATGTTTCGAGTGAGGCCCGCGATCTCATTTGCACCCGCCGACAGCACAACTGGCAGGGAAAGAGGAAACCGAACCGCGCAGCGAACTTCTTGCCTGCCATGAGCAGTCGATTGCCCACCAGACGACAGCGGCGATTCTGGGTGAAGAGGGTTCATAGATCGTGCCCCAATGAGGATGGCTCACCTGTCAATGTACTCAGTTTTATTGATTTGGCCCACGGCACGAAAGTTTTCAGTCTAGTAACCGGACGAGGACGAAACGGTCGAAGGGCGGTAACTTGTGCTTCCCTGATCCCTTCAACCCGCAAGTTCGGGTTGGCTCGAGCAGAACCTGGAGCTTTCCGGGGTGGGGGTGGTCGAGCTCATCGACGAGGCGAAGGCGATGGTTCAAGCGGGGCAGATTTGTCTGGGAATGGTCATAGCGAGCGCTCAACTGGTGAAGAAACTGGCCCGTAAAGCGAAGAGATACCGAATTTTCGCGTGAAGTACCCAAGTTGTTGTTACCTATGTCCCAGGCAAATGGGTACTCGCGTAAAAAAACTTCTTTGATAACACTTTTGTTGTAGCGTCTCTACACAATTTGGGTTACTCTTCTTTTGCAAGAGTTTTAGGCGGAGTTTCGCCGGGAGAGAGAATCATGCGTAAGCTGGAAATCCTGAAATATGGTTTGATCACTGTGCTTCTATTGTCTGCAACCATGGCGAATGCATTTCCTTGGATCATCGGGAACGCGCACTAAACGTTTCCGTCTTGGCTGGTCGCAAGCAGGCTCGTGAGCCTTCCGTCTGATTGGGAGCCGCACAGCCGGGTCATGATCGGGGCTAAGGCTTTTACTCGCGGCTTGATCGCAGCGGCTTGGCGATCAGTTACGACCGTACGTTGATACTCGGCTTTGATAGTCGGCTTTTGTGTTTACTACAAAGGCCCACCTCTCTGAGGTGGGCCTTTTGTATTTCGCGGGCAAAAGCGAAAGACGTAGACTATGATCGTATCGCTCACCGAGCCGATGAACGAGCTATGGCTGAGCCGCTCCGTGCGATGGATTGGACCAATTGAATATCAACGCGGAAAACGCTCTCTTCGTTCTTTTGCTTCTGGCCCAGACGACCGTCATTGGGCTGCTTTTTTATCGCCGCATGTGGCAAACTCTGCCTGTCTTCTGCGTGTACTGCATTTGGGACGTGACCAGCAACGTCGGCGTGTTCCTGATTTCTCGTTACTACACCGGCGAATTCTTGCCGGTGCTTTTCGCGCAGACAATGATCGATGCCGCTTTGCTCCTCGGTGTTTTGGTCGAGCTGGCATGGTCCGTGCTCCGGCCGCTCCGTGGATCTTTGCCGCGAAGCTCTGTGTGGCTGGTGGGAATACTGATCCTGGTTGCGGGCGCCGCCATCTGGCCTTTCGCCGCCCTTCCGGGTTTGGCGCACAGCGCATCCAAGGAGTTGCTCCTTTGCGCGCAAATCCAGCAGACCATGTCCATCCTTCGCATACTTTTCTTCCTGGTCCTTGCCGGGGCCAGCCAGCTCCTTTCCATCGGCTGGCGCGATCGTGAGCTGCAGATTGCCACCGGACTTGGCGTATTTTCTATCATCGCTCTTACCGTGGCGGTTCTCCAGACCCATGGGGCCACCGTGTCCCAGTTCAAGATTCTCTATCGTGTTGAAGTGGCCGGCTATGCCTGCTGCTCTCTTTATTGGATCTTCAGTTTCGCGCAAAAGGTTGCGGAGCGCAGGGAGTTCACGCCGCAGATGCGGAGTTTCCTGCTGGCGGCTGCCGGCGCTACGCGCACAACGCGCATCGCCATGACAGAATCGCGCAAGGACAAGTCAGAGCGAGACGACCGCTGACGCAGGTTCCCCGCGACCTCTCATTGTGCAATTAGTCTGGCGCGAAGTTGCGCATTGACATACAAGCTCGTGGCAGGTTGTAATCAATGCAGTGGTGAAGGAGTTCACCCTTAACCGCTGTCCCCTCCGATAGGCCGGACAGATGATGACTCCTGACAGGGAATCCTGTTGCGGAGTCATGTCGCAGCCTGATCCCTGGATACAACCTGAGCAGAACCGGTGGCACGATCGTTGCTGCGCAATTGCGTTCTCAGCCGAGTGTGCGCCGCCGGAGCCGCGCGGGAATACTGTTGTCCAAGGAGAGTGGCAATGCAGAAGTACCTTCTGATTGCTGTGGGCGGCGCGCTCGGTTCGATCCTGAGATATTGGGTCGGGTCCACCATCTCGGGCCGGATGGGAAGCAGGTTTCCCTATGGCACGCTGGTCATCAACATCACGGCATGTGTGATTATCGGATTCACGCTCACATACTTTGGCAAGCGGGCAGATCTGAATCCTGCATGGAGATTCTTCATCCCGATCGGCTTCATCGGAGCATACAGCACTTTCTCGACTTATGAATGGGAAACGCTGTCGACCATGCGATCAGGAGCGTTTTTGCTGGCGGGGATCTACGCGGCCGGCAGCCTGGTCATGGGTCTCGCCGCAACGTGGTGCGGAACCGCGCTCGCCGACCTGCTCTAGATAGACGGCGGCAGGTCAGGCGCAGTTGCAAGTTCACCGCAAAGGTGCTTCAATCGTTCGTTGTTCACTTGGAATCGGAGTGGCGCGGGCCGAGCGCACTTCATTCCATGCGGCGGGAAGAGCGGAGATAGAAGCCATGTTGACGACGGGGAAGGCGGTCAAAGTGACCGTATACGTGAGCGATGGAGCCAAGCATCACCATGTCCCGGTCTACACTTCAATCCTCGACTTCTTGTTCAAAAGCGGGATTTCCGGAGCCACGGTGGTAAAGGGCGTCGCGGGATTCGGAGCCAAGCACCATATGCACTCGGCGCACATCCTTGAAATATCCGACCATCTTCCGATCAAGATCGAGTTCATTGAAACGCGGGAGAAAGTGGACGCGGTGCTGCCCGAACTGGAGAAGCGAATCGGGTCGGGGTTGATCGAAGTGCAGGAGACCACAATCATCGTTCCTCCCCACGAGTAGCGCAATTCGCGGTTGACGGGGGAAGATCTTTTACCGGGCGGCCGAGGTCGCCGGACCGCAACAATCAGCCGGAAAACGCATCTAACTCAAAGGCGGCGCTTTGCCGGCGCTGCTTTACGCGCAGGGGCCCTGAATCGTCGACAACTGAAGGTTGCCCGGGGGCCTGTTGATAGGGCCTTAATCGAAGTTAGGGCATACTGAATGAGAGAGAACCAGTCACCTTACCCCAAAGGGAAGCCGATGCTCTCAAGACTTCGGAACACCGCATTCCTGCTGGTCGTTTTCGCGGCAGGTTCGTTTTGCGCGCACGCGCAAGCGGCGCTGCTAATGGAGGAGCCGTATGGCTTCTTCGGCGCGCTGAACCCGACCGGACATAACGCGATCTACTTCGAGCGGATTTGCGCCGAGACTCCGGTGAAGCTGCGCCGCTGCGGGCCAGGCGAACTGGGGGCGGTGATTGCGCGCTACCAGGGCATTGACGGATACGACTGGGTGGCCATTCCCCTGATTCCCTATCTTTACTCGGTAGAGAATGCGGCGGATGTTCCGACGCATGTGGACCACGACACGGTGGTCGAGTTGCGCAGCCACTACCGGGAGCAGCACCTGCAGGAATTGGGAGCAAATCTGTCGCCGGGCAACCTGGTGCACGGCGGATGGACGCAACTGCTCGGCGCGGCGTATGAGCGACGCATTTATGCGTTTCGGTTCGAGACCTCGGAGGCGCAGGACGATGCGCTGATCAAGAAGCTGAATGCGGAGCCGAACCGGACGCGATTCGATCTACTTTTTGAAAACTGCGCGGATTTTGCGCGCGTGATTTTGAACGACTACTTTCCGCGCACGTTCAGGCGCAGCATCTTCCCCGATGCCGGGATGACAACGCCGAAGCAGATCACATACAAGCTGGTGCGATTTGGGCGCAAGAATCCGATGACGGATTTGAGGGTCTTCGAGATTCCGCAGATCCCGGGCTACCGGCACCGGAGCGGTTCGACGAAGACGATCGACGAGTCGTTCGTGACGACGATCTACGCCATCCCGATCGCATTGATGAATCCGTACATTGCTGGCGGACTGTTTGTGGACTATTTGATCCGCGGGCGCTATCACCTGATTCCGAAGGAGCCGACGGTTCTGGGACCGGAGAACTTATCCGCGTTGACAGGGCCAAGCCCCACCCAAGAGAATTCGGCCAGTGCAGGTGAGCAGGCTCCGGGTGCTGTGGCTGCAACGCCAACGGCCGCGAGAGCGAATCAAGGCCTGCAGGGAACGAGCGCGACAGATGAGTGAGCCGCAAAGTTTC
The DNA here is from genome assembly GCA_964533905.1 of uncultured Occallatibacter sp. Lineage (GTDB taxonomy): Bacteria > Acidobacteriota > Terriglobia > Terriglobales > Acidobacteriaceae > Telmatobacter. The sequence goes on along the minus strand of CAZHOO010000002.1, from coordinate 397 downwards.
AAGAACCATGGACGTTTCGACCCTCCGTATCATTTCTTCCTCACCTTCATTTCGATAGCCAGCATCGTCATCGCGATCATCTATTGTGTCCACCACTTCTGCTTCAACTCAGTGTGGCTGGTGGTGGTGGCACTGGCGTCGCTGGTGCTGCTGTTCCGATTGCGCACGTACCCCTTGAAGGTGCAGGACCGCGTGATCCGGCTTGAAGAGCGGCTGCGGCTGCAGGCCCTTGCGCCGACGGAGTGGCATACGCAGATCTACCGGCTGACGGAAGACCAGCTCATCGCTCTGCGTTTCGCAGCGGACGATGAAGTGGTGGAGCTGGCGAAGCAGGCGCTTGAGCACAACCTGAACCGCAAGCAGATCAAAGAGCGGATCAAGAGCTGGCGCGCCGACA
>CAZHOO010000001.1:0-150508 GCA_964533905.1 uncultured Occallatibacter sp. | reverse complement strand
GCGGCGCGTTTGAAGGACGCGAGCATGGATTTCCGCAAGGAAGCGGCGATGTGCAAATACCTCGCGTCGCATGTTGCGGAACGCGTGGCGAGCCTTGCCGTTGAGGTCCTTGGAGGGGCGGGATTCGTGAAAGAGTCGCCAGTGGAGAAGCTCTATCGTGACGCGAAGATTGGAACGATCTATGAGGGCACTTCGTTCATGCAATTGGCCGCGATTGCAAAAGCCGTTCTCTAGAATCGATCGCCGAGAAAAAACCCCTGAATTTCCCAAAATAGTGACTGTGCCAACCGTCACAACACATTTGCTCCGCCGACGCGGGGGCGTGCATCCGCGCCAGGACCGCTTCAGGACTTGAAATCGTGCAGGTCTATCTATCAGATTCTGAACAACCTATCGCTTCATTGCACCGATTGCGGCGATGCCCAATCGAGTGAATATTCGTGTGCCACACGGCCGACTAACACGAAAGCGGGATAGCCGCAACGGTACTAAATTCCCCAAAAGTAACGTGAGGTAACGTTCAATCGTACCCATGCATGTGGATATACTCTGGCTACATTAGTAATCCTCATTGATTACTTCAGTTCGCCTTGGCGACAAATCTCGCTCGTGCGCCGATATAGATTTTGCGCCCGTTCGGAGGGGTTATGCGCCACTTGAAGTTCAGTTTAATTGGGCTGCTGACATTTACCTGCGGCCTCGTCCTGAGCGGATGCTCAGGGTCTTTTGTAACTAATTCGGTGGCGGGAACCCTCTCGGTGTCGTCGGGCACGGTGGATTTTGGCCAAGTGGCTGTTGGCAAAACGGGGACGAGCGTCATCACCGTTACCAACACCGGATCTGCGGCGGTTGAGATCACGGGTTTGAAATTGTCGGGGCAGCCCTTCTCGCTCAGCGGGAGCGGCGCCTTGCCGATGACGATCGGCGCTAACGCCAGCGCAACGATTACCATCCAGTTCGTCCCCGCAGCGACAGGGTCGGCAAGTGGCCAGCTGACGATCGCCAGCAACGCATCGAGTGCAAACTCAACCTCAGTGACACTGAGCGGCATGGGCGTGCCGATGCTGACTGCGCTGACGTGCGTCAACGGATCCATTACAGGATCGGCAAACGACACATGCACGGTGACGTTGAATGCGGCCGCGGCGAGCGGCGGCCTGGCGGTAAGCCTGACCAGCAACGACAGCGCGATCGTCGTGCCCGCCTCAGTCACGGTGCCGGCTGGAGCGACGAGCGCGGAGTTTTCGGCGAGCGCGTACGCTGTTGCCTCAGGGCAAGCCGCGCTGTTGACTGCGAGCGCGGGCGGCGTGGCACAGACTTTTAATGTTCAATTGGGCGCTGCGTCAGCAATTCTGGGGATCAGCGCCTCGAGCGTTTCATTCGGCAGCGTCTCGGTGGGCTCGAATGTCACGCATTCCCTGGTTCTTTCCTCAACGGGCTCTGCGGCGGTGACCGTGAGTGCAGCGTCTCTCACAGGCGCTGGCTTTTCGATCTCCGGCGGGGGTCTGCCGGCAACGCTGTCTCCCGGTCAAACGCTCACGCTGAGCGTGGAGTTCAATCCGACAGCGGCCGGTGGACAAGCCGGACAGCTGTCGATTGCAAGCAATGCCACGGGTTCAGGCTCGACGGTGATTGGCCTGAGCGGCACAGGCGTACCGGCATTGACCGGACTGAGTTGCGCAAGCAACTCGTTTGTCGGGTCGGGAACCGATAGCTGCATGGTGGCTGTGAACACGCCAGCGGCAAGCGGCGGATTGACAGTCGGAATCTCGAGCAACAATTCGCTGGTCAGTGTTCCGGCCTCGGTGACTGTGGCTGCGGGCGCAAGCAGCGCGAACTTCACAGCGAATGTTTCGCCGGTCAATTCGACAGAAGCGGCGACACTGACGGCGAGCACGGGTGGGGCTCCGGCAACATTCTCACTGCAACTGGTTGCATCGGGGGCCAAGCTAACGGTGAGTTCCTCAGGGATCTCGTTCGGCAACGTGAACCTGAATACGCAGGCGACGCAGACGCTGACTCTTTCTTCAACCGGGAATTTGCCGCTGGCCATCAATTCGTTGTCGATCGCAGGGACGGGCTTTGCGGTCAACGGGGCTTCATTCCCAATGACTCTGAATCCCAACCAAACCGTGACGCTGACCGTCCAATTCGATCCGGTAGCCGCTGGTACTGACTCGGGTTCTCTGACTCTGAACAGCAACTCCTTCTCGGGGGCTTCGACAGCCGTGAGCCTGAGCGGGACGGGCGTTCCGACGCTGACCGCACTGAGTTGCGCCAGCGCGTCGATGACCGGAGCCGGAACCGACACCTGCACGCTGACGTTTAGTGCGGCAGCGGGAAGCGGGGGATTCGCAGTGAGCGTGGCCAGCAGCAATCCAGCGATCACGGTTCCCCCGGCAGTCACGGTCGCCGGCGGCGCAAACAGCGCAACGTTTTCCGCGTTCGTAAAGGCAGTGAACGTGGCACAAGCGGTGACATTGTCGGCCACTGCAAACGGCGTAACAGAGACCTTCGGCGTGCAGCTGGGAGCAGCTGCCATCGCACTCAACGTGAGCTCGTTCAGCTTGTCGTTTGGCAACGATAATGTGAATTCGGCCTCGACCCAGACGTTGATTCTGTCATCGGGTGGAAGCTCGGGGGTGACCGTCAGCGCCGCCTCTGTGGCCGGTGCAGGCTTCACCGTCTCTGGAGTGACTTTTCCGATTACGTTAACAGGTAGTCAGACTGCCACACTCACCGTACAGTTCGATCCGACCGTGGCCGGGGCGGCGACCGGGGCGCTCACGATCACCAGCAACTCTTCAGGTGGGACATCGACCTTGATCAGCTTGAGCGGCACAGGGACGCCGGCGCCAAGTGCGCTAAGCTGCGCAAGCGGCACAATAACGGGAGTGGGCACGGATAACTGCACGGTCACGTTGAACGTCGCGGCAGCAGGCGGCGGGTTCGCGGTGGGCCTGGCCAGCAATAATTCCTCAGTAACAGTACCGGCCAGCGTAGTCGTTGCTGCCGGAGCCACTGCGGCGAGTTTTACGGCGACGATCTCCGCGGTCACCGCCAGCGAGACCGCTTCATTGACCGCAAGCGCGGGCGGCGTCACGCAGACTTTCTCCCTGCAATTGGGGGCTGGCGGACCCGCGCTAAGCATCAATTCCTCCAGCGTGGCCTTCGGTAATGTGGCCTTGAACACTCCGGCTACGCAGTCACTGGTCCTGTCATCGACCGGCGGCGCAGCAGTATCCGTTAGCTTGCTCACAGTCGCCGGGACCGGATTCAGCGTCTCCGGAGCGACCCTTCCACTCACATTGAATCCTAGCCAGACGGCAACGATCAGCGTGCAGTTTGATCCCAAGGCAGCAGGGGCCGCGAGCGGCACTTTGACCATCGTGAGCACATCGCTCACGAATCCCACAGCGACCATCAGTCTCAGCGGAACCGGGGAGACGGGATCCACCGGGACGCCGGGCCAAGTTAATTTGAGCTGGGATGCGCCGGCGAATTCTCCTGACCCTGTAGCCGGCTATAACGTCTATCGCTCACCGAGCAGCGCTTATTCATTTGTTCAGTTGAATTCTTCGACCGTGACACAGACGACCTATGTGGACGCAACGGCCCAGACTGGTCAGGCCTACGACTACATCGTGGAGAGCATTGACGCCTCCGGCGTAACAAGCGCTCCGACCAACATAGCCACTGTCACCTTACCTTAACCTTTCACGTATCGATCTTGAATCGGCGCCATCGCAGACGATCTGCCGTATAAAGGAAACCGCGCGCCGCATACGAAGCTAGGTAAGTCCTGCCCACCGCGATGATTCGTTTAACTATCCCGAAGGAACTTATAACTGCACTAGAAATGGTGCAGTTATATAGTCCGCGGTGTGAAATAACGACTCGGTCGAGAAGAAATTACACTCCTTCCGTCCGCAACAAGCCGAAATCAAAAATCGCGAGCCCTCCCTTGTCTTCTGTAAGCAACGGAATTTGAGGAAGATAGTGGATTGACTGGACGCTTAGGCTTCTTTGGCAGAAGGATTGCACGGCAAATTGCGTTCCAATTCATAAAGTTTCAGGGATTTTGCTTCGGCAAGTTGAAGCAGCCGGCGTGCTCTTGCGCAGGTCTGTATGTGAAGACTCAAGCGGGAACAGATATACATTTCTGCCGCTGAGGATCGATTCATATCCAGGTTCGACCTTCTACGAGCAGGTTCTTAGCTGTTGCGGGTAGATTGCATTCTTTCGGTTAATTGAGAAATCCACAGCCTTGATGAGGGGGTTTGTGCGTTAAGAATTAACTACATCCCCTGAATTTAAGCTTGAGACCTATTGCAAGGATTCATCGCTGAATGTGAAGCTGGAGCGAAACTCAGACGGCGTAATCATTGTCGTTGCTCGTGCGGAACTTTTGGTGCGAATTAAGTTAGACGGCTGGGAGCAAGCGATTATTTATCCCCAAGATATTCGAGAACTTCAAGCCTAAAAGTGAATAGCTGAGCGAGGTTCCATTATCTTGAGGAGCTCGTACGATATCTGTCTTTGCGGGTCACCGAACCGCAAATGCATCGTGGCCAATGTCTTGTTTCGCCATGTTCACCTGCGGAGTCACGGCGCCGCGGGCGTTCGCACTCGCTTGCGTCAGATCCAGTGCGGAATTAAGAATGCCTTTCTCGTCGCGGCGTTGGGTAGTGTGATTCTCGGGTTGTCGGGTTGTGGCGGAGGCATAATTGTTGGAACAGCTGCGCAAGCAGGTTCTCTTTCTGCTTCGCCGAGCATTATTTCATTCGGTTCGGTGCCCGTTGGCCAAAGTGCAAGTTCCACTTTGACGTTTCGGAATATGGGCTCAACGACGTTGCAAGTTACACAGATGAGCGTCACTGGGCAGGCCTTCTCAGTGAGTAATATAAGCGATCTTCCCATTTCAATAGGCGCCAATAGCGCTTACAACATCAATGTGAGTTTTTCTCCGGAAGCCACGGGAGCGGTGGGCGGGCAGTTAACAATCACCAGCAACGGCTCGAATAGTGGTACGGCGATGATCGGTATCAGTGGCACGGGAACCGCGGCGACTGCGGCGGCCACCTTGGGAGGTTTGAGCTGCGCAAGCTCGTCGATAACGGGAGCGGGGACAGACAACTGCACAGCTACGCTGAATGCGGCGGCGCCGAGCGGAGGATTCGCGATCGGGCTGTCGAGCAACGACGCTTCAGTCACCGTACCGGCCTCCGCGACTGTGGCGGCCGGGTCGACATCAGCCAATTTCGCGGTTAACGTACCCGCTGTCAGCACGCCACAGACGGTGACATTGACCGCAAGTGCGGGTGGTGATGTGGAGACATTTGCGCTACAGCTGAATGCCGCCAAACAAGATAGTGCGAACCCACCGGTGTTGAGCGGGCTCAACTGCGGCAGCTCGTCGATGACGGCGGCCGGCACAGACGACTGCTCAATCACGTTGAGCGCGGCGGCGCCGAGCGGAGGATTTGCGGTCAGCGTGGCCAGCAATGGCCCTTCAGTTATCGTGCCGGGTTCTGTGACCGTGGAAGCCGGCTCAGCGTCAGGCAGTTTCGTGGCCAATGTTTCCGCGGTCAGTACGGCACAGACGGTGACACTGACCGCGAGCGCGGGCGGTGCAGAAGAGGCCTTCGCCCTGCAGCTGAGTGCTTCCGGACAACCTGTCGCGAGCACGCCGGTATTAAGCGGCCTCGGCTGCGGGAATCCGTCGATGACGGGGGCGGGGACTGAAAACTGCACCGTTACGCTAAACGCGGCGGCGCCGGACGGAGGAATTGCGGTCAGCGTGGCCAGCAACAACACTGCGGTCACTGTACCAACTGCTGTGACGGTGTCTGGCGGGTCGACGTCGACCAGTTTCACAGCTACCGTCTCCGCGGTCGCCACAGCGCAAACGGTGACCCTGGTTGCCAGCACGGCCGGTGTAGAGGAAGCCTTTGACCTGCAGCTGAGTGCCTCCGGCCAAGTGGGCAAGAGCGCGCCGACACTAAGCGGACTCAACTGCGACAGTTCGTCGATGACTGGAGCGGGAACGGATCACTGCACAATCACTCTGAGCGCGACTGCTCCGAGCGGAGGATTTGCCGTGAGTGCAGGCAGCAACAGCGCCGCAGTCACACTACCACCCTCCGTGATTGTGGCGACAGGATCAGCGTCGGCCAGTTTCACGGCCTACGTCTCCGCGGTCAGCGCGGCTCAGGCGGTAACACTAACCGCGAGCGCCGGCGGTGTAGTGGAAGACTTTGCAGTGCAGCTCAATGCCGCTAACCGAGATGGTCCGAGCGCAGCGACGTTGAGCGGACTCAACTGTTTCAGATCGTCGATGACCGGAGCGGGGACGGATCGCTGTACGATCACGCTGAACGCCGCAGCACCGAGTGGAGGATTTGCGGTCAGCCTGGGCAGCACCAGTGGCGCAGTCACGGTGCCGGCGTCTATGACCGTGGCCGCAGGGTCAACATCAGCCGATTTCAACGCCAACATCTCCGCTGTAAGCACGGCGCAAACAGTGACACTGACCGCGAGCGCGGGCAACGCGGTGGAGACATTTTCATTGCAGCTGAACGCGGCGAGTCGAAATGATCCGAGCGCACCGGCGTTAAGCGGCCTCGGCTGCAGCCTTTCGTCGATGACCGGGGCGGGGACAGATCGCTGCACAATCACGCTGAACACGGCCGCCCCGAGCGGAGGATTTGCGGTCAGCCTGTCCAGCAATGGTGACGCAGTGACGGTGCCGGCCTCGATGACAGTTGCTGCGGGCGCAACGAGCGCCAGTTTCATAGCCAACATCTCCGCGGTGGCCACGGTGCAGACGGTAATTCTGACCGCCAGCGCGGACGGCGTGGGGGAAGCCTTTGACCTGCAGCTGAGTGCCTCGAGTCAACCGGGCGCTAGCGCACCGGTATTAAGCGGACTCAGCTGCGGCCTTTCGTCGATGACGGGGGCTGGGACTGATAACTGCACGGTCGCACTAAGCGCGGCAGCGCCCAGCGGAGGATTTGCGGTCAGCCTGGGCAGCAACAACGCCGCAGTCGCGTTGCCCGCCACTGCAATCGTGGCAGCAGGGTCGACGTCGGCCAGCTTCACGGCCACAGTCTCCGCGGTGACCGCCGCGCAGACCGTGACGCTGACCGCGAGCGCGGGCGGAGTAGCGGAAGCCTTTGACCTGCAACTGAGTACCGCCTCTCAAGGAGGCACGAGTGGACCTCTATTGGACATCAACGCGACCAACATAACGTTCGGCGATGTAAGCGTGAATACGCCCGCAACGCAGTCGGTAACCCTGACTTCGACGGGGACAGCGGCCGTGGCAGTCAGCGCAGCTACCGTGACTGGCAGCGGCTTCACTATATCCGGAGCCACCTTCCCACTTACCTTGAACCTTAATCAGACGGTGACGCTCAGCATAGAGTTCGATCCTACTGTTCAGGGCGCCGCTACGGGGACGCTGACGGTCGTCAGTACTTCGCTGACTAATCCCACGGCAACTGTCGGCCTGAGTGGGACCGGAGAGGCAGGCACTGCCGGAACCGGTCAGGTTGATTTGACCTGGAATGCGCCGACAAACTCTCCCGACCCGGTAGCCGGCTACAACGTCTATCGATCGCCAAGCGGAGCATATTCATTTGTGCCGTTGAATTCTTCGGTCCTAACCCAGACTACATATATTGACTCAACAGCCGATAATGGTCAGGCCTACGACTACATTGTGGAGAGCGTCGATGCCAATGGCTTGTCAAGCGCACCAACCAACATCGCTACCCTCACCCTCCCTTAGACGGACCCGCCGGCAGTCGCTGAAGACACAAAAGGCCGGCAGCGTGGATGGAGGGACAAATCCCGCCAACTGCGCTGCCGGCCTTCTGTAATTCTTGGCTCGGTTTTCTACTGCAGCCGCTCAGGCCTTACTGCTGCCTATTTTCACGGTTTCGAAATCGCCTTGCGGAATCGGCGGCACTAAGTGAGGGTAGTCTTCAAATCTCAGATCAAGAGACGACAAAGCAAAGACTGTCCGAAGGCTGGAAACTAATTCCACACCGGCAATCAATCGCAAAGGGCCGATCGTGTAATCGACGTTCCCACATTTCTCTTCTGAGTGATCGCCGTTTGGTATACGGCGGCCAATTGCAAGCGAATCTCAGTCCAGTCAAATTTCAATGCCTGCTGCCGGGCAGCATATCGCTTGCTTGCCGCAACTTCCCTGTCGGCACAAATGGTTTTGATCAGGCTAACCATACTTGTCACATCGCCCTTGGGAAGCAGCCAGCCCGCATCCTGACCTACATAGTTTTGCACTCCACTGACGTCCGTCGTAATCACCGGCGTTCCACAGGCCATTGCCTCCAAAATCGCGTTATTGGCAGTTGCATCCAGGAGCGGCAACAATAGAGCATCCGACTTACGATAGATAGAAACCAGTTCCGCTTCCGAGATTCCGGAGTGAAACTTGACCTTGTTGCATCCGGTGAGAAATGCGAAATATTCCGGCTGGGTCACGAGATCAAGTTCGACATCCAATTTCAGCGCGCTGCATTCATCCATGACGCGATGCAGCGATTCCCAGTCGCGCATACAATTGCCAACCGACACAAGCCTTACAGTGCGGCTTCGATGGATCGATTCGTCGGGCGTAAAGCAAACCGTATCAATTCCGTGTGGAACGTAAACAACGCGCCCCCGCCCAAACCACCGTTCCAGCCCAGGAAGCTGATTCGTTGAAACAGCGACGGCGATATCCACACCGCGCAATAGACGTTCCTGATCTGCCTCAAACCGGTCGAGCGTTCGCGACGTCGGCAGATGAAAAGTGGCGACTAGAGGTCGTCTTAAGAGTGAGCGATATTTCAAAAGGACATTTAATTGCTCGTCGCCATAAAGGACATGCACCACGTCGGCCCAGCCGGTGAGGCCGACAGCAGCCATGACCTTCAGTTCCGCCAACCAATCCTCATAGCGATAGTCCAGAAGGTGGGACTTGTCTACTGTACGTTTCCAGACCTGCCTGGCCACGATGCGAGGTATACCCGTGGGGTTTGGCCGAGTCACGACTCGAGCGCCTGGAGTGTTTGCAAGAGCGTCGTAGCCGCCCGACCGAGTGTGGTGCTCCCACCGCTTGACGAGATACATTATGTGCATTCGTCTAACCTCGGCCGCCCGATTCTGCGTCGTAACCTGCCTCCGGCCCGCTTCACCTGACGCAAACGATACGCCCAAACGCTGTTCCACGCGAGCATTTTCAAGAGCAGCGGCAGCTCTGGTTTTCCGGAAAAGCGAGCATAGAACCGCCAGAAAGTGAAGATTGTATCGAGCGGTGCGAAATCACCGAGCCAGCGGAATCCAATCGGGATCCAGTCGCGTACTGCTCCTGTGAGGTCCGATTGAAAACTCTCTCGCTGAAAGGAGATCCGCAACCACTTCAGGTATGACATGAACGAAGCGACTTTGGTTGGGATTGAACTGTTAACCGCCGACACGTTATAGCTTCCGTTCCGCCAAAAGACGCGAGGACCGCGAACCGTTCTAATTCCCGTTCGTCGGCCCATCGCGGCCCAGCTGGCGTCGTCTGCAAACCACGCCAGGGGAAAGTCGACAAAACCGCCTTCTCTGTCAAAGGCAGATCGGGAGAACACGTGCTCGGGAATTGTGATGGATCGCAGATCTCTGAAACGGGCAAGAATCATCTCCTCGGATGATTCAACGTCCGGAACCGGAACTCCCGCAAAAAGCTCTCGTCCGGCATCGTCGACCGTCGATTTCTCAAAGCGGTAAACATCCGAGACTGGCGCTTTCCTGCAAGCTTCCAGCAAAGACTCAACACATGTGGGCTCAGCGAAATCGTCATCGGAAAACAGCCATACCCAGGGATCGCGCGTCATGCGGACGCATCGGTTCCAGTGTTGCGTCAGTGATGCCCTCCCGAGGTTCGCTTCAAACCGGTGATAGGTGATGGAAAGTCTTGGTGTATATTCTCGAATCAGGTCCACAGGACTCTCGGGACTCGCGTCGTCGCCAACAAATAATTCGAACTGTTTGCACGTTTGGCAAGCAAACGACTCCAACGTTTGCCGGAAGAACCTGGCCTTGTAATAAGGAATGACGATAACCAGCGCGCTGTTCATCTTCTTGGAGCCTCCGCACTCGGCATGGGTCGACGCCGGCTTTGGAGACAGATTGCGCAAATTGTTGTTTTCACTTCTTCGGACGCGATGTGAGACCACCAGTTACAACGTGTTTTGTACCTGTCGCAGCGCGTCGCGCGTTACCTCGAGATATGCTCTCTGCCACTTCTGACAAGGCTCGAGATGGTTACCCTCCGCCCACTCGTTCCACGCATTAATAAAAACAAACTCAGCCTCCGGTGTTTGATTCAATCCGGGTGAACAGTTTGCATGAACGACGGTCGAGAGCCAACGCGCGTAGCTCGCCGGGGTACTGTCCCTGAGAATCACTCCACCGCTTTGGCGCCTCGCCGTATTATCGAAGCCTGGACACACTCCACGAATCATGGGATACGGCGGCAGGGTCATTGTCAGGGCGGCTTGAACCAGACCGTCGTAATTGTAGACCTGCGATTGAGTAAACGCCGGTTCGGCGGTTCCGAGCCGGTGGCGATGCCACCACTTCCTGCGAAAGATCCTCCGGCCTTCGAGCAGTTGCCATCTGGGCTGAAATTCCAACGCACAATCGAAGCCAAGCAGATTAGGATCGCCGGTCTCGTCGAGAAAGCTTTCAACCCGGACAAGAAACAGGCCCGGCAGACCAGCCTTCTCTGCTTCTCGCCGCCAGAGCTCGGTCGTGCGTAATGGCTCAGGAAGCCGATTGACCCGATAAACGAGAAAAATCGGCTTACCGTCGACTTTTATATAGCGGGGATCGGTGAAGGCTGAAAGGAGGGACTGAATATGATCGCGATCATCCGAGGCGGAGTACACCTGCTCGATGAGGATCTCACTGTCCTTCCCGTCCCAGCGTCTAGTCCAATTCTCATTCGCCCAGCAAAGACAAAAGGGGAAATCGGGGCGCCCGGTGCTAAGCAGGTCATCGAGGGGACGCTCCAATAATCGGCGGCCATTAAACCAATAGTGGTAATAACAAAACCCATGGATTCCATATTCTCTCGCGAGCTCGGCCTGCGCTTCCCGGGACTCGGTCAGACGCAGATCGTAGAGGCCGAGATCGACGGGCAGATGGGGTTGATCATGCCCCGGGTATTGCGGCTTGGCTTTCGCAACATTCGTCCAGTCTGTAAATCCTTTTCCCCACCATTCGTCATTCTCGGGAATGGGGTGAAATTGCGGAAGATAGAACGCGATGGCCTTCAGTCGATCCTCCCATTCTCAAACTCACCGAGGACGCGCTTCAGAGCGTCGACATACCCGTGTCCGAATCGCAGATCCGGTTCGAGGTGGTTCCCTTCGGCCCATTCGTTCCAAGCGTTGATAAAAAACAGATCGTCTTGCGGAGAGGAAGCGATCCAAACAGTAAGCGCGTTTCGAAGCTCCTCTTCAAACACTTCTGGGGTGTTCCCAACTAAGACGCTGCCCCGCTTGCCGCGTCGGGCGGTATTATCCCATCCGACAAGAAGGCAAGGTACTTGAGGGAAATCGGCTCGCTGTCCGCTCATGCGCCTGCGGCCCTCACGATAGTCAAAGACTTTGACGTGGCCGCTTCGAATGCCCATACGCGAATTGCGGATCCACCTGCGCAGCATCCATCGATCAACAAAAAGGTCGGGAAAGATAGAAAGTTGGGGTTCGAAGTGGAGAGTCGTGTCGAAGCCGTATTTTCGGGTATCTTGCCAGGAACAAAGCGAATCCACTCCGATCAGATAAGGATTCTCATCGCCGGCCTCTCGCGATGCCTCGCGCAAGATGTCACAGAAGCGGGCGACATTTGGATGCCGCGGCACACCGTAAAGAAGGAAGACGGGCCTGTTGTTTTGCCGAATATAGCGATGATCGAGGAAGGTGTTTGCCAGCCACCGTGCATGCACGCGATCGTCGTGTTCACTGTAAGTCTGTTTTATAAGAATCTGGCTTTCGTGGCCGAGCCACGTGCGGCTCCAGGTTTCATTTGCCCAGCAAAGGCAAAATGGAAAGTCGGGCCGACCGCTTGCCAGGATCTCATTGACTGGCCGTTCCAACAGGCGACGACCTTCAAACCAATAGTGGTAATAACAAAACCCGTAGAGCCCGTGCTGGCGTGCGAGGTTTGCCTGCGCCTCCCTGGATTCGGCTACCCGCAAATCATAGAACCCGAGGTCGGCAGGCAGATGGGGCTGATAGTGCCCCTCGAACTGCGGCTTGGCCTTCACGACGTTTGTCCAATCAGTAAATCCTTTTCCCCACCATTGATCATTTTCGGGGATGGGATGAAACTGCGGAAGGTGAAATGCGATTGTCTTAATCGAGGTCTTCAACTTTTTGCCTCTGCCTGGCCTCGGCCCATCACTTGCCGGCAGACGATCCGATATATTTCATTCCGACGTTGTCGAACCCGCTCAGGAGAATAGCGCCTGGCCACAAGTTCCCTCGCCGCGATTGCCAATCGTGCACGAAGATCGGGATGATCGAGAAGCTGGACAGCAGCCGCGGCAAATTCCGACGCGTCATCACGAATCAGAATATCGACGCCGTCGGTTGCAGGGATCCCTTCGCAGCCAATTGATGTGCTAACGGCGGGAACTCCTTGTGACATCGCATCGAGGAGTTTGACGCGAATGCCGCTTCCAATTCGAAGCGGCACCAGCAAGATGCTCCCGTTAAGTGCTTTCGCTAAATCCGGGACATATCCCATGAATTCGATGCCAGGCCTGGATAAACGCGTCTGCGATGCTTCACTCCAGGGCCCGATCACTTTGAGTTTGGAACTCGGCCTTTGCTCAACGATTTTGGGCCATACCTCCGACGCCAACCATTCCAAGGCGTCACGGTTGGGAAAATGGCTTTCCGAACCGATACAGGTAAACGAAACGTCGGCTTGATCGTTCGTCGCCTTTGATGCGCATGCGATCGGAAATGGACTTACATGTACCTTCTCGCCTGGTAACCAGTCCGCGAGCGCATTTTTGTCATCATCGCTGAAAACCACAACGCCGTCGAACTTCTGGAGATAAGCTCGCTCCTGGATGCGCATCATGCTTTGAAGATATTCGAAAAAGCCACCGCGCTTGCGGGCAGCAGCGAATCTTTTCGCGTACACAAAGTGAAGTTGATGATGAATAAATACCTTGGGAATCTCCGGCGGCAACCAGGCCCCGAGGGATAACATTTCCGCAAATTCGACCTGCACCAGGTCGACGCCCCGCGATAATTCTTCCGCGATAGCGTCAATGAATGCTTGAGGCAATGGTTCGAACGGATAAATATAGATTTGTTCTTCTGTCTGCGGAGGGGCGATTCGATTTCGTCTATTTTTCCACTTGGAATATCGGATGGTGGCCGATCGAAGTTTGCGCATCACAAGGTCATCATTAGCCTTGTCAAGTTCTTCCGGCCATCGACAGTCAACTGCGCGAACTGTTATCTCGGGAAGTTGGGCTTGCAGCGCCACAGCGTCCCTTAGGCCACTTCGAGTCCTGACCGGACAGACCAACGTAAAGTGGTGATCGTGGCGAAGGCATTCGAGGCAAGAGTACAGCGCTACCTTGCCTCCTGAGTCCAAAGGCCATGGCAGCTGGATGCTGGCCACAAGGATGTTCATCGATTCATGGTCCGCGAGACGGCAATTAACATCTGACAATATTCTCAGCCTTGATGTCTCGCGTAGCGTTGCGCGTGTCTACAACCAACTGTGCCTGGCCGACAATCTCGTTAAAGTTGTACTGCGAGTGGTCCGTTACTATGACCACACAATCGAATTCCGGTATTTTCGAGAGCGGCGTGCTCGTCATATTGAGAGCGTATTTCCTTCCCTGGCCGACTTTCGGGAAAAATGGATCGTTATATTCGACTTTCGCTCCGCGCTTTTGCAGGAGTTCAATGATGGTTAGGGACGGCGACTCCCGGAGATCGTCAATATCTCGTTTGTAGGACATCCCCAAGACGAGAACCCGGGAACCGCAAAGAGACTTGTAACGCTGACTTAATGCCTCTGCGACACTCTCGACGATGAAGTAGGGCATTTCCATATTGACCTGCCCGGCAAGTTCGATAAATCGAGTATGGAAATCGAACTCCTTGGCCTTCCACGAGAGATAAAACGGGTCGATCGGAATGCAGTGGCCACCCAGCCCCGGCCCCGGATAGAATGCCTGAAATCCGAAGGGCTTGGTTTTGGCAGCTTCGATGACTTCAAAAAGGTTAATGTCCATGCGCATGCAAAGCTGCTTGAGTTCGTTGACAAGCGCAATATTAACGCAACGATAGATATTCTCGAGCAGTTTCGTCATCTCGGCGGCCTTTGGCGACGAGACGACAACCGTTCGATTAAAGATCGAGCCGTAGACCGCGGAGGACAGATCCAGAGCCGCAGGGCCACATCCGCCGACAACTTTCGGAATATCCCGGCGGGCGACTGCATCGTTGCCGGGATCCTCCCGTTCGGGCGAAAACGCGACATAGAAACCGGGCGATTCTCCATCCCATGCAACACGCAGGCCGTTCGGATTCCCATTTTCAAGCAACGGAACAACAACTTCTTCGGTAGTGCCAGGATACGTGGTGCTCTCGAGAATAATGAGCTGCCCTTCTCGCAAATGGGGCGCAATGCTCGAGACGGTCCCCGTGACGAAGCTCAGATCCGGCTCGTGGTGTTCGTTGAGGGGCGTCGGCACGCAAATGATGACGACATCCATGCTTGATATCTGGCCGTAATCGGCCGTGGCCTTGAAGCCCTTTTGACGCGCCGCGGCAATCTCGGCCGGAAGAATGCGGACGATGTAAGAACCGCCTTGATTCAGTGTCTCGACCTTGCGGGAGTCGATGTCGAACCCTGTGACACCGAAACTCTCTTCACTGAACAACAGGGCAAGCGGGAGCCCCACATATCCCATGCCCACTACGCCAATTCGAGCTTCGCGGGTCTGGATGCGCCGTTTGATTGCGCTAATTCTGTCAACGGATGTAGTTGTCACTCTTTCCTCTCGTTGCTGCGAAGTTGCGGAGTTCGATCGTTGAAAGCTGGAAGGGTATTGGTTTGAGTTCAAAGCAAAAAGGGTTCGGCCTCAGAGTAGCACTGATAAATGAGGCGGGTCGAGTGTTAGGCATCGCCCAATAATTGGCCGCAGGAGCTGTTGACCGATGGGCGACAGAAGTGAATGAGTGATTACCGCCAATGCGTGGCGGGCGCACAATGGGACGTGCTGGCACTAAAACCTGTCGTCGTGCCAATCCCATCCCCGGTTATCTTCCGAGATTTTCTTGAGTGCAATCATGCGTGCAGAACGTCGCTCGAAAAGGCGACGGTACAAGGCCGGATTCAGCAATCGATTCAAAACGCGCCGCGGGACCGGCGCGAGAATAACCCGAAGGACAGTTTGTTTCCACGAAGGCGGCGAAACGTCTGCTACTTCATCAAAAACCTGATAACAGGGGTAGCACCGCAAGAAAGCAACCGCGCGACTTACCGAGGCCCAATCCAAATCGTCGATGACCAGGTAGCCGCCCACGCGAAGCAGCCGGGTGGCATAGAAGCAATCGAGCAACGTGTGGTCAAATGTATGCCAGCCGTCGATGAAGACTAGATCGAACTCTCCTTCGTCCTCCTCGAGGAGCTGGGGAAGTGCGAACTCAGATTTCGCTTCGATCAGATGGAAGAAGTCAATGCCCGCGCTCTCGAGATTCTTAATGCCGACGCCGTCCCAGCTTTTGTTCTGTTCCGGATCAATGATGGTATGGTCAGCTCCGAGTCGATCGACAGTTGCCAAGCAGATATGAAGCGAGGAAAGTCCAAAGGCACAGCCAACTTCCAAAGTTTTCCTGACCGAAGGATCGGACAGAACAATCCGTTTCAAGAACGCTCCCTCGCGAGCATCAATAGCCGAGTGCAGGGGTTGGACTTTCCCGCTCGAGCCGGTGACGGTGCCGCGTTCATAAATCCGGCGGATGATATCGTGATCCGCTTGCGTCATCGACAGCGCCACCTTTTCCTTTCTAAGGGACAAGACCGAAGCCCGATTTTGGGCTTGATCATCCGCAGCGGACCCTAGAGATCGTTTTGTCGGATTCAACGTGGAATCCCTTGAACCTGGCTTCTTGACTTCTGATTTGTTTCGGCTGTACGAATTGCTTCAAGCAATTTCCCCGCGCCGAACCAGACCTGGCATTTGCGATAGAACCGTTTTTGCGGGCTGATGGACACTAACCACCCGATCGCGGTCGCGAATGTTCTGACAATAATCTTTAAGACGTCAAGAAGAGTTAAGTTTTGCAGGCGTTCCTTGGTTTTGCCTCTTCCAAGGCCAAACCACCAGGTTAGAAAAAAATCCTTGCTGAGCCGTTCGTCGAGTATCTCGTGATAGACGGTAGCCGACGGAACATAGCACAGCCGCTCACCTCCCGACAGCAGCCTGCGGCCAAACTCAGTATCCTCGCTGCTCACTCGCCTTTTCGCACTTGGTCCGAGGTCCAGTCGAAAAGTCCCGTACTTTTCGAACATTTCTCTGCGAAATGCCATGTTCGCCCCCCATGGCGCTTCCCTCAGATCGAATTGCGTGTCTCCCAAGTCGAATTGCGGGCACAGTGCTCCGGACATGTTGTATCGTCCGTCAAGCGAAAGCCACTTGGGAGGATCGAAGCTCGTCGCAGCAAGAGTTCGGCCAGCCGAGCCCACATATGCTTCTCCAAGCACCGACGTGAGGTTTTGCAGCCAGTTCGGATCAACCGTCACATCATCGTCGGTGAAAGCCAGAATTCTTCCATGCGATTCCCTAATCGCTTTGTTGAGCGCATACGATTTACCCTGATTCGGCTCGAACAAATATCGGAAGCGCACAGGGTTCTGATCGCAAAAACACTGCACGGCATCACGGGTTCCGTCGCTGGAGTTGTTGTCTACAACCACAACCTCCCATTCTTGACTGGCCGGCATAACCGATGTCGAAATGCTTTTTAATGTCACCGCCAGGCTACGGCAACGATTATAAGTGCACACAACCACACTAATGTCCATAGTTAGACCGCAATCCATAAGTCGGTTCTAGGAGAGAGTTCCGCTCTCCGTGGCTGGATTCTTCGGCGGCACAATTCGTCCACTTACGGCCTGGCTCCAAACCTCCGCCATTGTGCCCAAAGTGAGCCACGCGGTGCATTGAAGGCGAAATCTCTCATGTGGATCACGAGCAATTAACCATCTGAACGCCTGAGGAAGAAAAACGCGCAACGCAATGCTCGGAAGAGTGAGGTAGTAGCGCCGGATACCCCATATCTTTGCCGTAGGAAACGCCTCTTCGCGTTTGTGGGCGCGTCCATATGCGAACCACCAATGAAGAAAGAACCGCTTATGCACGCGCTCCTTTGGGACGGAATGATATACGACTGCTGAAGGGACGTAGCAGAGCCTTTCACCACCGGCAAAGACCCTACGACCAAATTCGGTATCTTCATTTCGGAGTTCGCTTCCGGGTCGTGGGCCGAGGTCTGTCCGAAAGCCGCCGTATTTATGAAATATCTCTTTTCGGAAAGCCATGTTGGTTCCATACGGAGCCTCCTTGAGCTCCGCTGACGCTTCGCCCAAGTCGAATTGCGCGCACAGCACTCCACCCATGTTGTAGGGACCCTTCAACGCAAGCCAGCGCGGTGGCGAGAAGTCTGGTGGCGGAAGAATACGTCCACCTGCTCCCGCCCATTTACTATCGTTCAGAACGGATGTCAGATTCGTTAACCAATCCGGCTCTACCGCGACATCATCGTCAACAAAAGCCAGAATCTCCCCGTGTGATTCCCGTATAGCCGTGTTGAGCGCGTAGGACTTTCCCTGTTTCGACTCGAAGAGATACCGGAAACGCCCCGGATGAAGCTCACTGAACTTCTCTACGACGGCCCGCGTTCCATCAGTGGAGTTATTATCCGTCACCAAGATTTCCCATTCCATGGCCGCGGGTACTACCGATGCTGCGAGGCTTTCCAGAGCCTTGGCAAGGCTCTGGCACCGGTTGTAAGTGCATAAGATGACACTAACGTTCATACAAAGAGGCAGCCCTTTGATCGATTCGCTTTCGACGGGTCCTAAGAGAGTGCCTGGCTCTCGGAAGGCTGGGGTTTATGGGGCCGGGAAGTATATTCTCCCTTTACAGCGCGGCTCCAGACTTCAGCGAAATTGCCCGCTACGCAAGACACTTTACACTGGCGACCAAATCGCTCCTGGGGGTCAAGCGCCAGGAGCGCCCGCACAAGCTGGGGTAGAAGGCAGCGCAGGACAATATTAGGAAGGCTGAAGTAATAACGCGGGATTCCAAGAACTTTGGTTCTCGGCCCCTTCTCGCGCATCTGAGCGCGGCCGAATGCGAACCACCATCTCCAAAAATACTTCTTATTGAGCCGTTGTTCTGCAATGGAATGGTAAACAATGGCGGCGGGCTCGTAGCGCAAATGCTCTCCTCCTGCCATCAAGCGCGCGCCGAACTCGGTATCCTCATTGCTGATAAGACTGTCGCTGATGCGTCCAAGGTCCGCGCGGAAGTTGCCATATTTTTCAAACATCTCCTTGCGGAACGCCATGTTGGTCCCGTAGGGACCCTTCTCTTTCAACTCGAAGGGATCATCACCAAAATCAAATTGAGCGCACAGCGCGCCACCCTGACCCCAAGGGCCCTGAAGTGCAAGCCAACGGGGCGGCAAGAAGTCTGCTGGCGGAAGGATTCGGCCACCGGCGCCGGCCCAATGGCCATCGCCGAAACAGGCAGTCAGGTTGTGCAGCCAGTTCTCTTCCACGACTACGTCGTCGTCCACAAACGCAAGGATTTCTCCGCGTGCTTCTCGAATACCGACGTTGCGCGAATTTGAAAGCCCTTGTTCCGCACCGAATATATACCTTACCCGCTCCGGAAAACGCTGACAGAATCCGGCGATCACGTCGCGCGTGTGATCCTTCGAGTTGTTGTCCACAACGAGAATTTCCCAGTCAGCTCCGGAAGCAAAAGCAGAGGACACTACGCTCGCCAAGGCCGTCCCTAAGCTCCGAGCGCGATTGTAAGTGCAAAGAATTACAGATATTTTCATGGGCCGTAGAAAATAAGTGAGTCGGAAGCTTAAGAGAGCGTTTTGCCTTCCGGAACAGGTTTTCCTGCAGGAGCGACCTGTCTTCTTAGAGCCTGAATGCAAACTTCGGCCATATTGCCGGCCGTTCGATAAGCAGCGCATTGACGGCCAAATCTCTCCTTGAGATCGCGCGTTCGCAGCCATTCCCGAGTTTGACGAATCAGGACCCGCAAATTACTAAGGAAAAAACGCGGGATTCCCCCTAACTGTATTTGTGATCCTGTTTCACGAACCTCTGCGCGTCCGAAGGCGAACCATCGCGCGCGAAAGTAGTTCTTCCGGACCCGCTCCGCCGGGACAGGATGGTACACAACAGCGGAGGGTACATAGCGCAGCCGTTCACCGCCCGCCAAGACACGTTTTCCGAACTCTGTATCTTCGTTCCGGATTTCGCTGCCGGGTCGTGGTCCAAGGTCCGTTCGAAAACACCCATATCGACTAAATAGCTCTTTGCGAAAAGCCATGTTGGTGCCGTATGGGGCTTCTTTAAGCTCTCCAGGAGCATCGCCCAAATCAAAATGGGCACAAAGCGCGTGGGTTTGGCGCCATGGGCCATCGACTGCAAGCCACGAAGGCAACGAAATTCCCGGCGGTAAAAGAATACGGCCGCCGGAACCAGCCCACTCACCGCCCGCCAGATCCGAGGTCAGATTGTAAAGCCAATTAGGTTCTACCGTCACATCATCGTCAACGAAAGCTACGATTTCACCGTGAGCTTCTCTGACTCCTGCATTGAGCGCATGCGACTTGCCCTGTTGCTCCTCGAATAAGTACCGGAAATGCCTGGGGTCCCGGCGCACAAATTGCTCCACAACGGCCCGCGTTCGATCCGGCGAATTGTTATCAACCACGAGAATTTCCCACTCATCCTGTTCAGGAAACACTGAGGCTGCGAGACTTTCCATGACCGTTGCAAGTTTTTCGGACCGATTATATGTACACAAAACGGCGGTAATCTTCATAACTTCCAGTTGGGTTATCGACGGTTTGAAGTGATCTGACGCAGGTACGGCATGCAAGGGGTCAAGCTACCGACCGCCTGGAAAGAGCATTTCGTGCTGAGAAGAAGAGCCGACGCGCCAGCTTACCGATGAAATCACGCGGCTCCTGCGAGCTCTTTGACTCATCTGCGGTTGTATCGTCGGAAATTCGTGGCGGGTTTCTTAGTTCGTCAAAGAATGCATCTTCCTCACTCGTTGTGCGAGCAATGTCACACTCGTTCGGAGATTCGTAGAGAGGACTTCCGCTCATCACGTAATCGCAGATTCGATCCAGCGATCTGTCCTTTCCAACTCCGAATTCTTCTGGTTGACTATAGCTGGGTTCAACCTCGTTGATGCCCAATATCTTGAGCGCGGGAAACTCCATCTCGAATCTGGAAATATAGCAGTAAGCGAGACGAAACGCCTCGCGCTGTATCTCTCGATCTGTCTTTGCGTCGAGGCATTTCTCGAGCATCTCGGGCAATTCCTCTTTTGAACCTACCTTCAGGATTGTGGAACAGTTTTCATACAATGACCGGGCCGCCAGGAGTACAGGTTTCCCCAGCATCGCCATTTCCAGCCCAATAAGCGAACCGAACGCCAGCCCGATGTCGGCCTCTTCCGCGAGGAGATAGGCATTCATCAAATCCTCCGGCAGCGCGATGCGCACGTTGTCGGGCAACGTTGGCTTCAATTCTTCATACAATCGCAACTCGTTAACAGCCTTCCCAATATAAGAGTTTCCGCCCAGATTCGGATGTACTTTGACGATCAATTGGACATCACTTCGCTCTGCGGCCCATTGCACCACGCCACATACGAATTCGTACTGGGATTCAAAGGGCCCCTTCATGACCGGGTCTCCGGCTGTTTCATCAGTCGAAGAAGTGAACAGGACCCACAGTTGCTTATCGGCACGAAAACCCATCTTGGCGCGGAACGAGGTTTCCGGCTCACCGCCGCTGTTAAATGGAAGCCATGCTAAGTTGACCCCGGTCTTTCGTTCTAAGAGCCATTTGTGCGTAGCTTCAAGCGCGGGTCGGTCCAGGGCAATCTCAGCCCATTCCTTCCATAGCTCCCCGAATGGGTTCAGATTCATGCAGTGCGTGTTCGGCCTGACATTGATATGTCCGCGGCTGTATTCGGGCCGCTCGTGAGTGAGAACCCGAATGCCGGACTGGCGGAATAATTCAAGGGCAACCCTAGTGATGGACTGCCTTCCGTTAAATAGGATCGCCGCGTCGACCTTATTCTTCTTCAAATAATTTCTCAACCCTGTCGCCACGATTGCGGCACTGTATAAGAATCCTCTGTATACACTGACCACGTGCCAGTTATTCAAATCTGGAGGATACTGCCGGAAGTAGGAAATCACCGAAGATTGAACCCATTGACCAAGAGGAAGCTCTTCAAATGTCGCGTTGCGTAAGTTCTCCACGCGCATCTCTTGCGCCCAGGAAAATGCAGCTTCAGTTTCAGCCGTCGAAACAAAGTCGCCCAGCCACCGATAAGCGGCGCCAATAGAGTGCATGGTCGTCTTGGCGGCCGCCTGGCACCTTTGACAAAGATCGAACGGGCGCGGGGCATTCTCTTTGGAGTCCCAATGCAGATCGCATTCGGGCAGCAAACCATCACAGCGCAAATAATCTACTTTTGCACCTCGGACCTTGCATGCGAGCGCAATTGTATCTTCATAGGCCGCGTGATAGATCCAGAGACCAAAGGGAGAAAAGATGAGGATTTGAGTCATGAGATTATTTCATTCGATCAGTTTTGTGCTGCAGCGGCAGCAACAGAACGTGTGAGAACAATTCAGGTCTACCTTAACGTGAATCCACAGGTACTGAAGACGCCTCGAATCATGCCATTGATTTCGTCGATAGCCCTTCATAGGACGCGTGCGACACGAGCCGGCACCTCGCCTCGCTTCGCCAGTGCTTCTGGGCCAAAAAGTTCTTTAACGCTCTGGTATAGCTTCCGGGCCTTGTCGATCTGTTGCGCTGCCGAGTCGAGAAGTGGCAATCGAAATTCATCAGCCGAGATCCACGCCTCCTCGATTGCATCGCGCAGCTTTTCTGTCAGGTTAGGATCGCTCAATGTGATGGTCGTGCATCCCGCGCCAAAGAGCTGTTCCAGGCCTTTGAATTTTGCCTCATAGTATGAAGAATTAGACAGACAAACAACTGGTACGCCCTGACCTAGCGCAAAAACCGCGGCGTGATACGCTCCTGTGACAACCACTCTGCAACGCGCCGTTTGTTCCATGATTTGAGTTGGCGTGTCGAGAGTGGAACCTCCGTCCGATTCAACGCCGATCCCCGCCAGGAGCTTTCGGATTGACTCGCGATCGTTGGCGCACTCATGGAAAGCAATTGGGACCGGAACAAGCGTTGCGTGGTAACGCTTTGCAAAACTCTGCAGAGCCAATCCCACATTCTCGATCACTTTCGACTGTACGCCGGAATAGAAGGCAACGCGCAGATTGATTCCAATCGACTCACGCTGATCAGCCAACGGCACCAGATTAGCCAGCTCGAGCGCATCGTCGCCCGTAGTGACCATTTTCGAGGGATCAACCCCAACCGCTTCCAGCAGCTCCTTGTCGCCCTTGGTTCCGCGCAGGCCGATTCGATGCACTCGCGGGAGAACGTGTTTTGCCCACGACAAGACGATCGGATCGCTGAGCGGCCCGATGCCCTGCCCAAACATGACCACGCCCTTGCCGCGTCTGAATGCGGCTGCCATCGCGGCCAGAGCAAAAAGGTTCCATTCTCTGCAACTGTCGGCAAAACCGCCGGAACCGCAAACGACCATCAGATCGCAAGCCTTCATTGCATCGTTGAACGGCCTGAGGTTTTTCCCGAGCCCTCTCGAATCTCGGAGCCTCAATCGCAGATCAGTCAGGGCGCCGATCACTCCGGGCCAACGAAACCCTACTGACCGTTTCAGAGAATTGAGATGAGCTGCAGCTCGCTCTGACAGGAATCTCCGATACGGGCCAATAAAGAAATCGTCACTGAGCCAGCAAGCGCAATCCGGACGGGAAAGTGGAACGGCAGCGGGACAATATCTGCGGAGATTCGGCGCAGAATCGGTCAGGACCTGAATGCGAGCATTGGGCCATAATTCCGAAAGTCGCGTCACGGCAACCTGTAACATGGCGACATCTCCCATGTTTTGGTACTCGCCCTGCCCGAAATTCAGTGGTGTGACAACAACGATATGCATAGTTACACTTGCTCCGCAATGATGCCCTGGCCTATTGTGAGTTGTTAATCTGCGACCAGCCACGAAGCGGTGGACCTCAAGCTGAGGCTTGCTCTCTCCGTGGACGTTTATGCGCCAGATTCACCGTTCCAAAGCTTCAAACTTGGAGCCTGGCTGGACAGGCCTCTTTCAGGCGTTACCACAATCGACGAGGCCTAGCCCACACAGTTCCTCGATGATGCTATGCACGGATTCAAACGAGGCGCCACAAATCCTCGCGATCTCAGCAACTGATTTCGTTCCATCGATTAGGAAGATAACGTCAAACAGTGCACGATTGCGTTCGGGATTGCGATACACATCGATGTTCAAACCGTATCGCGAGCAGAATATCTCTCCCTGATATAGATTTCTGGGTATCTGTACTCGCTCGAAGGCGTCGATCATCTTCAGCACGAGATCTCGTGACTCGCCAAGAGATTCGGAGTACGCGCGCTCCGGCGTATCCTCGCTGGAGTGATATTCAGGGTAATAGGGCCAGTCTCCCGCCCTTCTTGGTAGCACTCGCGATAGGGAAAGCATCGGCACTCGGACTCCAGGTGCGTTAAATTGCCGCTCATCGTTACCAACGACAGTTCGAAATGGCCCGATCCATCCCGAAGGGTCATCTTCTTTCAATACCCGACTCAAGCACCTATCCAACTCGGTATCTCCGGCGAACGATAGCTGCAACGCGTGAGGGTTCCTCAGTCCTAACATCTCCAGGAACAAGCCGCCAACCATTCTGGGAATAAGTTCCTTTTGATGGCTGAGATAGGCCACGGATCCGATCGTCTCAGGCAAGATAAGAAAGCGGTATGTATAACGCAGATCTGTTCTCTTAAGGAGCGACTGCATCACCTTGAGTCCCACCACCACTCCCGATAGATCGTCATTTACCATGGCAGGATGGCAAAGATGCGCACAAAGCACAATGGTCTCGCGACTGCGCCCGGGAACGGTGACTTCGCCAACTTTCAATGTGCCGTAGCTCGATTCCGATCTGATCAGCACGCGGTAGCGATCGTCATTCAAGGTTCTTTTAAGGCTTTCGCTGCAGCATAGGCCCCAATCGCGCTCGTAGTATTTGAATACGAAGGGAATCGCGTCAGGCAATTTCGGATGAACGTGCAGGTGTTCGAACAACTCTTCTCGAGAAACCTCGCGGTCGACTGGAAGTGAGTAGGAAACGACATGCAGAGGGTTGTCCGCGTAAGAGAATAGGCGCCGGCCATCGAGCGTCTCGAGCCATCCTTCGTGGCAGGTCCACTTTTCCGGCACGATCCAGGTCCAGCATTCTGATCCCGTCGGATATTCGTGAATGGCCATGGGCACTTGGGTTGACAATGCATGAAGCGCCGAATCATAACCATCAGAGATGATGTCTCTTGGCAGCCGCCAGAGCTTGGAGATCAACTCCTCCATCGACGCGTTCTCCGAAAGGTCGATGGCGAATGTCTTCGCGTGGGTTCGGATGTTCTCAAGTTCGAGCGGGTTGCCTCGTGGGCCGCGCGCAGTCACCCATGGATCTCGCGCGATCTCCCGCTCGACTAGTTCGCACAATGCCACGCAATCTACCGACGCTACTTCGCTAGAACCGACGCATGCGGTACGCACCAATCCGTTTGATCTGGCCAGTCTTTCAATTCGCGATCCGTCTGGAAAACCATTTGAAGCCTGAATGGGAATGCTCGTTACCCAGCTGTATTTCCGCGGTTGTCCTTCTTCGAAGATTCGGCCAGTGAAGAGTTTCTTGTATCGAAAAGGAACTGCAAGACTTTCTTCCACATAGTGAAGAAACGGCGTGCCTACTACACTCGCCCCGATTCCGCATATCTTACTTTTGGCGGCCAGAAGCCGCTGATACACGCAGCCCTTGCCGAAGCTGGTATTCGGTAATCTGTCTACCAGTTCATTTGCCTTTGCCCCCAAGGCAACGACTGGGAAATTCGGGTCCTTTGATTTGATCGCCCCCCGTAGGCCGTGGAGGTATTGGGCAAAGCCGGAAGAAGCTCCCCAGTCTCCACCTGCACTCGCTGCGTGTTTTGTATCGAAATCTTCATGCCCTTCAAAGGAAAAGGAGAACGAGGGTACCACCAACGTCCCTTCAGGCCCGATAACTTCGTTCACCGCCGAATAGCATAGTTCCCAGTCCGGTTCAATGGAAGGGCTCCGCTTCAAACTCTCAAGAGAGACCTGGAGGTAGACCACGTCCCCCAGACCAAGTCCAGCCCGCTTCAGTCCATTTACAAGATCGCCGCGATTGTTAGCGTCATTGTTCATTGCGAGAAGTTATTCTCTTCCTCGACCGCTGACGGCAGTAAGTGAGCCCGCGTGACGACAATGCGTGGCCACGTATCTTCTTCTACTCGTGGGGACCCAGACATCTCGTTACTCCTAAGTTGCCGTAACCGAAGGTTACGGTCTGAACCGAGGAGCAATGAGCGCTGAAAAAGAGCGGAATTGCCTGCACCTTCGGAGGCAGTCTTTCAAGCTGCAATGCAACATCGATCTCCTTGTACTTTCCCTCATTGATCGCTTGCGAGAGAATTGCCTCCGGATCCGCCGTCTGAAGATTCGGAAGGAAGCCTGGGCCCGAAGGCGGCTGGTGAAAGTCCGTGATCAACCCGGCGATCTCAGGTTTTGCATATGACTTGAATTGGCCGGTCGCGTAGTAATTCACCAGAATCTGGCAGTATGGTTGAAAGACCTCAACCAGCCTCTGCTGCTCGGGGAGCGTCACTAAATACGCAGTAACGCCGCGCCAATCATCTCGCTGCCGTCGCTGCTTTGAAAGCGATATGACCACCCCAATCAGAAGTGCGATGGTGATGACCTGAAACACCCGTCTCTTCAAGCCCGATTGCACTGCGATTGGAGCGCAAAGCATCATCGGCATGAGGGCGCACGCGCCGATAAGATTTCGATCTACATAAACAGATCGAGCGATCTGGCTCCATAGAAACACGAGCGCTATCGGCAACAGAGTCCATAGCTGCAATGCAATACTTTTGCGCCGGTCGATTGGTCGCGATCCCCACCAGGCCCCGGCCAAACAAAGACCGAATGCGAGCAGAAACAGGGAGATCAATGTCCGAATCCCCGAAAAATGTGAAATTGGCAAATGATGACGGAGGTCCTGGAGGACGTAGGGATCGAGACCGCAGAATGTGAATAGAGTACTTAATAAATCGGCTGCGTGAGGTTTTGGCGCCCAAAAATGGCCCATAACAAATGCCATCTGCTTGGCTAAGGTAGGCAACCATGGCGCAAACAAGAGCAGCACCAGGGCTCCGACAACGGCGGCCTTTTTTATCCGCACGCCAAGCGTCATTTGCGACGGATACAGGAACCAGAAGGCCACAAATCCAGGAACATAGAACATTGCCATGTTATGGGTATAAAGGGCTAATGCGAGTACTACGGCTAAGCTAATCAGACGGTACTTGGTGGGCTCATTAAGGCATAGCAGCATGCGATGGATGGCTATCAAGAGCAGGAGATCGAGCAAAGCGTAACTCCTCGACTCTTGTGCATACCAGATTTGAAAGAACGAGAAGGAGGCAATCATCAGGCTCAAGGCAACGAAGAACCGGTCCTCCCAGATCCTGCGGGCTATGAAGTAGAACGTGATCAGCGACAATGTGCTGAAAAGAGCAGACAGTGACCGGAATGCAATCACTGAATTACCCCATATGGAGACCCAGTAATGGATCGCGACGTAATACAGTGGAGAGCCGTCATTCCATGCCAAGAGGTGCCACTGAACGGCCGGCGAGAACTGGGAAAACCACGTAGTCAATCCTTCGTCGGCCCATAAACTTTGTGAAGTCAGTCTGCTCCAACGTAGCCATGCAGCCGCGATCAGAATTGAGCAAATCGCTGCGGTGAAGATGATTTGCGATAGCCGCGACGCGGAAAGAGATACTCGTACGGATTTGTGCTCCTCTGCCCCGGTTAGCGTGCCAACCTTGTCCGATATCATTTGAGGTGCTCCAAATCTGAATGGGTTCTCTTGATCACAGCTGGACCCGAATCGATCTACTCGCTTCTAAGCTGCACGGCTAATAATCCGACCTTGCATTCCATAGAAGGCTTATTGAGACTAGACCCGGTGTCGGGCATTCGGGGTCCCTGAATAGGGAAATCTGTATCAGCGTTAACCACTTGGTCCCGTACGACGCGGTCTATTTTACGAGGGCGGCGATGACTCGATTCTGCTGCGGCTCTGACAGTCCAACGGAGCAGGGCAGGCTCAGCGCCTGACGATAAAGCCTCTCGGATACAGGTAAGGTAACAACTTCATTAGAAGCATGTGCGGGCGACTGATGAATCGGCTGCCAAAGAGGCCGGCATTGAATTTTCTGTGACTCCAGCGCGGCCATTACCTCGCGGGAGCCAGCCCAGAATTCGTCATCGTCAAGCAAGATCGTATACATCCAGAATGTGCTGTCTGCCCACGGAGCACTTTTCATTGGAGAAACGCCGGCTATGTTCCGGAGTGCATCGTTGTAGCGCGCAGCAATTCTTCGCTTCTTCGAGACGTAATCGTCCAGTTGCTCCATCTGGGCACAACCGACCGCGGCGAGAAGATTCGTCAATCGATAGTTGAATCCTATTTCACCGTGAATGTACTCGCGGGGATCGTCCTTCGCTTGGGTCGTGAGATACTTAGCCTTTCGAGCCCATTTCTCGTCGTCAGTCACAAGCATCCCGCCGCCGCCAGTGGTAATGATCTTGTTGCCGTTGAAGCTAAAACAGCCAATGTCTCCCAATGAGCCTAGATGACGTCCTTTGTAAGTCGCGCCCAGTCCTTCCGTGGCATCTTCAATGACTTTCAGCCCATATTTCTTCGCGATCGCCAAGATCGGGTCGAGATCAACTGGATGTCCAAGTACATGAACAGGCAAAATCGCCGAGACGCGCCGCCCTGACCGCAGATTGCGCAGCACACCATCACGCCAGCCACAACCCCGCTCAAGAAACTCAACGACTTGATTGGGATCCATTTGCCAGTATTCGGGTTCGGCATCGATAAATACCGGCCACGCGCCCGCGTAACGAATGGCGTTGGCTGGCGCGATAAACGTCAAGGTCGAGACAAGAACCTCGTCTTCGGGTTTGACTCCGGCCACTAAGAGCGCAATGTGTATAGCACTTGTGCCGTTTACGGTGGCCACCGCATACTTGGTTCCGGCCTGTCTTGCGACCATCTGTTCAAACCGATCGACGTAGGATCCAACCGAAGAAACCCACCCCGTGTCGAGGCAGTCCTTGACATAGCTCCACTCGTTACCGCGAATCTCGGGCGCGGCAAGAGGAATGAAGCTAGCTGTCGCTAGCTCGTCCGGAGCAGGCTTTACGAAAGGTGAAGGATGCTGAGGCATTTGGTTGCGCAGTAAGTTGTCTATTCCGATTTCATGACCAGGCTCTAATTCGGTGCGATGGTGCTCTCTATTGCGCCGGCGTTATTCAACGCAGACAGTATCTCTTCATCGCGCCATATGCGATTGCGGCCCATTTGTATGATAATGCGGCCGATTCCGGTAGGAGTGGTGCCATACCGCTTAATCAGTGCAGCCATCTCCTCCTTCTTGGCGTCCGTGAAGGCGAATTGATGAACTTCCGGAGTAATGAACTTGAATTGTGTGAGTGGCATTGAAAGCGGACTTCGCATCCACCCGGAAACATCATATTGCAATAAGGCAGTCGGATTGTCCTCATTCCGATCGCTTCCCCAGATGTTATGCGTCCTCCCCCTGCAAAAGCTCTTCACGTCGGCAAATGCCCTTAACCATTCGGCATCGCGTTCGCCAGCGTCTCCTAGCATTGTCTCGACTGTGGCGAAGACATATTTCACCCACTCATCCATTACCGCGAGGCTCTTCGCCGAATGCGTCTGGATCAGGTTAATGCCGATTTCCCCGTTCAACAGCTTCTCGTAATTCCCGTTTGCACGCACGTACGCCCGAAGCTCCTCTTCTGAATCCCAGAGCTCATCCTTAGTCAGCCGCACAAAGGACTCGAAGATAGCCTGCACCGGCTCGGGCGCCGAGTGAATATCGCGGACGAGTCGCTGAAACAAGTCGATGATCGAGATCCGATTCTGCCTCAGAAGTCTTAAAAGTGGGCTGAATCCTCCACCGTTGTAAATGACCGCAACCATGAGGTGGAGCTTTCGAGCTTCTACGTAATCCTCGAACGACATGGTGTTCGTGGAAGTGATCACCTCTTCTATCTCGACTGCAACGCGGCCATTCTGAAGTTTCGCGAAGTCGCGCGGCAGGATCCGGAAATGCGAACCGATTTTGTAGTTTGCCCGACTGAAAGCCGAATTCAGTTTAGTCCCGTTCAGCAACATGCAGGTATACGTATCAATGATGTCAATTCCGGCCTCTACAACCTGCGAGAGCGAGTTGACATGACGTTCATAGGAGTCGCCTGGCAGGCCCAGAATAAGCTCCGACAAAGTCGGGAGGCCGAGCTCCTGGTACACGGTCGCCAAAGACATCATCTGCGACGTGCTGATGTTGTCTCGTTGAATTTCCTGAAGGACGATTGGATCCATCGATTGGACTGACATCCACATCGACATTGAGCCATTCAGCTTCCGAAGCGCTTTGGCAATGCGCTCCTTTTTGTTCTTTCCCGTCGAAGCGAAAATCGATCGCGGCCAGTTCTGTCTTTGCTGGATTTGTTCGATATGTTCGACGATTTCGTAGTCGCGCTCATACATAGCAAAATTTGGATCGGCGAACATCAAATTCGTGATCAAGTTCGGCGCTCTCTGAACTGCGGCAGCGATATAATCGAGTTCCGCCTTGACCCGCTCGATGCTAAAGTGATTCACCTTCGAAATCAGCTGGTTTCCTTCGTGGCAGAAGGTGCACGAAAATGGGCAACCGCGATTGGTTTCCATCATCGGCGAAAGCTTGCCATCAAAGAACTTGTCCATGTAACCGGTAAGGTAAGGGGAAGGGATCTCGTCAAGGTCTCGCCGGCGAGGAAGCAACATTCCGCTCATGACCTCGGTCTCGCTGATGCGGTGAATAAACCCGTCAATTGGTGTTGATTTCATCTTCTCGCGGTCCAGGTTTGACTCCATCGCACGAGTCAAAAGTGCCACGAATGCCTCTTCGCCCTCAAGGTAAGCGTAAAAATCAATAAGCGGATTCCGTTTCACAAACTCCCTTCGCGCATCCTCTTCAAGGGGGAAGTTTGGGCCGCCCATCACGCAGATCGTTTGGGGCGAGACTTCGCGGCTCATTTTGAAGAATTCCAGCCCAAGATTGAAATTCCAGGGGTAATTGCTCAAGCCCAGGATGTCTGGCGGCCTCTCACTGATCGCCTGCTCGAGATCGTCAACGTACTTGAACAACCTTAGATCAATCTCTTTTTCGAAGTGTTTCGCTGCGTAGGCTGCGATAAAACCGACATTAAGAGGGAATGCATCGGTCGCAAGCGAAAGGGTTGTGTACGTAAGGTCGCCCAGATAGACGCGAAGCGGCCTTACAGTCGATTTGCCTATAAGATTAGCCATGTAGCCTCCTTTGAGGGGAAGACATCAGTGATAGTTCAGCCACTTGATTAAACAGATCGAGGATAAGTCCAGCTTCTATCCGCCTGCTCTCGTTGGTGGCCGAGCAACGATCGCCATTCTCCTTGGCGCCAATCAGCCTGAAACGCGATTCAATTAACCGCAAAGCGACCACCCGGACTCCACGAAGCATCCCGCACGGTTGAGTCGATCTGGTACCGCCTGCGGTGGAGTGAGGCCGGTGTGACGTAGGCTGATGTAGCCAAAACGCGTGGTCGCGTCTTGGTCGTTCCGCCACGGTGGAACCCGGCGGTATCGCAGAAGATCAATGTTCCCGGCGGCCCTTTGAGAACCGTGTGCTGGGATGCAGGAATCTGACGTTCCACTTCTCCGTCCGGAGGATAGGGAATCTCAAGCGGATCGACCCATGGAAACACCCTCTCATACGGTCCCCCGACGTGACTACCGATGAGATATTCCATGGCTCCGTTATCGGAGTCAACCTGGTTGAAATACAGAAATGTTCGTATCTTTCTACGATCCTCCGGGTCGCGATGCCATCGTTGGGAGGAGATGCGCTTTTCCGTGTTGAGCGGCAGTGTATGCCACATGTCAAAGTAAATCAACTTTGACCACAATCCAAGGTAGGAATTAACGACATCCAGGACCAACGGATGAAGGCCAAAATTGAGGAGCACATTACTGCCATCGATCATCGGCTTTTGGCTTTGGTCATAGTAGGTGATGATGTACTGCCCAACGCCGAGGTCTTTCTTCTCCTCGAATTCCAACTGGCGCTTCTTCACCACTGTCTGAACTTCTTCACCGTCGCTGAACGACTCTATATGCCCGGAGATTCGTTTCCACATTGCCTGATCTTCAAATAACTCGTCAATGTGACAAGTGGCGAAGCCATTAGCGAGCAGGTCTTCAACCAGGCGCCGCTGCAGTGCACTCAGCGCAGGCGGGTTGGCATGAAATGATCGGCGGCTGGCGGGATTTCGGCCCCATTGCCAGTCGAATTTATACCTCATTCTGAGGTAGCGGTCATATTGCGCGTGAAACTGCTTCCCGCATATCGGAAGCTCTGACATACGAGTCATCAATCGCGAACGCTCAATTCCCCACTTCATATCGACCTCTCAATTTGCAACCAGAACATATCTTCCCCTGCTTGAAGCCACTTTGCCAGAGCCCGCTCCAATGATGATTCGTGTCGAGATATAGGAAGGCTTCATGCTGCGGTACCTCATTCGCAATATCAAGCCCGGTCGTTGCCATCTGCCTTACCGTCCGTCCTCTTCGTGGCGGGAATATGAACTCACCTCTACGAGGTGAGTCCATGCGGTTAGGTCACTTGCTGCCGCTCTCTGTACTATCCCTTAAAAGATGAATGTAGTAGGAAGTCCCAGGCACTTGATCCCAACCATTTGTGTCGCCGCCCGCAGGAAAGGCATCAGTCACTATGACCTTCGAACCTGCCTTATACAAAACTCGATCGACGCTTTCCTTTGTCTCTGGTGACGAGGCCCAATATACATCCACGCTGCGCTCGAGTTGATCCGTCGAGTGCGGAACGAGCTCGTGAACGGTCTGATCCAGTTGCCCCCAACCCCGGATCTCGGCGTTCACCTGCACGCCTGCAAGCCGCGCCCAGTAAAAGTCGCCCGATGCTCCAATGTACGCAACCCTATCCCCTCTTTGAACTCCATGCGCCCTCAAATCATCGCTCACAGCCTGAGTGGAGGCATGCCACGGCCCTCCACAGGCCAGTATTTCGTTTGGGTGCAGCGACCTTGCAAACCAGACGATCTCGGATTCCGCTGGTTTTGCCGAGGAGACGGCGAATAATATTGCCGCCAGCAGCACGGTAACATTTACGAGCTTCACTGAGCTCGCTGATCTCACAACCGCAACGCATGAGAACACAACCAACCCAATCAGGACTGGATAGGGAGCAATATACCGACCCTCAATCAACACTAACGAATACATTGCGAGAATAGCGATGGCCGGAAGGAGAAGAAACCACTGTCTTGCTAAACTTTTGCCGATCAGGAACGGATCGCTGCTCATCAGCAGGAGAATCAAGAATCCGTAAATGAATCCTTTATTCAGATCCGACATTTCATCCACGAGGATTCGTGCGCTTCCTTTTATCACCCTCCACTGCCCATGGAGATCAAAATGAGGAGTGATTCCCTCATACCAGTAATATGGATCCCGCCAGGGAGGAAAAGTACCCTTTACTGGCGAACCAAACTCGTAGACTGTCGGCGCCTCGAAGATTATTCTTGTTGGGTGCAGAGGAGTGCCCGTCCCTGGGGGTTGACCGTGCCAGTGATACGGCAAAGCGATTCCGTTCACAGTTCGTGCGTAGTTCCAAGCTCCGCTCTTTCCAAAGGTCAGGCCCCCGGCCAACTCGGACAATCTGATAACGAGCGGAGCCGCGATTAAAGCGAAGATACCCAAACACAGCAGGATTCGCGGAACCGCCTTCTTAAGGTCTCCGACAAGCAAGAATGCGATGCCCATAAACATAACTGCCACAGGAAACATTGGCGCCTTAATTAAATAACCAAAACCAAGCACCCCGCCCAGAATTGCGAACGAGCGGAACCCGTTTGCACCCATTTTTATCTTTAGGAGCAACCCGAATGCGAGAAACACAATCCCCATCAGCAGAGTGTCCGGAGTTGAGTTCCACGCCGGAAGCAGTGTCGCGGTCGCCCAAAGAAAGAGCATGTAGGCGATAGACGCCAGCGCCACCCTGGGAACCATGAGCTTAGTTCCGCGATTATCCGCGTCTGCGTATCTCTCGTGATAGCGGCAGAATTGATTGACAAAGAAGTCAAAGCCGCCGACTGCAAAAAGGAAGTCGATCATGTCCACTAGCTTGACCACTGCCACTTCCCAAAATCCGACAGGGTGCAGAATCTTTAATGCGAGCCCTAGAAGAAACGGATAACCCGGGCTCCAATGATTAGTGATCGCATTGGCGAAATCGCCACGCCAGAGCAGATCCCCGGAGTCAAGATAGGAGAGTGTGTCAGCCCAAATGATGTGGTCCAAGGACCAGATCTGGAGAAACCCGGTGACTCCGGCGATGATCCAAAATGCGACTCTCATGTATCTAAACCTGCGATATTCTGGATCAATGCTCGCGGCCGATTTTCTGGCGGTTTGAGTTTGAGTCATCGTAGGCATATTGGAGCTCCTTCACCTAAAGTTGGGTCTGCGATTCGAGGGGAATTATCTGCGATGGCGCCGGAACTCGCCCAGCAAGGCGTTTATTGACTTGAAACCGTTGCCCGATGCTTCTATTTCAATCAATATTAATGAGGAGAAGAATCAGACATAGATAGACGGAACGCTCACAATCGCGACGTGGAATGTGAGTACTCATCCCTTTGTTGATTGTGTTATCGATGATTTAGTAGCGTTGCGGACAGCTGTACCGATTCTGGTTTCATCAGTTACGGTATTTTGCTTCCCGAAAGTCTCGAATCACTTTCTCCTGCACCAATCGCGCGATTTCTTGAATTCCCTGGGCAACAGTCAGGGTGGTTCTGAATCCGAGTTTGTCTGCGACTCGCGCAAAGGAAACACGGTAATCCCGCGGATCCTCATCCCGGTGAACGTATTCGACGACCGCGTCAGGAGCATACGGACGAATCATTTCGACAAGCTGTTGCTTTTGAAAATTCTGGTCTGTTGCTCCAACATTGAAAACTGTTCCGCCGACAACGCTTTCCGGCGAATCGAGAACGAGCTTGATTGCACGCGCTACGTCTCTCACGTGGATATAGGGTCTCCAGAATTGCTCTCCAAATACCTTGAGGCTCTTGTTAACGAGTAACTCCATCGTGAATTCGTTGACTGTCAGGTCAAAGCGCATCCGGGGCGATACGCCATACACTGTGGCGAATCGGAGCGGTGTGGCGCACCAACCGCTGTCCCGTTTGGCGCACTCAAGTAGAGCCTTTTCTACGGCAACCTTTGTCTGAGCATAGAGAGAAACCGGCGTCAATTCCGAATCCTCGTCGACAAATCGGTTAGGGTCCTTCATTTTTCCGTAGTTACTGCAGGTAGACGCGAAGATGAATCGCTTGACTCCCGACCGATTGCTTTCTTCGATTAAAGCCAGGGATGAATCGAGGTTGGTTGCGCGAGCCAGGTCAGGCTGACGTGCGCAAGCCGGATCACCGACCACAGCTGCCAAGTGAACTACCGCATCCCTGTCTCGCAAGGCGGCGCGCACCGCCGACTGGTCGCGTATATCTCCGTGAACAAACTCGAATCCGGGCTGAGACCAGTTTCCAAGGATCGAGTCGCCGCCAAAGGCCAAAACGTCCAGCACCCGAACCTCATGTCCAGCGCCGAGAAGCATTGGAGCGAGAGTCGAACCGACATATCCTGCGCCACCTGTAATCAGAATTCTCATATTAGATACGTCCACCCGTTGCGTATTCCTGTACCTTTTTATAGTCCTCAGGCCGCCCAACATCGATCCAGTATTCCGTAATGGGGAAGCCAATGACCGTTCTTGCTTCAACGACGAGCTTCTTAATGAGGTCCGTCATGTCGAACGGATGCCCTTCTGGAATGGAGTCATAGGCTGATGGCTCCAGCAGGTAAATTCCCGCGTTGATAAAGAAATTCATCGAGGGCTTTTCCTGCAGAGCTGTGATCTGCACATCCTCGCACTGCACAACGCCGAATGGAACCTGCATTTCATATTTACGGACGCCTACGGTGATCTCCGCATGATGCTTCCGGTGGTACATCAGCATTTCCTGAAAAGGAACACCTGTGAGAATATCGCCATTGACCACAAGAAACGGGCCTTCAGGCCTCTTCATCAGCTTCAGTCCGCCGGCCGTACCCATCGGGTTCTCTTCCTGCAGGTAGTTCAATCGGACGCCGAATCCATCGCCATCCCCGAAATGGCTCGAAATGGACTCCGGAAGATAGTGCGTAGTCATGTTCACTTCACGGATTCCGGAGCGGCGGAGCTGTTGGATTACGTGCTCCAACAAGGGCCGGTCGCCGACGGGCAGCATCGGCTTGGGAACACTTTCCGTTAGCGGCAAAAGACGTTTTCCGTACCCGCCCGCCATGATCACCGCGGAAAGATCCACGCAGCTTTCCGCGACAAGATCCTTGCGCAATAAAAACTTGACGACATGATTCTGTGAATCCACAACCGGCAAGTGATGAATGTCATGCTGATTCATCAAGTGCAAAGCTTCTCTCATGGAAATGGATTGCGGTGCGACAACCGGAGTCAGGCTGGCAATCGTGCCGCACAGAATCGTCATCGACTTTCCTTGAAGAATTGCCCTGCGGATGTCTCCGTCAGTCAGCAGCCCACAAAGAGTTCTGCCAGCTGTGCATAGAACCAGAGCCCCTGTTCCAGCTTTGTCGAGTTGTTCGACCGCCTCAGAGATTGAAGCGGTCGGTGGAATCACTACACTCTCCAGGCGTTGCTCAGCGGCCGCATCGAGCTCACTCTCCGTCCCCAGATCCCGGCGCAGAATGAAATCCTGGAGGATTCCATCCGTGTCCACCACGGGCAGATGATTAATGTCGTGCAGGTTCATTAACCGGAGGGAATCAGCCGGTGAAACGGGAGAGAGCGCAACGATTGGTTCTCGATGGGCAATCGAGTCACATGAGTCGCTCAACGATCGGCCCTTCAGAATCGCCCGGCGGATATCACCGTCCGTCAGAAGGCCGACAAGCTTGCGATCGCCGTTGCACAAGACAAGAGCGCCGGTCCCCGCCTTGTCGAGCAATGAAATTGCCTCGGCAATGCGAACCGACGGAGATATGATCACGCTTTCCAAGCGCGTTCTTGAGTTAACTGAACTCATGTTTACCAGCCGGAATACTTTCAAAATCCGCAGTCGATATGGGCATCGAACTTGCGGATTGAGGCAGGTTCCAGTGCTGCCTCTTCACATTTCCTGTCCTGCAGTTCATCGCGGCTACCGTCGTCACTCCGAATGCGTTGTTCGCTGCGACGCCGATAGTATCGACTGAAGAAATTGGAAATGTCTCTTCATCAAAGACATACTGCCAACTGTGGAAAGGTGTGTTGATATCGAAGTTATCGAAGTGATAAGTTCCGTCCACTGTTTTCAGAGCCAGCCAGGGCTGCGGTCCAAAAGTTGCAACCTTCGATTCCACGGTCAGGATGTGTGTCGACTCACCTGCTTGCCGCAAGCTCATGTCAAGTTCACATGGTGCTTGAGGAGCAAGCTGCAGAGCAGATCGCATAGCGGAGACTGCTTCTGAAAAAAGATAAGGTATTTCAGGGAAGTCTTTGGCAACGCGCCGAATCAATTCGCGGGTTGATTCAATATCCGGCGCCATGTCGCGGAAATCATGATTTGTCAGGCCTAAGATAACCGGCTTGCCTTTCGATGCTTCACTAAATGCGAGTCGGACTTCATCCTCATTCAGCAAACGGTACCGCGTTCCCACGTTAAGGCACCGAGCGATCCATCTTCGACTCTCTCCTCGAACCTGATAATCATCTGCAGAAGGATGGTAGGGTTCCCATGTTATCGGCGCACGGCGCCAATCCCCAAACCTTCCTCCGAACATCTGAGCCTCATCAATCGCAGAGCTTGCCATCGCCTGACTCGAAAAATCGAAGGGAATGTACTGTTCGAGGAACCAATGGCTATCCGGCCGAATAACGTGAAACCCGGGACGATGCGCCGCGGGGAACCACAGATGATCGATGACCCGCCTGGACAGGATCTGATGCAGGCTGTTTGACGACGCCCACCAATGCGTTGCGCACCGATGAGCTTCTTTGCGAAATGAATGGGGATGGTAGTGGAAATGAAGTCCGTCCTGAGATGACCTGGTTTCACGGATCAATGTTCTGTAGTGATCGAAGATGTTGTGATATCCCATGTCCCTTCGGCGCGGATTGACTTCGTAATCCACGTGATCGACGCAAAACCAGTTATAAACCCATCCGTTTTCCTCTGAATCGCGCATCCGATTGCGGAACGGCTGGCTCAGGAGCTTCGCGAGCATTGCATCGACTTTGTCCCAGGTATCGTTATAGGCCAGTAAGTTGGGATCGACTACCCTTTGAACTGCGCCCTCCAGCCCTCCAAGATCTTCTTTTCCCGCTTGTAGACGTCGGAGCATGTCGGCGCTCGGTTCCAGATCGAGGCGGAAAATATCGCGGAGTCGTTCAAACGTTGCGTCGATCGACTCGTAGAGCGGGCCCTCCGTGTCAATGCAATGAACGATATATACGGGGCGTTTCGACATTGTGTCCTCTATTGCTGGTGCAACTTGCGCCGAGTGAGCAGATCTGCTGGCACGCCCAGGACGGTAGCTCTTTCAGGTACGTCCCGAATCACAACCGCTCCCGCGCCGACGACACTCGCGGCGCCGACTTTAATGCCCTGAATGATCGTGGCGCCGGTTCCGATATGGCAACCTTCTCCAGCGTGAACTTCTCCCGACAAACTCACACCCGGAGCAATATGAACATGGGCCTCGATCAAGCAGTCGTGGTCGACGCATGCCCCCGTGTTGATGATCGAATTCACTCCCAACTTGCTTCCAGTTTGCACCACTGCGCCAGCCATGATTTGCGCACCCATGCCAATCTCGACGTCGGGCGATACGATAGCGGAAGGATGGATGATCGTCTCAAAAACATATCGGTTCTCGACAAATCTGTTGTAAAGCTCCCGGCGCCGGACGGTGGAGCGAATCGAACCCACGCCATTTACGAGCCGTACCTTTTCTGGAGGATAGGCGGAAACCGCATCGTCATCGCCGAGGTTCGGAAGGCCCAAGAGCTTTGATACCGTGGCATCTACATCGACAAACCCGAGAACCTTGCGATTTAACAGCAGAAGCGTACTTGCCAGCACCTTAGCGTGGCCGCCCCCGCCGAGAATGATCAAAGGTAGGCTTGCAGTGGAATTCTCGTCGCTCAACGCAAATGCTCCCAATGAAGCACCTCGTCCGCGGCAAGATCGCACGCGAGACGGCGTCCGAGAACATAAGGCAGCTTGTCTGGAGGAATCCCGGTTCCAGGGCGCTTGGCGTCGAGATCAGCCTCGATCAGAGGATGATCGCGGTCGAGTTTATGCCGTGCGACAAGGCTGCGACGAAATTTCTTCCGCTTTTCAATTTCGTCCGAACCGATTACCCGGCGTGTACCGCCGAGCGCAGTGAAAACATTTTTACCTTCGGCGACGATGGTTCTCAACTGCTCAGGATTTGCGGAGATCGCGTGATCCCATCCTTCCATGTCCTGGTCGAGCGTAAAGTGCTTTTCGATGATGCATGCGCCGACTGCGATTGCTGCGAGCGGGATGGCAGTGCCGAGGGTATGGTCACTGAATCCCACGGGCACATCGAATGCCCGTCGCAGCGTTGCCATATTTCTGAGATGGATCGAGCTGTATTCCGGCGGATAAATCGAAACACAATGCAACAGGACGATCTGTTCGTTTCCTTCGCTCCGAACTGTTTCGATGGCTTGCTCGATCTCCCCAAGTGTCGCCATGCCGACAGAAATGACGAGAGGCCGCTTCTTGCGGGCCACATATCTCAGCAAGGGCAGGTGCACTACATCCATTGAAGCAATCTTGAAGAATGGCACATCAAGCTCTTCCAGAAGGTCAACCTCTTCGAATGAGAAAGGTGTTGAGCAGAACACGATACCCCTGGCCTTGCAATGAGCATGGGCCTGGCGATGCTGATCCGGCGTGAATTGGTAGGCCACGACCATGTCTTTCAATGAGCCGAAGTGCTTTTTCTTGTCTGAATACTCGGTGTTGCGGTCGTATTCCTCTTCAGCAATCAGTGATTTATCGTTCCATGATTGGAACTTCACTGCGTGCGCTCCAGCCTCTGCCGCGGCATCAATCAATCGATGGCAGAGATTCATGTCGCCGTTATGATTGGATCCGATTTCGGCAATGATGAAAGGGGGCTTCCGGTGCCCGATTTCGACTTCTCCAAACATGATGCTTTTCATACTCACTCTTTCACCTTGCCCAGAGGTAATTCAGATCTGGATGTGCGACGCACGACCACCAGACCAACGGCTTAGCCAGGGAATTAAAGGCTTTGACATAGTTTGCCAGGAGAATTGGGTCCGGAATCACCCGCTGTTTGAATTCCTCCACTTCGCCGGCGGCTCTTTTAAATTCGATGTAGCGTTCGGCGACAAAGTCGTGCGCGGGCTCAGCAAGTAGCAGCCGAAAATGGTCGCACACCAAGGCGGTAGCAGCGGTTACCTGATCCGGGCTGAAGGGGAGTCTGACCAATGCCATGTTCTTTGGGTGCTGCCGGTAGTCCATGCGCGGCTCACGATCGAACGAAAGGTTAGCCCCGATGAGCCAGGCGCGCGTGGCAATAAACCAGTCAACCAAAATCGCGCCGGCGGGAATCGGAAGTGTTCGTTTCAGGAGATCGGTGCGATAGGCGGAATTCGAAAACCCGAACACGTTATTCCGCGGAAAAACATCCTCGGGCTGAAGACGAGGCGGCAAGTTGAAAGTCGATCCGAGGTCCTCTCCGCGTTGATCGACGAGCCGGAGCGCACAACCTGCCAGCTCACTGGTTGCGAGAGCCGATCGTGCCGCCGCAACTCGCGTGGGATGCAGCAAATCATCGCTATCGACTAATACGACTTCTGAGGCAGAGTCGACAATCTGGGCAAGAGCTGCTTGCCTGATCTGTGCGGGTGTGACGCCTGGGGTTCCTTCCACCCACTTTGCCTCAATGGGCCGCCCCAGGAGCCCTTCGACGGAATCCTGCTTTAACTGATCCAGGCCGATCCAGAGTTGGAAACCCGTGTCTGTCTGCTCGCACAACGAGCGGTACCATTCCGCGACATAAGGCATAACGCCGGGATATATCGTTGTATAAACAGCAAGAGTCGCCTGTGTTCCTGGCAAGGGCACGAATCCTTAAGCAAACCTGTCGGAAGCGCTTGACCGTCTAATCGGTTCGTTTACTGCGGGAGCCCGAACAATACCTCGGCCATTTTCCAATCGTCAGGCGAATCGATGTCGATGCCGCGCTGCCATGGGATTTCCCACCCTGTTCTTCCTTCGATATGAAATGTCCTCGATCGGCGCAGAACATCCGTTCTGGCCCACCAGATGGCGCCAGTAGGGCAGAAGAGTTCAGGAAGGTCCTGACTTCTTTGCGACATTTGCTCTTTGAAAAGCGGCTGCAATTCATGTCGTCCGTTTTGCTGCATCGCCCACCAGGGATTTTGCCAACCGTAGCGGACCACAGAAATCTGGGATTGACTTGCGGTTTCTTCAAACTGCTTATAGCTTTCGATGACATCGCGCGCTGTACGCAGCGGGCAATTTGGCATCAGCTGGGCGACGATCTCGAACTTGTCGCCATTGGGGTCAATCCGCCAAAGCGCGTCAGACGTGACGGCAGATACCGGTGTGATGTCGTCGGCGAGTTCCGCATCGCGCAAGAATGGAACCTCTGCGCCGTTTTGCCGTGCGACCTCTGCAATTTCCGCATCATCCGTGCTGATCACGACCCGTTCAAAGAGCCCGCTATC
The DNA here is from genome assembly GCA_964533905.1 of uncultured Occallatibacter sp. Taxonomy (GTDB): domain Bacteria; phylum Acidobacteriota; class Terriglobia; order Terriglobales; family Acidobacteriaceae; genus Telmatobacter. The sequence continues at coordinate 108,946 of CAZHOO010000001.1, read as the reverse complement.
CCGGGCTGCGGCAATCGTATAACCGATGATCGGCTTACCTGCAAATGGTCTGACGTTCTTACGCGGGATGCGCTTCGAGCCACCTCGCGCCGGAATAATCGCGATCAACGAAGTTGCCATTACGAAAGATCTTTCAATTCGCCCCTTAAAAGGCTGGAGATATACGTCTTTGGCGCAGCCGAACTCTTGGTTTGATCGCGCTTACCGTGTGGTTACGACTCTTGAGGCCGCCTCCAGAGACATAGGGGCGATGGTCCCGTCAGGCAGATGCCATTCATAAGGGACAACGACCGGAGTGGAAGTGGCAGCGCGCCCTACGAACTGGCCTTGGTACCCGTAGTCGGCGAGATCGCAGGCCACGCTGAAGTATGCAGCATCCTGATAAGGAATAATATTGTCGCTTCCATTTCCATCTCTGATGCAAATTCTCACCGCGTATTTCTGCGGGTAAAGCGGGATAGAACGGAATCGGCAGGAAAGTTTGCCTCGACCGGACAGCACCTCAGGCCGCCGGCCGTCGAGCAACATATTCGCTGCAAAGCACCCTCCGTTGTTTCCCGAAATACTGAGAATAATATAGGGCCGCTCAAGAGATTTCTGAGCGTCGTAGTGTATTTCGACAGTTAGATCATCACCTGGCTTAAATTCTCTGCACTCTTCCCCGTGTTCATTGCGCAACACTACATCCTCAAGAATCAATCCGAAGTCACGATTCGTCACGGCCTGGACTTTTTCGATGATGATGTTATCGAAGTAGTCCCCGATGACTTCCTCCGCCTCGCCGTCTCTATGCAACAAGCCATCTTTTATCCATATGACTCTTTGACACAATGTTCGAACCGCCTCCACGTTATGGCTCACAAAGACGACCGTTCTTCCTTCACCGGCGATGTTTCCCATCTGAGCCAGGCATTTCTTCTGGAATGAGGCGTCGCCGACCGCCAACACCTCGTCGACAATCAGTATTTCAGGATCGAGATGGGCAGCAACCGCGAAAGCCAAGCGGACGTACATGCCCGATGAGTAGCGTTTTACAGGCGTGTCGAGAAACTCATCGATCTCCGCGAATTCGACGATCTGATCGAATTTGCGAAGGATTTCCGAGCGGCTCATGCCGAGGATGGCGCCATTGAGAAAAATGTTTTCCCGGCCGGTGAGCTCTGGATGAAATCCAGTGCCAACTTCAAGAAGACTCGCGACTCGGCCGTCGATGCGGATTCTTCCTTCAGTGGGTACGGTAATCCGGCTCAAAAGCTTCAGCAAAGTGCTTTTCCCTGCTCCATTGCCTCCAATAATGCCGACTACGTCGCCGCGCTTAATCTCGAGCGATACGCCTCTTAACGCCCAAAAATCCACTTGCTTCAGGCGCTCCTGCCTGCGAGCCCGGAACCAGGCCAGAGGCGTGCGGACGGCGCTTTCGATGACATGGCGCATTCCGTCATCTTTGGCTCGCTGCTGACCGATATGATACTTCTTGCCAAGATTCTCGATCGTGATGGCGGCTTCGCGCTTGGCGGAGTTTGCAAATGAATGATTTGGCATTTTCTTAAATGATATCGGCGAACGTTCGCTCAGTTTTTCGGAAGTACCAAAAGCCGGAGACGAGGATCAGGGTGACGCCAACAATTGCGATCGCGACGCCGGGCAGGTAAATGCCTTCTTTTGTGCCCAACAGGCACCATCGGAAGCCGTCAATGATTCCCACCATTGGATTGAGCGAGTAAAGCAGGCGGAACTTGGCTGGCACAACGCTGCTTTGGTACCCCACTGGAGAAAGATAGAGGCCGAACTGGACAACAAAAGGAACGATAAAGCGAATATCGCGATATTGAACCATTAGGGCGGCAACCCATAGGCCCACTCCCAGTGTTGCACCAATCATCAGCAGCAAGAAGAGTGGAAGAAACAATATTGCCATGTGTGGCACGTAGCGGTACCAGAGCATCAAGATTGCTAAGAAACAGAATGAGACGAAGAAATCAACGAGATTGATCAGGATCTTGCTCGCGGTCATCACGAGTCTCGGAAAATAGACTTTGGAAACCATGCTGGCGTTCGCGACAAGACTCTCGCCGGCCTCGAACATCGAAATCGAGAAGAATTGCCACGGTAACGTACCGCACAGGACCAAAAGCGGATATGGCACGCCGCCGGCGGGCATCTTGCCCAGCCTTCCGAACACAACCGTCAGAATTATCATGGTAAGTAGAGGCCTGATGAGCGTCCAGCTAATGCCTACCACCGTCTGCTTATAACGGACCAGCAGATCCCGCCACGCAAAGAAAAGGAAGAGTTCTCTGTATCTCCAGAGATCTCTCCAATACTGTTGCTCAACGCGATCGGATTCAATAAGAAGTTCAGTCATAGAATGCCTGTTTCGACCCCAGACCTAGGAGGCGTGACCGCCGGTGCCGATGGGTCTTGTCTTTGGTGCAACGCTTTTTGCAAGACCGGGTGTAAGCCAGGTCAATGCGAATTTCGCGACGGTTCCCGGCCCGCATTTGTATCGCACGGCCTGCGTAACCGCATCGCGCGCTTCAGAATATCTACCATTCTCGAGGTGCCAATTTGTCTGCGCAGAGTGTAATGAGCCGAGAGAGAGCCTCACAATCTTGCGCACGTCAGGCGGCAGGGCGGCATCCATCGTGAGCCAGCTTTCGAGCATCGCTTGCTGCTGCTGAAACTGCACATCGTGCCGGTCCCATGGCCGGCAGCTTGAGCCAGGTGGGGATGGAGTCCTGTCGGTCTGGATCAGGAGCTTGTTGACATAAGCAATGGACGTAACCAGAGACAGGCGAAAGAAGATGTCCCGGTCTTCGACGAAGGAAATCTTGGGATTGAACCCGCCGATCTGTCGAATCGTTTCAGATCGAACGAGCAAGGTGGACACCCAAAAACGAAATGACTCGGCGAGAGATCTTCTCGCATTTCGATCGATGCCCATTGCTTCCCGATAGTTTATTCCCTGAGATTTAAAGCTGCCGCGATCCAAGCCCGCGGCGTCGACTAGGCGCGCATCCGTGATGCAGGCGCCGCACTCGTCTTTGAACTGCTCTAATGCCTTGAGTTGCCATTCCAGCTTTTCAGGAAGCCAAGTATCGTCCGAATCGAGGAAGCCAATGAAATCTCCGTGAGCGTTCGCAATTCCAGTGTTCCGCGCGGCGCTCGCCCCCTGGTTTGGCTGGCTGACAAAGAATACCCGATGCCCCGCCTGTTTTTTTTGATTGACGAATCCCTCAACTACCTTTCCCGACCCGTCTTTCGAACCATCATCGACAACGATAACCTCGACGTTAGAATGGGTCTGCGCGAGAACACTCTCGACAGCCGCGACGGTCTGAAAAGTGCGGTTGTAAGTCGGGATGACGGCGGAGACCAATGGACCAGTGCGCATGTGTTTTCCGGGCATCTAGTGGATGCCGCACGTAGCAGAACCGAGCCGCGGTGAGAGGGACTCTTCAGCCGTGGCTCCGGAGAAGGATAAATGCAGTGCGTAAGCGATCGTGGTTTGCGGTACAAACAACCAAGAATTAATTTCGACCTTCAGCAAGCTGATTTATCCGAGAAGAATTCAAAACGACATCGATGACTCAAACAGCCATGCGCGCGAAGCTCAACTTGCCCCGAGCTACGATGACGTCATCGACAGAGGCAGCTCCTTCAATCAGGGCTGCACTATCCGTCATCTTGATGATCTTCACTTCCATGATCAGGGTATGCCCCGGTAGTACCGGAGCGAGAAACCTCATATCGTTGACCGCAGCCAGAGCCATCAATTCCCCTGGTTTCATACCCGTTCCGGTCGTGTGGCTGAACAAGAGTGAGGCGCTCTGGCCAATCGCTTCAATCATCGAGGTGCCCGGCATGATGGCAAAATCGGGGAAGTGTCCGAGCAATTGAATCTCGTTGCCAGTAACGTTTTTCAGGGTCTTGATGCTCTTCCCAGGTTCCAGTTCGAGGACACGATCCACCATGAGCATCGGAAACCGCTGCTTCAGGCACAACTTCACCTCTTCGAACGTCATGGTCGTCATTGGATTGAGCCGACTTTCCTCATTCGGTCCGGCATATCGGTGGGCCGACTTGTGTTTTTCCGATTTCTTAACGTTTACGCAGAATCATGCCCAGCGCGCGTGGAAGAAAGCGCCCGCCCGGAACGGGCGATCCGGCGTCAGAAACCAGTTTCGTGACCCGGAGGCCGACTTCTTCCGCCATCTTCAGCGGCTCGCTTTCGCGATGGAATTCATACGTGTGGTCGCGCTGCGCCGATTCGAGAGCCGTGCTGAAGAAGACCAGGCCATCATCGGCAAGATGGTGAGCAACCGCCTCGAACAGAGGACGCGGATCCTCCAAATGTTCAGCCAGCATCGCTGCAATGATCCCCTGATATTTTTCGGCGCCGTCGTCGTCGGTGAAGGCTAGCGCATTTTTCACTTCGAAGTTGACCCGTTGCTCCAGGCTCGAGGCGGCCAGCAGCCGTTTCGAGACAGCAACGGCAGGCGGACTGATATCGAATCCATCGACCTTAATGTCAGAACGCGTCTCGGCAGCCAACAATCCCATCACTCCATGTCCCGATGCAAGTTCAAGGACGCGAGCGTTCTGCGGAAGCGCCTTGATAAAGTCGTCGCGGTACAAGGCAATATGGTTGATCATCGAGGGCCAGAAGGGGTAGATCAGGATTGCGGCCCACATGTAGGGAACCATGTATCCTTCGTGCTCATAGACTTCAGAGACGATTTCAGGCATGGCCTCGGGCGTGTAGCGCCCGTTCTTCTCATATTGCTGCTGCGACTTCCAAACGCCCATACAGTATTGGGCGTAACCCTTGGCCGCATCCGCAAAGGCTTGCTCCCCATAGGCTGCTTGCGCCCAGCGAGCAAGCGGGTCCAACAGCCAGGAACAGAGATCGTCATTGGCCTTCACAGTGGCCCGTGCGGCGGCCGAAAAGGTCCTGGCTTTCAGATCCAGGCCCTGAAGAAATGCCTCTCCATCTTTCATGAATCGAGCTCCTCTTTCGCAGAAAATTCAGTCCGCGGAACCGACATGCCGGACCATCCGAACCATAGGCCGGATCAGATCGACGCCGTCCCAGGGTGGAACAAACGTATGCATCCGCCCCAGCTTGACAATACGGTCTACACCGCGATGTCCGGCCAACAACGCGAGCTTCTTCTCGCTTTCGACGTCCGCCATTCCCAAACCAAGCGTCTGGACGTTTCCGTCGAACTTTGCTACCGCATCCATCAAATCGTCGACTTCAAGCACGGCGAGGGTCTTGCCTTGAACTGGCTCGGGCAACTCCGATCCTGCGCCAACCAGCAGAGTCCAATCCGGGCCCATCGGAAACGCCGCATGGCGCGAAGGATCGCCAAGGAGCCAAGCCGCGCGAGCCCGCGTGATTGCCGAAGTCAGCGCTGCGGGAATCGCTTGCCGCGGATGCGCCTGGTTTTCAGTCTCGAATGCGCGCCGTAGATTCGACAGGAACTCAGCGGCGGAATGACCGGGGGCTCGTTCGAGAAACAAAACCTGCGGCGAGGAACATGCCTGCTGGTCAAACTGCCAAACATCGCGAGCGATACGCAGGCACCAGGTTTTCTGTTCCTCGGGATGGGTCCAGGCGCCAGCGTCCAGGGCGGCAACAGAGATGCGAGGCCCGAAAACGGCGAGCTTGGCCCAGTGGGGAAACGGCAGCGATCGCACTTGCAAAACCGACTCTTTCCCGCCCCAGATCATGGCTCCATCCACGGCACGCGCCATGGCTTCATGCAAATCCATGCGGCCATGTTCGAAGGCAGCCATGAAGATGCGCTGCGTGAGGCGCTCGTCCGGGTCGGCTTGTTCCAGCCTCTCCATCAATATCCGCGTCAAATCGACAAGCCCTCTCGGAATGCGGACCAAAGCTGCGTTGCCCCCAAGCAACGCGCAGGTCATTGACAGAATCGGCTGGATTTCGATGTTACCGGCGGGCCAATGGCCGACGATGCCTAAGGGAAACGCCTTGCACTTTGCGCGGCCATATTCCGTCCACCCGCCGTCGAGACTTTCCGCTCCGAGTTCGCGAGCAATGATCGGTTCCAGTGTCCCCCGCCGCAGCCACATGCGAAGGAAAACAATCCCGGGGACTTCGTCGAGTTCTTTGGCGCTCAGACTCTTGGCCCAGGCTTCAAAGATGGTAATGACCTGATTGGGTGTGATCTCATCGTTCGCAATGCGGGCGCGCAGCTCACCCGCCGCGTCGGAGATCTCCGCGGGCGAATCAACGGCTTGCAGGAATTTGCTGTCGGTAACAGTCGTCATCTAGTTTGTTGCCGTTCGTTTGGTTTCAAGATTCCCGCAGCCACGGAGTTCGGCTTTTGGAACGCGGCCCGCGAAGCGGAAGCTGATACCTCGTCTGCCGCAGGGACAGCCGTCATACGCGATCACCTGGGCCAGGTCTTCGGTAAGCAGCAGATTCCCCGGAAAGCTGGTGGGCAAGACGCTGCAGACCTGAACGATGCCGAACTCTCCCGCGGCGACAGGCTCGAGGGTCAGCGGATCGCGCACGATTACGTCGCCGAAGGCAGGACCGTGCTTGTTCCCTTCCGGGCAATCCGGAAAAATGACTCCCACGCTTTCGACCATGCCGTAAAAGTCGATGACGCAATCGGGCGAGCAACCGAACAAGCGGGCCAGCTGCTCATTGAAGAAGCTCTTCTCCACGGCCTGATCCTGGAGACGCTTCCATCCGCCGCTATGCAGAATCCGGATGTTGGGAATATTCAAGCAGAGATTTTCCGGCATCAGCGGCTTTACCAAATGATTCCACAAAATGAAGGTGAAGCCATATACGAGCACTTCAGCATCACGATGCTTCTCGGCGAAATCAAGCAGCTTTTGCCGATCCAATGTCAATTCGCCTTGCTCGTCCGCATTGAGACAGTAGGTGGCCTGGCTGGCGAATGGCTGCAGCCCCTGAATGGCCGCGCCTCTCGCTCCCAGAGAAGCAGACTTTCTCAAAAAGTCGGGCGTGTCCACGATCAGATAGGGTCTCCGCGAAGGCCCGATATAGTCGCGCACAATCGATACAACGCCTTTTGTCATGCGGCGCGATGTTGCGGCATCCAGCACAACCCTGCTCGGCGATTGCGAAGTTGTCGCGCTCGATGTCAAAGTTCTCTTGATTTCGTCCGGACTTACAAAACAGAGCGGCGGATTCGCCTTCAGGATTCCCACGGGGAGAAACGGAAGGTCGGCAACCCGGTCCGCCGACTGGAAGTTTACCGGCCACTGTCGAATGTAGTTCGCATAGCCGGTGTGCCGCTGACACGCGTACTCCAGCTCCTCCTTGAGTAAGTCCAGCAGTCCGGCCTCTCGTTCATCCGGCGACTGACTATAAGGAGGGATCGATAAAAGGTGCTCTATTTTGTCGTTAAGCTGTTCCACTGAGCTCCTTGCCCATCGCAGAGAGGGCGGATCGCGCGATCTTCCCGGCAGATGTTTTGGGAAGTTCCGTGACCATTCGAATCGAATCCAGCGTCCAGTGGGCTGGAAGGTTGCGACGAACGTCCTCAGTCACAAGATGCGCTCCCTGGTTGGGAACGATCAAGAGAACGAGCGCCTCTCCCGCTTCGGGATGGTTGACCGCATAGGCGCCGCATTCGTAAACACCCGGAATGGCTGCGACCTTTGCTTCCACCTCGGCGAGGCTCACTCGTGTTCCCCGGATTTTCAGAAATGATCCTGCCCTTCCCTCGATCCAAAGAAACCCTTCTTCATCCTGCCGCGCGAAATCGCGCGTGTGCAGCCAGCCGCCACGGAAAACGCGTTTGGATTCTTCTTCGTCATTCAGATAGCCGGTGCAGATTGAAGGCCCCTTCACAAGCAATTCGCCCACCTGTCCCACTGGTACATTCTTGCCCTCTTCATCAACGATCGCGACCGTGAGGTTATTCAATGGCTGCCCTACACTGCCCTGTTTTTCTTCCAATCGATCAGGATCCATGCAGGAAATCCGGGCAGTTGCCTCGGTCTGACCGTACATCACATAGAACTTGACGTGCGGAAATAATTCCCGCATCTCGCTGATTCTCTCGCGGGTCAAACCGCCCCCTGCCTGAAGAAAGCGCCGCAAGGATGGTAGAGGAATCTTGCGGATATCCGATCGCCGGAGCAAAACGTTATAAACCGTAGGTACGCCGGCAAAGGTGGTGCAGTTGTATTGAGCGATGGTGTGTAGCACTTTGTTGGGGAACATGAAGCGCCGGTCAAACACCACAGATCCGCCCTGATAGAGGTGCGAATGCAGCACGCTCGCTCCAAAACAGTAACTTACCGGAAGAATCAGCAGGGCTCTTTCGTCGTTACCGAGGCCCTGGCTGTGAATGATTGCTTCAGTGTTCGCAATCAGGTTCTGGTGGCTGACCATCACGAAGCGGGGAATGCCAGTCGATCCGGATGTAGCCATTAACGCCGCAAGGTCTGAGACAGCGCAAGCCGCGGGCGGCAGCACGTCGTTCGTTCCCGAGGCCAGATCGCCCTTGAGGCAAATTGCAGGAACGTCGGAAGCGGCTGCGGCATCCAATCCCGACTCGGTCCACAGGACCTTGGCTCCCGTCGCCTCCACAAGCGAACCTGGGGATGCGATGAGTGTCCGTTCGTCTACCGGCACTGCCACCAAGCCCGCATAGATGGCTCCCAGATAAACGAGAGCACTCGCAGGGGATAGTGCGCAGCCGATCAGGACTCGATCACCTGCTTCCAGTCCAGCAGATATTAATGCGGTGCCGTGCGCGGCGATTAATCCAGGCAGTTTCTCGCCGTCAATCGTGAGCCCTGTAGCCGCATCGATGATGCATGACCGAGGTCCCAGGCGCTCGACTAAGCGCCCGGCGAAATTCGATTTACTGCCCGCCGGCACTGTGTGCCTTCTGGGCGAGTTTGGGTGTGATGACCCGCACGATCTCCCGCACGTTCTCCATCTCCATCAACTCGTCCACATCGAGACTTATCCCGAAGACCTCTTCCAGGTTGCTGGCCAGAGACAAATGTCCCACCGAGTCCCAGAGCGGAATGTCTGCCGCACTCGTGTCCATCGTTATTTGCTTCGGATCGACATCGAAGGCAGCCTTGAATGCCTCTTGGACCTTGGCCAAAACGTAATCTGTATCGCTCATTCTTCCTCCACACCTTTGTTTGAGTCTTGAATTGTCAAGTCTTGAATTGTCAAATGATAACCTTCAGCCGTTAGGCCAGGATTCCCGCGCCACCATCCAGAATCAAAGTGTGGCCGACAATGCCTGAGGCTGCATCGGAACACAAGAATTGCACACCATAAGCGACCTCCTCGGCCGTAACCAGGCGTCCGGCCGGGGTGCGACGAATCGTTTCGGCGAGTCGCGCCTCGCTATTTGGCATCGCTTTCCAGGCGTCGGTGAGCACTGCTCCTGCGGTCACGATATTGACCCGCACGCCCGCCGGCGCCAGTTCGACGGCGAGGTGACGAGCAAAAGACTCCAGCGCTCCTTTTGATGCTCCCACCAACGAATAGGAGGGAAGAGCGCGTGTCGCACCCCACGAACTGATTGCCACGACACTCGATCCCTTTGAAAAGCGCGCTTTCACGAGTTTAATCAACTTGAAAAAGGCGCGAACATTCAGATTAAAGGTCCAGTCGAAATGGCGCTCGGTCAACTCGTCCAAAGGTCGGTGAATTCCTGTGGCAGCGCAGTAGATCAACCCGTCGAGATTGGGAGCCTGCTCCTGGATTGCGTGGTCAAGCTGTTCGAGGCCCTTTTCGCTGGTCAAATCGGCTCGGCATTGTGAAATCGCCAGTTGCTCCTGCGCGGCGATTGCCTTGAGTTGCCCGGCAGCCTGTTCGTTGCGAAGATAGTTCGCGATGACCGAAGCACCGGCTCGGGCGAGGCGAAGCGAAATGGCCTGGCCGATACCGCGCGTACCGCCAACAACCAAAATGGTCTTGCCGCGCAAAGAAAACGGATCAGCTTCATGTGTGATTCCGGCCACCCCATTCCCCCTTGCTCGAATATTCGTGCGCGGATTTCAAAAACTGTCTGTCGAGACTGCAACCGGATGCCGTCAAACAATACTTAGACGACATTCCGCGCCATCGCGCCGACCCGCGAATTGTCTTCGGTATCTCGCACCGCTTTGGTCTGCCTTCCGCCGGGGCGCCAGGCTTTCTTCTCCGGGTCGTATTGCCGGATGATCGTTGCCGGGTAACCTGCCGCCACGGAGTTATCGGGAATGCTGCGCATGACCATCGAATTTGCCGCAATAACGCAATTGCGGCCGATCCTCAGCTCTCCTCTTGGGCAAATGATGCAAGCCCCATGTCCGATCCATGTTCCCTGGCCGATTCGGATTCTCCCGCCTTCCGTAACGCCTTGATTGATAATCGGGACATTGATGTCTTCGTACGCGTGATTATGGTCCAAAACGAGGACCATCTGGCCGATCAATACGTCCCGTTCAAGATGGATCCGGTTCTTGGCCGAAATGATGCTGCCGAACCCTACGTGGCAATTGTCCTCGAGCACGATCGTGGGCTCGCCTTTAGGGTCTTCAGTAGCGACGCTGAGCCACGCATATTCCCTCAAACTTACGAAGTTACCGAGACTGATTCTGGACGCACGCGGCCGATAGACTTTGCTTGTGTGGTGAAAGGACACATTGTGACCTATCGAAGCGAAGGGGAAGGTTAGCTTTATCCAAGTGCTGTAAATTTTTCTGGGTACCTTCCACAGCAGGTCCAGGGGATCGTCATTCCACAGACGATTATTTGTATTAGGCACGTCGCGCTCCTTTGACATGATCAATTGCCGGCAGCACAAACTGCAATACCATATCTGGTTCTAATGCTTTAGCTGACAGGTTTCGATTCTCTTTGCGACCTTACCGGCGAAACTCGATGCAATCTGTGCCGGCTTTCAAAGTGTTTCCTTCTATTCGCCGCGCGCATTCTCCGAGGTCCAGTCCGCTACAGCCTTTTTCTCAACATCATCGTTCCGCGGGGCGCTTCCCCCGCATGAATGCGAATGCAGTAAGAGCATAGGCGACGATACATGCCCCTGCCCCGACAGTCATGTTTGCGATGGGGCCGGTCGCCAGGCCGAATAGGCGAAAACCGTAGCCGGCAGCGAGAATCCCTGCTGAGGCGAGCGCCGCCGGCAAAATGGTTTTCCCGTAGCGAAGAAGATTCAGCCCCGTGAGCTCGCGCATGCGGATCACCTGAAGGAAGTAACTGACGGCAATCGCCAAGAGCGCCGCTACTTGCCCTCCGACCGTTCCCAACAATTTGCACGCGGGGTAGATGGCAATCAGCATCACGACGGCCGAGGCCGCGACAGCGCGGCGATGCAGCGCCGGACGCCCGACGGCGGTAAAGATGCATGTGATCACAACGTTGAGCAGATTAAGAAAAACGACGGCTGCCGCAACTGCGAGTGGCGCGGCAGCGGCAACATATCGCGCTCCATAAAGAACCGAAAGAAGTGAGCGCCCGCAGACCCAAATGACGGCCACGCCGGGAAGCCCCACCAAAACAATCCACGAGGTGACTTCAATGAGAATGCGGTTAATGCGCTCTTTGTCATCTTGAACATGAGTGAACGCCGGGAAGAGCGTTTGACCAAGCATGTTCGTTATGAAAGTCGAAGGAGTGAGAATAAGAGCAACGCCCATCGAGTACAGGCCCAGCTCGGTTGCGGGATACAGTTTACCAAGTACGAAAATATCCGCGCGGGAGAAGATAAGGTTCAGAAACGATAATCCGAATGCCTGCTTTGAGAACCCGTAGAGGTCTCGTACAACATCCCGTTTCCAGCTAAAGGAAGGAAATCCCGGATAAAGAATATAGGACAAAAGACAACGGAAGGCACTTTCGCTGGCAAAGCCAAATGCAAGAGCCCAGACGTCACGGATGAGAAAGCTCAGAACGACTGTGAGGATTACTCCACAAATGCCTCCGCCGTTGCTGATTACCATCCACCGCCCAAGCTTCATATGCTTCTGGGCCAGAGCGGAGCGGGGACTCATCGCGCCATCGAACAACGTTCCCAGCAGTGTGATTCGAAGGAGCGCTGACAGGTCGGCGAATCCATAGAAGTGCGCAACCAGCGGGGCCATGGCAAAGATAATCAGATAAGTGATCAGCGCCCGCCCTAATCCTAACCACCAACCCGCGTCGAGGTACTCTTTTTCGTGACCCCTCGGGTTCTGAATGACTGCTTGCCGCACTCCAACTTCGGTCAAGGCGCCCACAATTGCGGAAGAAGACATGACAATTGCCATGGCCCCGAACGCGCTCGGCGCCAGGAGACGAGTCAATATCATGTTGCGGCCGAGGCGCATAGCTTGCTCGGCAACGCTGCCTCCGCCGAGCCACGCGCCGCCGCGCATAGCCTTGGCACGAAGCGCCTCGCCCGTCAAGAGGCCGCTGACCTTCGTCCGAGCGGATTCATAGCGTTCTATTAGATTCATTTGAATTCAGTAACTTTCTAAGGCTTACATCACGAACGGCAGAGCGATCCAGCGCTTCTCGGGTTTTGCGCTTCAGAAGAAAGCAGCCGCCGATCGCTCAGGCAGAAGTTTCCGCCTTCCGGAAGATCGCATGGATCGATTCGCCGCCGCCGGCCAATGGAGCTAATGCAAGGAGGGCGCGCAGAATCGACACGCGAACCAGTTTTCGCGCCGCTCTCCATGGGAGGCCTGGTTCATTCCGGTAGGCAACCGCCGTCCGCCGGATTCCCACGGCACGGAACAGATCATCGCCTACGTAGCGAAGACTGGTCCCCACAGCCGGATTACGATGCGTTTCGAGGGATACTTCGAAGAGCCCGACCGACTCGGCAAGGAATTTGAGTGACTTCGGTGAATAATGGAACAGGTGGCGCGGCAACTCCAACCCGTGCCAATAGCCTTTGAAAACGTGGCCCTCAGCAGAATCCACATTGGGCACCAGGACGTAGAAAATCCCTCCGGGCTTCAGCCAATCCACCACCTTCGCCATCACCTGGCGCGGTTGGTAGAGATGTTCAAATACGTCGAAACACGTAATCACATCGAATGACTCTGACTCAAATTCGGCATCGAGAATGTCTCCTACAAAGACGTGCGCGCCGCTTTTCGCGCGCGCCTGTCCGGCCGATTTCTCAGACATTTCGACGCCGAACAGGTCCCAGCCCGTTCCGCTGAGAGATTGCAGGAATGAGCCTGAGCTGCACCCCAAATCGAGGAGCGCACCTGACTGCTTGTGCGGCGCCAGCGCTGCGTTGCGGTCCCGCCAGCGCCCAGGTGAGTTCTCTCCGGCAGACGAGATCAACCTGTCATACGCATCGGTGTAATGCAGATGCATCTCCGCGGACTTCGGCGGCTTGCTGAGCCACACAAGCGAACAGGCCTCGCAACGGAGCAGCGTGTATTGCTCTTGCCGCCCATGAAAACGGTCTGGCGCCCGCAGCCACTCCCGGGCCCCGGTCTGCCCGCAAATCGGGCAGGGTTCGAGACCGTCAGCCACAGGTCCACTCGGGCTGGCCCCAGAAGCGCTCAAGTCCGAATCCAACGCTAATGTCGTGCTTTCTTTCATCAATGACCGAGTCTCAGATTCCTAAACCGTAAACGCCGCGGTTCTCCTGCTTTCCCGTTGACGCACCGAGCGGAGGGCCAGCCGAGGACTTATCCAGGTCAGGAGCCATTTCGCGGCTAGATTCAGCGTCAGGTTTAGCTGCGCGGCTTTTGTGGCGGCCGAGCGGGCCTTTCCGTACTCTCCCGCCTCCAGATAGCAGTTGACCCACCCGCTATGGATGGCGGCGAGCTGTCTACGGACCAAGTTGCGAATTGCGGGCGGCTGGTCTTTGGTTAAACGCATAAGACCCTCCAGCCTGAGCTGACTATCTTTAAGGAAGAAGTCCAAGTTGTTCCAGGCCGAACTTACTCCCACATGGCGATCTTCAACCGGTGCTCTGTCAAACAAAACCAGCGGGCGGTTGACGTAACAAAAGCCGGTATGCATCGCAAGACGGAACATGAACTCACTATCCTGCGAATACAAAAGGCGGGTGTCGAATCCTCCCGTCTCACTGATCGCGTCTTTTCGCGCCAGCAAAGAGGATAGACAAACAACCATTCCAGCTCCTCCGGGCTTGACCAGGAGTCTCAACGCCTCAGAGTTGGTGCCGAACTCATTTTCGTGCCGGTAGTTATCCGCAGCCAATTGAAACATGGTTTGCGTTTCCGAGTGATTAAAGAAAGAAACGTCGGTGTAACAGGCGCCGCACCGAGCACTGTATTGCTCCAGCGCCTTCAATTGCCACTCGAGTTTATCTTTCTCCCACAGATCGTCTGAATCAAGAAATGCAATCCATTCGCCCCGTGCTTCTTCTACACCCTTATTCCGCGCTACGCTGACCCCCTGATTGGACTGAAAGTAGTAACGAATACGATCGCCAAAAGCATCGCGAAGGGTCTTCTCGGTCCCATCGGACGATCCGTCATCGACCACGATGACTTCAAAATCCGTGAAGCTCTGTACCACGACACTTGCGACGGCTTTCCGAACTTTTTCTGCTCGGTTATACGTCGGGATTACAACGGACACCTTGGGATTCACGGAGGCTCTCTAGTATCGAAATGCTGGGAGTGAAATCAGGCTCTGGCGTAACTGGAATCTGGCGACTCGGAAAACCGGTTCCGTGCGCCGTCTTTGTAGTCTGCGATGGTTTCACGGTAGGCGTCGAGAAGCCTCACTCCTGCAGCGGTCCATGTGATCTCATTGCAAGTCTTTAACGATGCCGCGCGAAGCCTCTCGAGGAGCGCGCGATCTTCGTGAAGCATGGTGATGTGTTGCGTAAGAGCTTCGACGTCTCCGATCCTGTGCATGAGCCCGGTCTTCATGTGACTGCAAATCTCAGTGCATGCCTCTGACGCGAGAGGAACACAACCTGAGCCCATTGCTTCGGTAATCACCAGGCCGAAGCCTTCCTCAATACTCGGCAGAATTAGAATGTCGCTCTTTCGCATCAGGTCGGGCACATCGTTCCGGTGGCCCAGGACCTTCACGCTCGGATGCGCCAACATGGGTGCGAGTTTTTCCTCGTAAGCAGGTAGGAATTCTCCAGCGATGAGGAAAGTACCATCGTTACAGGCCGGCGAGTTTAGCCACGCTTCGAGGGCAAAATGCACTCCCTTGCGGACCGCGCAGACACCGACGAACAGCATCGTCAGCCCACGCCGCGGCTCGCGCGGCTCGGGACTGGGGTAATAGACCTGCTCATCGTACCCATAGATGTGCCGGACAAGTTGCTCCCTCTTGAACCCCTTATCGAGAAAAGTCTTGATCACGAACTCCGATGGGCAGAGCAGGCGCGTGGCGAGCCTGTATTCTTCCTCTTCTCTGTGTAACTTTCCTGCATCATAGGCGTGCTCATGATCGGGCGGCAGCGCAACTCCCAGGCGATCGCACTCTTCTTGCACCACCTCCATGGCAAAGCGGGTATTTGCGTTGGGCCTTTCCAGGACGGTCGGAATTCCCAATCGCGCAGCAGTTTTAAGAGTCTCAAGCGCTCCTGTGGGCCAAGTGTGAATAATGTCAATTTTGTCCACCAGTTTCTCAATCCGCCGCGCCACGATCCGGTCATGCAGCGCCACGGCCCGCGCGGTGCCCACTACTCGGTAGGGCAGGCGCGCATTTCCCCAGGCCAACGTCGAGTGAACCTTGACTCCCGCGGGAACGGGCCGCCCCAGAGATGCCGGAAACGCGAGCAGATCCACCCCGGCAGCCGCCAGCCCGTTGACCTGTTGCCAGGCGGTGTAGCATATGCGGTCCGCTCCCAAACGCAGCGGAAAGCTATACAACACGCGCACGCGATCATTCCTGCTTGTCATCAATCTCTTTTCGGGTCTCCCGGGACGCAATTTGCGATGCGAGATCTTCAGGGATGGAATGGGCTCTCTTTGTAGGCAAGCCGGCTCATCGCGTTTGCAGCGTCGGCTTTGTCCATGCCATAGGAGGGTTCCGCTTGCCACATCTCCCACGATGCCCACTTTGATCCAATTGCTTTTTCAGTCGAAGGAACCGTTGCTTGTTTTGCTTCCGATGTGGCTACGCAAATGCAGGCGACCAGCGGGAAGAAGCCCATGATAAGTTGGGCCATGTAATTGATTCCGAAGTGCGCGATGATTGTTGCAAACAGGGTGGACCCGAAACACCAGAGGAGCCATTCCTGCCGGAGATCGCCATTTACCCGCTTCCTGGCAATCCCAAGCGCCGAGAAGCTTCGCTTGAAGATTGCCAGATAACAGACCAGAGCGAGCAAACCTCCCGTTAAGGCGACGGCCGCAAACTGATTGCATAGATCCCAACTATCCCACCCCCAGTTGACGTAGTCAGGAGTACCGATCAGACACCAGGCCGTGAAGTGCCTGATGGTCATATCGACGAGTTGGTAGCGCTGATAAGCCGACGATGACCCGGTGAGGTCGACCCTGGCGATCAACGCCCACACTGGAGCTTTCATGACCATCTGCAGCCCGACCAGAACCATGACGAATGCCCAGCGGATTGTGCGCATGCTCTTACGAAGCCGCCAGGATGCCAGGCCAACAATGCTTCCGATGAGGGCCATCCATGAGGTACTCGAGTAGGAGGTGAATACCATCGCGAGGGCTCCGGCAAGCCCGACGATAGCAAACACTCGGCAGTTTTTTTCTTTCAACAGCCAGACAAACAGGGGGATCAGGACTCCAGAAAAGGCGCCCGCGGGTATGCAGCCCAGCGTCGCGCCTGCGCGTAAGTGCCCATCTCTGAAAACCGGCACCAGGTCGATTCCGCCCATGTAACCAAATACGTTGACTTGTCTGATTTGCTCATTGATCATGCAAGCGCCAAGAATGGCGCAAACAATCGCCAGGGTCTTTATTGTGGTACGCATCCCTTCGCCATCGGGAATCAACGACCGCACAGCCAGATAACCACCCAGCGTGTCGAGAAGAACTCCGAGTCCCTGAATCAGACTAGGCGTACCCGGAAACTGCAGAAAGAACGCGATGAATGCGGAGACCGCCCACAGAATCACCGCCCAATCGATGCCGTTGACTCCTTCGGGATACTTTTCGCGACGAGAGAAGGTGAGTCTCTTCGCCAATACCACCAGAATCAGGATGCGCAGAGCGGTAAGGTGGATGCCACCCACCACGACCACTTCCCCGATTGGGATCGTGAAAAACGCAATCAGAAAAGGCATAATCGCCTTCCTGCGGGGCAGGACCATGATCAGCAGGATGGCAAGGAGCAGCCACACGATCACGAAGGGGCTGATGACCGAGTCGGCTGAACCGCCTCCGAATCTGAGATGTTCTGGTGCCATGGCTAGACGTGTGTCCGGGTCAAGTGTCTTGGGAATCGCCGAATGCTCGAATCGAACCGGCTTCAGCCGGCTTTCTGCGTCGAGCGTGCGGCGTCTTTGATCGTGTGCTCACCGGCCGGCGCTACTCTCACTATAAAGCGCACCGCGCCCGGGTCTTGTTGATAATGATGCAGTGCAGAGCAGACAGAACTACGGAATAGTACCCTGCAGATTTGTCGGCGCCTGAAGACCATTCAATTGATAGGCTCCGCTGTCCCATGCCGCAGTGGCGGGTCGCTTAATGGCGCCCCGGGTCGGGCAATTCATTGCGTGGGTCGTCGTATTGTAGGAGCACCCGCCCGAAATCCCACTCATGCAGGCGTTGGCCGCCTCAAAGCTTATCGCAGGCTCTGACTTATAAGAGGCCAGCGTCGTGCAATAAGCCTGTTGATTTGCCCCGGTCGTTGTCGTCGAATTTGAAGCGATTGTAGGAGCGCAAGGAGTGCTGCCCTCATTGGCGCAAGTGTTCGCTTGCGCAGTTCCCCCGCCGCTGAGCAGGTACCCCTGCGATACCGCGGTGCTCAGACTCATTGCAATGTTGGTCGCACTTGTCCTGCCTGTGCATCCGGGCGAAACAAGTGTGTCAAAGGAAGAGTTGATCAGATGTTCGTTCATCACGGTTAGGAACTGGCCATTGGTGCCGTTGTTGAGGGTGTTCAACGAGCACGGTTGGGTCATGTCAACCAGGGTGTTGTTGAACATATATTGATGACCGCTGTTGGGGCAGCCAGAGTACCCGGCTGGCCCGGCGATGCTCCATCCTTCACCGGCGAGATCGTACATCAGATTGTTGAACCAGTATTCGGGGGTCGAATTTGGGCAGACCCAAAGGTCGGGATTCGACGACACGGTAGGATCGTCATGCCGGAAGATGTTGTTGTAAATCACATTCGGCGTGCCTGCCGGCTGATTTACGGCCGCTCCGTCCGCATCCGCATTGCACTCCAGCACATTGGCGTGGGTTGGCCAGATCGGGCCATCCATATACTCAAAGATGTTGTCGTGGATGTCGTGGCACCATTGGCCCACACCTTGCGTAGCATAACGGATGATTGAATTCTTGAAATGGTAGAAGCTCGGGAAGGTTCCCCAAGAGCATGTTTTTGCGTCCGAGTCCGATCCATCCACCACGATATTCCACATCGACTGCAGTCCGTTGTTTCCGCCGCCGATGATCGTGCAGGGAATCGTCGAGTTCGACTGTCCCGCCGTAGATGTGATGGTCCAGCCGTGGAAATAAATATTGGCGAGGAGGAGCATCCCGCTGCCGGAGACCCCGGACCCGCCGTACATGATGTATTCATCCGTAGACGGCCCACCGCTGGCAGGATTCCTGCTGGAACAGAATCCCGTCATCTCGAAGTTGTCGATGTAGTCATCCACACCGGCCCAGATGATGATGTTTTGGCTCGATGGCGCCACTTGATACGCACAACTGGAAACTGTTGAGGTGGACAAAGGGTTATCAGCATTGAGGATCGGCCTGGCCCACGATGAACCCGAATACCACGCCTGATCCACTCCCCAATAGATGCATCCAGTATGTGTTCCTTCATATTGGCAACTGGCGTCAGTTCCCCACCAGTTATTCATCGACCATTCGCCGCCGGTGTATGGCGAAGCGCCGGAGTTTCCAAAGTGCCAGGTGTCGCCGCCACGAAAAATGAATCCCATTCCAGCAGCGGGAGTCACCGCAGCGCAGTTGGCGGTGCAGCTCGGCATTCCCGGAGCGTGCAGCCAGGGAGTGGATTCTGAAGTGCCGTTGTTCGAATCCGATCCGTTCGCCGCAATGAAATAGCAGTTGCTACCCTGAACAGGGGAATTTGCGGGGCATGTTCCACCGCTCGCAAAAGCCTTCCCAGCAGTCAAAATTAAGACCGAAAAAATCGCAAATCGCAGCATTTTTGCCATGGGGGTCAAAATATATCTCCACTATCCTGGACTTATTGGGCGAGATTACGTTACTTGTGTGTGACTGTCAACGTTACCAGCGTGTTACCGAAGTCATGCGCGAATCGTTCTGCGAAGGCCAAGCCAAAGGGCTGAACAGGCGATGAAATTGTATTCGGCGCGCAGCTGCGTTTCGAAGTCAGACCGCCTGGCCTTCCAGGAATTCGACAAGCAGTCTCTTTTTGATCAGCGCCCAAGCGATACGCCGCCCGCCAAAAGCGACAGCGGGAACGGGGGGACGAACGATGATTGTACCGACAGATTTACAGAATTCGAGATGCGCCTCAATGTCCTCTACCTCGTAGCACAGGTGGTGCAAGCCGCCTTTGCGTTTCAGAAAGCGCGCGACCGGCGAATCGACTCCCGCGGGCTCGACCAATTCGAACAGAGCGTCACAGGGATGAGCTCCCCGAAGGAATGTGACTCGCACCATTTGCAGGGGATCGAAAATGATGTTCCCATCCCAGGTTGCGCCAAGAGAGCGGGCATAGCACGAGGCCGTCGCTTCGATTGAAGCCAGCACAAAGCCGACATGATGAAGCTTAAGCCAGCCCGGAGGGTGAAGGATTTCCTGCGTTGGTTTACTCATTGGGCCTAAGCATATTCATGGCTTGCTTCCTGCCTGCCACGCTTTTCTGTTCCTGATCCGCGGGTTGCGGCGTCGTCCAGCTAGTGAAATCCCGCCCGAGGATCTTGTACGTTCTGACAAAACCGAGAGGGAGAAATGGAGTCATTTTGAAAGAGGCCAGTTGCGCCTGGTTCCATTCGTGAGTATCGGCAAAGGCTCTCGATCCGCCTTCTGTTGCCAGTATATGAAGAATATGACCGGTCAGAAGCCAATGCAGCGCCCGGCCCCGAAACTTCGGAAAGACATAAAAGTCAAACAACTGCACGTCGTCCGGTCCCAACGGAAAATAATACGGCGCGATCGGCTGTCCCCGCAAAGTCCAGCCATAGCCGGCCAGCTGGTCATTACTTTCCAGCAGCCACAGCGAGGCTCCCTTTTCAAATCGCTCGCGGATATTCCGGTTCGCAAGCTTTGCGTTCCAGAAGCTCGTGATTGCCTGCAAGCGTTCTGCGCTGAGTTCGGCCAGCGCGCACAGCCGTTCCACTCTCAGGTTCTTAGGAAAGTTCACCGGGCGTAACTTCCGCTCGTCCAGGTCGCAATACAAGACCACCATGCGGTCAGCGAAAAGCGCGCGCTTCGCGGCCAGTTGGATGCGCCGCATCGTTGCCGCCAAACCATGGCGCCGGAAATAATCCCCGAAGCGCGAAATTGAAGTGGAAATGCTCAAGATGCTGCCTGTTCCTCCGGCTTTCGGGGCACGGCGCCATAGAGGAGTTGCCGCAGACAAGCGCCGCTCACCTGTTTACGAATCCCACTCTGCGGCCCTTTGTGGAAGTGTGCAAGGTCCGACAGAACGGTGATCGCGTAACGCAGCAAATGGTGGAAAAGCATGATGCTCCGAATCCCCAGCACGCCAAGGAAAGTGTGGTGTTTGGTCCAGTAGTGCAGAATCGAGCGCTGTTGCGCGACGGCAAAGTGGGCCGGAAACGGGGCCGTAGTTTTGCCCCGATCATGGATCGCCTGCGCATCTGGATAAAAGAATACTTGCCATCCGGCATTCCAGGCACGCCGGCACCAATCGACGTCATCACCATACATGAACAGACCTTCATCGAGCAGGCCGACCTCATCAAACGTTTCGCGGCGAATCATCGAAAAGCAGCCCACGATCACATCTACAGCAAGCGTGCGGTCATGCGCGAAGTAGAACATGTGCTCGCCCGCGAAAAACTTGCTCCCTTTAAACACGCTTTCCAGGCGGCTCGCCGAACAAAAGTTGTTCCAAAGCGTAGGGAATCGCCGGCAAGTGCTTTGCTGAGTCATGTCAGGATTGAATACGCGCGGTCCGACATTGCCGACTTTCGGATGCTGATCGAGAAAGTCCGCCAGGGTGTCCAGGCAGCCGGGAAATACGATTACATCCGGATTGACCAGCGCAATATAGCGTCCGCGGCATTGCCGAATGGCCACGTTGTTCCCTTTGGAGAATCCGAGGTTCTCTTTGCTCTTGATCAGCTTCACCCACGGAAATTTGGTCTCAACCATTGCAACGGTATCGTCCGCGGATGCGTTATCGACGACCAGGACCTCCATGCTGCGTCGCGGAGGCGCAGCGGCCAGGCTATCGAGACACAACTCCAGATAGCGCCTTGCATTCCAGGCAACAATGACAACGGAAAGTTCAACGGGGTCAGTAGACGGTGACATTTTTCTAGCTGATTGCGGCCCGATGCTTGAATGATCGGGCGATATGTAAGGGCCGCAGCGAGGCGCGAAAAGTGCGTTGCACGGCGATTCCCGCCTTGACCATCGCGGAGGATGCTGCGCTCTTTGATGCGGCGAAGGGGTTAATCTGGCAGGAATCTACTCCGGAAAACCCTCTCTTAAAGTAATAAACTCCGGGATTTCCTTCTGGGTCGATGCCTCCAAGATCGTACGTCTTAATGCCTCGTTCCTTCAGCCAGGACATCATCGTCCAATGCAGGAAATATGCGCCTTTGGAATTCAGTCCTGCGTCGCTGGTGGCACCCAGCAGGTAGATAGCGGAATCGCCCATCGCCGATACAACGATGCCAGCCACAGGAACGCCCTTATCTTGACAGATCAAAACTTGCATCCGCTGCGGTTCCGGGAGAGCGTCCTGAATGCGGCTCATTTCCTCGACGCTCACTGTCGATTCAAACGTCTTGCGCTCGCGCATCTGGAAGTAAATCTCGCAGAAAGCTGCGAACTCCTTGCTCCCGTTTCCTGAAACCACGGTCAGATGATTCTTCTCCGATTGCTTGAGCTTGTTACGCCATTTCGCATCAAGACCCTTTCGCAGCTCTTCAAGCGGCGGCGTGATGTCAACGAGAAAGGTCCGATAGGCATCGGTAGATTTCGGAGCTTTAATTGAGAAACTCGAAAAAACCGATTGGAACACTTCAGCCCGCGGCGATCCGGCGAAAGCATTGGGGAGAACATGCACGAAGAGTTTTCTGGTCCTTAGATACTCGTCCTCGATGGCGCGCGCCATGCGGCGGGGAACTTCGGGATCGGAAGAACCATCCCGGCGCTCCCAGAGCGGGCCCCAACGCAGATAAGCCATGCCAAACTTCAGCGATGTGGGACGAATAATCCGAAGCTGAGCTATTCCAGCGACTTCCCCGTCTCGCCGCAACACCAGCCGGCTTAGATTTCTCTTGCCCCAGCGAACCTCACCATATGCGGCCGTCTGATAAATATTCGCGTCGTCAAACAAGTCGAGCATCCGCGACCATTCCTCGGAGCCAGTTTGATCGACTTCGACTTGCCAAGTTGAATGAGACATGATCGTTGGTTCACTAAGCGATTCAGCTTGGCGGACGGTCTTGGCTGCGGGCCGGTGCCCAGACTTGTCACTCAAGACTTAGACTCAGCTCCCACGGCCTCAGGGCACGATGGCAGCCCGCGATCGGTAATTGAGGCCGCCGTTTCCGCTGCTCTACGAATGTGGCGCTCTTTTTGCGGCGGCTCTTGCGGAACTTCAAGGCTCCACTTTTGCAGCCCCTCAGCGCTTACTCCGCACTCGCTGAAGCCGAGGTTGCGATAATGATCGGCGACCAGTCCATTCTTCTTCGACGGTATATAGATGCCAACGATCTTCCGAATTCCGCGTGCCTGGCACTGTTCGACGAGGGCATCAAACATCGCCAATTCCATTTCGCGATTGAGAACGCGGCAGCTCATCAGCCACAGGTCCATTTCAAGAGTGTCATTGACGGTGCGTCCGACCAGCACCGACACCAAGCCGTTATCGCCAAATTTGTCCGCTAGTCTTCCGTAGAGCGTGACATAATGCGGGTCCTGAGCGATGGCATTGACTTCGGCGTTCGTGTACCGCCTGGTCGTGAGATTGAATTGGTTGGTTTTGTTAATCAACTGCGTGATCCGCTCGAGATACACAGGCGTAAATGGCGCAATTTCGGCGGCCATATCCAGAGAAGTTAGAAACTCACCGTAGTCGCGGAAGGCCGCCTGATATGCGTTCCGTTCCGCGTTCATTTTGTAGAAGTCTGAACGATTCAAATCGTCCTGAACCACTTTATGAACTTCGAAATAGCGCTCAGCTTCGAGTACTTCAGCGAAGCGGCTTACATCGGAGCCCACATCCGGCGTCGCCACCTCCGACAGTTGGCCGGCAACCAATGCTCTCTCCGCCGGATTATCATCGACAAATACAATGCTGTCGAGGCCGATATTGAGCTCTGCAGCGATCTCGCGGATGTTTTCCGGTTTTGGATTCCAGTTTGCTTTAAATGCGCTGAAATCCTCGAGTTTCAAGATGCTGTCAGGATGTGAAAAGCCTTCCTTTGCATTTTGAAAATCGTTCTTTGAACATACGGCGAGGATGATGCCACGGCGCCGCAATTCCTTCACATATCGTTGAAAATCGAGGAAAGCCTCCCCGACCGCGTGGTCACGACCCAAAATGAGATTTTGCACCCCATCGTCGCCAACGACCCCGCCCCAAAGAGTGTTGTCCAGGTCGAGAACGAGGCATTTCCTGGCTTTTCCGTAAACAGATTTCACGAGCGCTGCAACGCTTTGCGCTAAAGCGATCGTCCCCGCCGGACTCACGGCCATGCGAAAGTTGTACCAGTAGGTGCGCCCGTGCCACTCATCTAAACCTATCTGCGCCGAAAGATAGTGAATGTCATTCACGAGGAGTTTCGAGTCTTGGCGCGCATAAGCTGCGAACTCAGCATTGAGCCGCATCAGGAAATTCACCCGGCCATAGGATTCAACCGCCTCTAAATTTCCTAACTGTCGTAGATAGGGCAGGTCGAAGTTATTCTGCACGACTAACGCACCAAGCTCTGACTGAATCTTCTTCCAGAGGGTTACAAATCTGGCGACTTCCTCGCGCACGCGCGCTTCAACTTCTGCGTCCGGCTCCATCAACTCCGGGAAGCCTGAAACGTTCCGCCAGGTTGTGTGAATAAATACTATATCGGGCTTGAACTTCCAGAGATCCTGGTTTTCGAACAGGAGGTCCTCGGAATAACGGTTGTAGCCGGACTCGTAGAATTCCGGCCGGATTCCGTTGGCCAGGAGAAACAACTCCAGCATGCCTCTGACTTCGCTTGTAGTCGATCCTCCGAGAATTGCAATGCGCGTCGGAATCAGATTCGGCTGCGCAGACAGCTCTCTCGTGATGGCTAGACGCTTACGGATGAGCGTCGACGCCGTGATAGGAAACTGCAAGTCCTTCAGGCGTTCTGATTGCGTCACTTTCGTCTCCGATGCCATCGTGGGTTATTTCAAATCGATGCCCGATCCATGAGCGGCGCCTGGAGTGCTTTGCCCGCTTTCCGGCTCGGTGGTGCCGCATTCGCGGCGTGATGAAACGATCTTCCAGTTAAGACGGTCTGTCGTCCACGCCTGCTAGTCGCAGCAGATCGGCGACTGTTGAGCAATTCACAATTTGATCGGGGGAGATATGCCTCTCGCTCGCTGACTCGGCCAGAACGATAACCCCAATCAGCGCGGTCGAGTCCCAATTGTGCAGCTCTTCCAGTTGCTCATCGCCTTTAAGCGTCCCAGGTCGCAGACCAAGAATTTCGTCGATCTCTGAAAGGAATGCGTCTCGGCTCATTTTGTCTTGATTCTCGGCCATTGATTCTCCCATCTCTTGATATGTGCTCAAAATTGCGATTCAGTGCACTGTTTCGGTTGACAGGTCAGTGAATTTATATCCTCAAGCTTCCGCGGGATTTTGAAGAATCCGGTTTCGTATCGCACGAAGACGCGGCAGAACCTCGATCTCGAGAAACAGAGTTTTGTCGTTTTGGGCGCGGCTATTGATCCTGTCTAAACGAAAGAGGTCGGGGCTTCGGGGGTTGGCGACACTCTCGCTCAGGAAGATCGCGTGGTGCCCTGAGTTATTGAGATAATCTCTTAATTCAGAGCTTAGATCTTTCGAAGAACCATAAGGCTGGCTAAAGGATCGGACGTTCGTCCCCGACATGGACTCCAGCTCATTTTTGTTTCGATCAATCTCCGAACCAAAGTCGTTTCGCGACAGGGAGCGAAAGTATGTGTGGGTATAGGTGTGATTCCCAAGCTCGAAGTTGAACGATTTTAGCGTGCGAAGCTGCTCGGCGGTCAAATACAAACCGGCTTCTTGAGCGGCCTGCCTCTCGCTAATGCCTGCCAATTTGCGCAGAACCTCAAGGAAAGCTTCTCGCTCAGCGAGCGATAGGGACGGTAAAAAGATGCCGAACACTTCGGTAAGAGAACCAACCGGCGCGGCTTTATCGCCCCAAACCGTGCGAATTGCGGTATTAATTGAGGCGAGTCCCAGGACGTTGGCCACATAGCAAATGAGATTGTCCGGTGCGAGCCGTTGATTATCGACGAATGCGGCATTTACAAAGAAAACGGCCGGCGCCCCGAGTTGCTTACAAAGCGGAGCAGCGTACTCGGCTACCGAAGCGTATGCGTCATCGAAGGTCACCAGAAGAGCTCGGGATGGCAGTCCACGTCCCTCGCAATTGCTCAGAACGTCTTCAAGACTCACCGGGCGATAGTGGGAAGTAAGAAATCGCAGGGTTCTTTCGAAACTTTGCGGCGTGGTGTCCACACTCATCCCGGTCGTGAACGGTGAGTTCGTGGCCGAGATGTTGTGAAAAACTACGCATCGTAAGGAATAGGAAAAGCCAACCATACTTACATTTCCGGAGGAGCCTGCAACGCCCCGCCATGTTACGGCGAACCCGACCGAAGCCGCTCAACAAGAGCTACTGCAAGGTCACCTGTTGATCTTCTAGAAATATCCGCTGCCAAAGCTCCAGGCTGAGTAACGAGAATATCTCCTTGGAGTAATCGGCTCCTTGCGAGTTCGCCTGAAGCATCTTTTCAATACCGTCCCGGCGGAAGTAGCCCCGGCTCGTCGTTCTGCTATCCATTAACACGTCCCAAACAAGATCCTTGAGCTCAGTTCGGATCCAGGATCCGTACGGAACAGGAAATCCGGCTTTCTTTCGATTGCGGATTTCCTTGGGAATTCTTTTCGAGAGCGCCTTCTTCAGAATGTACTTTGTCCTGTGCCCGTTTAGCTTCATCCCCGGCGGCAGCGACGCCGCGAACTCCAATACCTTGTGATCTAACAGCGGCACGCGCAACTCGAGAGAGTTGGCCATGGTCATTTTGTCGGCTTTGATCAGCAGATCGTCTGGCAACCAGGTTTTCGTATCGATATAGAGCATCGCGTTGAGCGCGCCCTGCCCACGGACATTCGCCTGCAACAAACGCAGCGGCTCAAGGCTGTGCTCGCGGTCGACGGCATCCAGATAATCTGCGGAGTACACCGTGCCCAAACTGTTTCCCGTCGTGCGATGCGGGTTCGAAGTGCGGCTATAGTAATATTCCGGAAACCGATCCTGCATTAACGGGCCGTACTTTGCAAAACGCGAGGGATCGAAGAGCGTGCTCCAGACCGAGATTCCCTTGGAGATAGCTGCATTGAGCGCGGGGCCGCCACGCTTGATGCGCTCAAGCCAAACCAGGTTCCGATAATTACTGTATCCCGCGAATGCCTCGTCGCCTCCCTCTCCGGAGAGAAGGACAGTGACATGATCTCTCGCCAGCCTGGAGACATAGTACAAAGCGATCGCCGGAGGCTCGCAGACGGGCTCTTCCATATGCCAAACATAACTAGGGAGAAACGCGGCGAAATCCGCCGCCGTGATGGTCATCTCATGGTGTTGCGTGTTGAACCTTTCGGCGGCAAGCCGCGCAAAGGGTCTCTCGTCGGCAAAGTTCTTCCCGGAAAAACCAACGGTGAAGGTACTCACCTTCTTGTCGGTTTGCTCGACAGCAAGGCTGAGCACCCCGGTAGAATCGACTCCGCCGCTGAGGAGAACGCCCACCGGCACGTCAGCGATCATATGCAGTTTGACGGTTTCTGCCAGCAGTGAGAGGAGTTCTTCCTCAGCCAGTTCAGCGCTCCTCGGCCGGAAGGAATTTGCGAAGGCCAGGTCCCAGTATTGACGGATCGTCGCTTTGCCGTCTGTAACTTGCAAATAGTGCCCGGGGGCGAGCTTCTGAATTCCCTTCAGCAGCGTTTCTTCCCCGGGCACATACATAAATGTCAGGAAACGGTCTATAAGCTCTGGAGCGATTTCTCTTTTGACTGATGGATCTGCGAGGATTGCTTTGATCTCCGATGCAAAGATAAGTGAATCGTCGTCCAGCCGGTAATAGAGTGGCTTAATTCCAACGCGGTCCCGCGCCAGGAAAAGCGTTTTCGCATTGCCGTCCCAGATTGCAAAAGCGAACATTCCGCGCAGCCGCTCCAGGCATGCGGGCCCGAGTTCCTCGTACAGATGGACGATCACTTCAGTGTCAGTCCTCGTCTTGAATACATGCCCTTTTCCCAGGAGGAACGTGCGCAGCTCCTGGTAGTTATAGATTTCGCCATTGAAAACGATCCAAATTGAGCCGTCTTCGTTCGAAAGCGGTTGATGGCCGCTCTTGAGGTCGATGATCGAGAGGCGGCGAAAGCCCAAACCGACATTTCCAGAGAAGTAATAGCCATCGTCGTCAGGCCCGCGGTGCCGTATTGAATCTGCCATCGACTTGACGAGGCTCGGCGAGATCACTTCGTCTCTGTCAAACGCGAGTTTGCCGCAGATTCCGCACATGGCTTATGAAATGACCTCTGTTGAGGTCACCTCCAGATTGTTTCCATTCCGCAGAGCCGTCTTAACTGCTGGCCGCGTATGTAGGTGAAATACGACCGATCTTTCAGGCGCAGTGGCCGAGTAACATAGGACTTAAGAAATCCATACATGATTGCACACGAGCCGATCACGAGCGGCTTCTGAAACAGGCGACGCGCGCAACTTGCCACCACAAAGAGCGGATGATATCCGGAAACATAGCAAGCTACTCCATGCTTCACTCTGTCGCGAACGAACCCCTCTTCCGATCCAGTAAAACGATGATGGACGAGGCCCAGGTCCGTGAAGGTATAAGTCTTCCATCCCTTCATGTTGGCTTTAACCTCATCAATCGTGTCCCACCCTGAGGCAGCCCAGAGACCTCCTATCGCCTCCCAACACGGTCTCCTGTAAATCTTGGTTGCCCCCCGCACATGAAAACGCGGATTTTTTTCAGCTTTCAGCTCGCCCTCTATTTGATGGCGGATCTCGCCGCCGCCAATTCCGAGCTCCGGGTCCCTGCGAAAATACTCAAAGCATTTTTCGAAATAGTCGGGGGCAAAAGTGAGATCGGCATCGAGTTTCACAAGAAAGTCCCACTCTTTGCATTGCAGCGTCTTGTAGCCCTCGTAGAACGCCTCCATAACACCGCCGCCTGACTTGCGGAAGCCCCTGTTCTCCCGATGAACGACGCGGATCCACGGGTGTTCCGAAGCGTAGCCGTCAACAATCTGGCCCGTATGGTCGCTGGATCCGTCGTTCACGATGATCCACTCCGTCGGCCGCACTGTCTGGGAACACACTGAGTTGATCGTCTCCGCAATGTACTGTTCCTCGTCACGGACTGGAGTAATGATCACGTACCGCATGGTTGTTTTTGACGTCGGGCCTTGGCGTTCACTGGAACTAAGTCCCCTCGTGCTCGGGGATTTACTCAATCACCGATGCAAGCAGCTTTTCCTCTTGCTTCAAAAGCTGGTCGCAGATCACACCGAGGATCCGCTCTGCGCTCTTGCCATCCCATGCCTCGGGCACAGCGGCTTCGCGCTTTGACTCGAGTTGTTGCCGCACAGCCTTGCGGATTCCGGTGGCACTCGTTCCGGCAAGAACATTCGTCCCAACTTCAATTGTGACTGGCCGTTCGGTATTCTCCCGAACCGTGACACACGGCACGCCGAGGCACGTCGTTTCTTCCTGAATCCCTCCGGAGTCGGTGACCACGACCGCAGCGTGCTCCATCAAACAGAGAAAATCGATATAGCCAAGGGGATCGATGAGGCAAATACGCCCTTTCCCCTCTTGCGGCGATGGCCTTGTGCTGTGTTCGGTTCCCTCCAGGCGAAAGAAGAAATCCTCGAAACCGAAGTCGGCAATTTTTTTCCGAGTCCTGGGATGGACGGGAAAAATAATCGGACAGATGGAGGCAAGCTCGTTCAGCCCTTCCAGGATGTTCAGAAAACCCTCGCGCTCATCTACGTTGGAAGGACGATGCAATGTCAACAATGCAAAAGGCGTTATGCTGCTACCCGATTCCGACAGACCCTCGTTGGCGCTGAGACCAAGTGCGCGCAAGATAGGAGATCGGCGCGCTTGATCTTTGAATGCAAGAAGCGAGTCGATCATCGTATTACCAACGAAATGGATCTTATGATCCTCGACGCCTTCTTGACGGAGATTCTTAACTCCGCTCTCCTCGGTGACAAACAGCAGGTCTGCCAAATGATCTGTGACTATGCGGTTAATCTCTTCAGGCATTCCCCGATCGAAGGACCGAAGGCCCGCTTCGACGTGGGCGATCAGCGGCCGGGAACCGGATTTGTCATACGAGATCTTCGCGGCGACAAGAGCACAGGCAAGCGTGGAATTTACATCGCCTACAACGATGAGCAGGTCGGGCTTCTCACGTTCGAGTGCCTCTTCGAACCTCTTCATGATCTCGGCCGTTTGCGCCGCGTGCGATCCGCCTCCGACCCCTAAGTGCACATCCGGCTTGGGAATTCTCAAATCAGCGAAGAATTGGTCTGACATTGCCGCGTCATAGTGTTGCCCCGTGTGAACCAGTACGCATTGCAATGCGATCTGCGAATGGCCGGAGCCTGCGCGGCTCGGCGAACCCGCCACCCGCTCGTTGTGATCGCGAATCCCGGCAATGATAGGCGCCGCCTTCATAAAATTAGGCCGTGCGCCGACGACGATCATGATTTTCTTCGTTTTCACTGATTCCATTGAGCTCAACGATGAGTACTTTGCGTTAAGAGCCGAAGCCGGCTGCTCGAGGTGCCTATGACAAATAGCTTGTTAAGAAAATAGAGCGATCGAGAGACCGATCTACAGATGCGAAAAGGCGTACAAAAGCCAACCGAGTTCATAAGGACGGCATTCGTAGCGAACTCGTGGCAGGGCATCTGCCGTGTCGTGGCGCAATTTAAGAAAGCGAAATGTTGTGTCTAAGTAGGCGTCTGCCTGCGCCAGATAAAGGCAGCGCCAGATCAGACTCAGGGAAGGCTCGATGAAGTTAAGGTGTATCTCGTTATGACCGCTGATCCAGGCCAGGCCTTTATAGACCGCTTCGCTGAAGTCGCAGCTTGCGGCCTCAGCCGCCGCGAAAAGCATCATCGGCGCCATGGCATGCTGGTGCACTGAGTAGACCGGATACCGGCTGACTACCTTTCCGGTTGCCGAATCGTAATGCCAGGACCACTCGCCCATCGCTCCTTGCAACTCGCACATTTTCGTCGCGGTGCGCTGCGCCCGGTCGCGTGCATCAACGTCGTTGAGAGCCTGCGACAACCGAGCAAAAGCGATGGTGGGATAGACCTGATCGGCAAAGCTGCCAATTCTGCGGCGGAGAAACGATTTGACGGAATGGCTTCGGGAGAGATGACCATAGACTCCAGACAAACCGCAATTTTGCTCGAGTATCTTGCGGGCGGCTGCGATTTGTTCGGATTGCCCGGGAAGATCGGAGTAGCCCTTCAAAGCGCATGTCGCCAGGCCGGTTAGATACCAGGCGACTTCCATCGTGGAGCCTTGCTGCCCGTCAGGAAATCGCTTGAGCGCTTCCTCCGCATGGACATCCTTGTAGACCTGGGTCAAACGGTCCGGGGCCAGTTCCGCGCAGGTCCAGAGAATCAGGCCGAGATCTCCGGCACTTGCGAGCCAACTGGTGTCTTGAAGGAGCCGATCGAGTACCGGAGCAATCGCCACCGGCGAGCTTCGACCTGAGGCTTGGTAACGTTGGAGGCCGAGCAAGGTCATCATCGTGTAGCGCGGCGAGAGTCCCTTGCGGCTCATCCCCTCCTTGGTTCGAGTGTAGGTGTGGCAAAAAAGCTGCTGCTCCGAATCGAACATTTGGACGAGACCTGCCGCGGCAAGGTCGCACAGTTCGTTGACCCTGCGGTCATTCAACCTGTCTCGCTCCAGCACGCTTTGAATTGCAGCTTGCATGGTTCAGCCTTGGGCCCCAGCAACTGCAATGACATGGTTCACAACGGCGTCGAGCGTTTTCGCCTTTGCCGGCGTGCAAGCCGCTGGCCTTTCGCGGCGCTCGAGGCTGAGCTTCGCGCGAACATCGTCTTCGCTCTCAAGCAAAACCAGCTTGCCTGTTTCTGCAAGATGTTTGTCCACCGCCCCTAGCGCACCACGAAATAAGCTGTACACCGGTACGCCCAGCGCAGCAGCTTCCCGGTTCATGGTTCCGCCCCCGCTGATCACAGCGTCGGATCGCCAGATCAGGTCCAGCCCGTTCAGAGCGCGTTCCGGAACTATCA
Organism: uncultured Occallatibacter sp.; assembly: GCA_964533905.1. Taxonomy (GTDB): domain Bacteria; phylum Acidobacteriota; class Terriglobia; order Terriglobales; family Acidobacteriaceae; genus Telmatobacter. The sequence continues at coordinate 77,073 of CAZHOO010000001.1, read as the reverse complement.
TTCGTCCGGACTCAAATAGCTGCGGTCTCTCCTGGCGAATTTGAACCTCTTGCTTTGGTGTGCGAGGAAGCAGGATCGTCTTGACTTCAGGATGGCTTTCCAACTCGTCAAATACCGCCATCAAGAGCTTCTCGCTTTCAGGATTGTGATAATGCGCTTCGGTCGCCGGCGGGCGGATCGTGACGACTGTATCCTCGGATGTGATTCCCAGGCTTCTTGTCCAGGATGAGTCCGGTTGAAAGAACGGAACATAGACGTCTTCCTTGATCCCGGGATAATGCAGGATATGATCGGCGAGCGTTCCGCATTTTTCAAACCCTTCGGTGGGAACAATCGCGGGAGTGAGAACCCACTTTTTGCGCCTGGAGCCAAACAAGCCCGTAAAGCGCTGATCCGCGAATTCGTAGTCAATAATGTTGATGCTCGGAATGCCGAGCAGGGCCGACAGGACAATGGAGGAGCGAGAACAATGAGAAACGCTGATTTGCGGCCTCTCCCGAATTATCAAAGATGCAAGCTGCAAGATTCGAATAGCCAGGCCGCTCAATTTGGCAATCGGATTCTTGCCGTAATGATGGCCAATCTTTCGATACTTGAGACCTGCGAGATCGGCCAGTTCGCAAGTTTGAAAGCAGTCTCGAGCGGTGAGGACAACTTCATATCCTCGCGCCTCCATCTCCCTGATGATGGGAAGAAAGAATGGGACATGCGGAGAGTTCTCAAGGTCGATCCAGATCTTATAGTCTTTTCGATCCCGGGCAGCCACGCGAGGCCTTCCGGAAACTGCGATCGCCGAAGTGTGTTCCCGAACTTCTGAATCTACTGCAACTGAATTCTGCGACATGCTTGGGCCAACTCTATGCTAAGTTAGAAAAACTTCGAAAGTTCCCTGGCTTGCGATTCGCGTTGTGCCTGTCGTTGAGAGACAGCTTGCCTCGCCAACCCTAGGCCAGATTCACTGCCGGTGAAACGCCGAGATACTCCGCGAGCTCCACTTCCCATGGCTGAAACATATTCAACCCGGCGGCTTTGAGGCGTCGATTCTCGAGAACCGAATAATGAGGCCGCGGCACTTTAGCAGGGAATTCGGAAGAAGATGCAACCTCTACTCGAACCGGAAGCTTGGCCGCGGCGAATATTTCTTTGGCGAACTGATGCCAGGAACAGCTTCCCTCAGCGGTGGCGTGATAGAGGCCATAATTGTCCGATTGGCTTAGCGCCGCAATCTGGCGAGCCAAGCTGATCGTAGAGGTCGGACTGACGTATTCGTCATCGACCACTCGGACCGAACCTCGTTCACGCCCTAACCGAAGCATTAACTCGACAAAGTTTTGGCCGCCCTTCGCGCGGCAGGGATGCTTCCCGTAGATCGCCGAAGTTCGGAGCACAAAATGTCTCGGGTTCAATGTCCGTGCGAAGCCCTCGCCCGCCAGCTTCGAATTGCCGTAAACGTTAAGCGGCAGCGCGGCATCACTCTCTACATAAGGCTCGCTCTTCGCGCCGTCGAAAACGTAGTCCGTGCTGATGTGGGCGAGTACAGCTCCCATCTCTCTTGTGACAAGCGCAAGGTTTCTGGCCCCGACAGCGTTCACCGCGAACGCTCTCTCCGGGTCTTGCTCGCACTTCTCTACGTGGTGCATCGCAGCCGTGTTGACGACGAACTCCGCGTTGCTGCCTTCAAGGCAGCCTTTTACAGATTCCAGGGACGACAACTCAATCTCTGAATGTGTAAACGAAGCGACCTCGTCGCCACGGCCGGTGAATACCGCGACTAGATCCGCACCCAACTGGCCGTTCGATCCGACCACTGCGACCCTCATCATACGGCTCCCGCCATGTCGTGAATTTCGAAAGTCTTCTCAAGGGTCTTGAAACATTCAATATTCGCGTATGCCGGGTTATCCAAGTCTTCAAACTTGGACATGTTATCGATAAGGTTATCGACAATCGACTTGACGCTTCCGGAGGGATGGAAACTCAAAACATTCGCGGCTTTATCGGTGTTGACCTTGTAGTTCCTGAAGTCCTGAATGTGTTTGATCTGAAGCTTTACGCGTATGTCCAGGCGGTCCTCAACTGCGCGTTTGATAAGATCGCCTACTTCGCCGACGGTGTAGTTTCCTGAAGCTAAATTGAAGATGCCGGAGATGCCGTAGCTCGATTCAATGGCCCGGATGTACGCGGTAGCAGCATCCTCGATGCTCAGGATCGGTCTCCAGATCGACGGATTGTTCACCGTTATCGTGCGGCTCTTGAGCGCGGACTTGAACATGGTGTTGATGATCAGATCGAGCCGCATGCGCGGGCTGTAACCACAAATCGTTCCCTTGCGCAGCGAAATCACCGAGAAGTCATCGTTCGCGAATTGAAGGACCGCCTGTTCCCCTTGCAGCTTTGAAATACCGTAGGGATAGCTTGAGCTGACTGCCCGCGTCTCGTCATAGAGCTCATTTTCCGTATATCCGTACACGGAGCAAGACGATGCGTAGATATATCGCCTGACTTTGGCAATCTTTGCGATATAGGCCAGATAGGCCGGCGCTGCCGCATTGAAAATGAAATTTTTCGATGGTGAATACTCCGCCATGGGATCGTTCGATAAGCCGGCAAGAAACACCACTTGCTCGTACGCAGCCAGATCCTCGGCGGTCAAGTGAAAGATGTCCTTATTAAGGATGCCGGCATCTCCGGGCAGGTGATTCCCGAACCAGAACAGGTCAACCACGTCGACCTTGTATCCACGCTCCAAAAGCTTGGGAATCAGCACCGATCCAAGATAGCCGGCGCCGCCGGCAACAAGTATTCTCATCTCAATCCTCCGTGCGGTCGATTCATGCCGCGACGTCGTTTAGTAGGAAAAGTTATTTGATTCGGGAGACTGCAGCCAGTTCTCAAGAGTCCTGGCATTACGGTCTTTCTCCGATACGGTGACGTCGGAAAGCGGCCATTGAATGCCAATTGCAGGATCGTCCCACCGAATGCCCGATTCAGCTTTGCCGTTATAGATTCCCGTGCACTTGTATTGGATTTCAGTGTCGTCAGCAAGGGCACAGAATCCCCGCGCGAAATAAGCAGGCGCCCACACCTCGCGCCGATTCTCCGGCGTGGCTTCAACTCCGACCCATTTCCCAAGCGTCGGCGATCCCTTGCGAATGTCCACGGCAACGAGGAACGCGGCTCCCTTCGTCACGCGCATAAGCTTGCCCATCGGTGGTTCCCACTGGAAATGGAGCCCGCGCACAACACCTTTGGCTGACCGTGAATGATTGTCCTGCACAAAACCAGTTGGCAATCCAAGCGCCTCAAATTGGTCAGCGCGAAAAGTCTCCGAAAAGAAGCCGCGTCCGTCTTGAAAGATATCCGGAACCACAACCACCACTTCATCGAGATATTTCGCTTCGATTCGAATCTGCATACACTGGACTCCTATTTTCGCGCAAGTGCGGTTCACTGCTGCTTGTGATCGCAACCGGCCACTGCAAGTTGGCCCCACTCTTCGCCGATATCGGAGGCATGACTCCGATCAAGAATGCTGTCTTCCTCGCACGATTCGACAAAGCCGCTTGTCCCCGGCAGATTGTCATTCAATTCCTGGTTGATTGGCGGATCAGGAATCGTCGGCTCTATGCGCTAAGCCTCGCCGGCGCCGGTTGACTCAGCTCGCTTGCGTCGCGCTCGAGCAGGATCCCGGAGTGGTACGTGCTGACTGCCTCAACGACCCGAGCCTGCTGGTTGACGGTGAGCTGAGGGAACATCGGCAACGAAACAATTTCACCTGAGACGCGCTCCGTCACGGGAAAATCTCCCGCGGCATAATTCAACGAGACATATGCTTTTTGCAGATGCAACGGAATCGGATAATGTATCCCGGTGCCGATGCACGCCTGTTTTAGGTGATTCATCAGGCCTTCGCGGCTGCATGTGCGAATGACGTAGAGGTGATAGACCGCGCGAGACCAGCTCGGCTCAAATGGCAAACTCAAACCGTCAACTTTCGCTAAAAGCCTGTCGTAGTCTGCTGCCCGATCCCTCCGCTGCTTGTTCCATTCTGCTAGATGCGGCAGTTTCGCGTGGAGAATTCGGGCCTGTATCGCATCCAGTCGCCCGTTATATCCCTCCATGTCGTGAAAGTACTTCTTTACCTGGCCGTGATCGCGCAGCATCTTGACCTTTTCTGCTACCTCCGCATCACTTGTTGAAACCGCGCCGCCCTCCCCGCATGCACCCAGGTTCTTGCCGGGATAAAAGCTAAAGGCCGCTGCACGGCCCAGGGAGCCGGCCTTCATCCAACGATTATTCCGCTTGGAAAAGTATTCCGCGCCGTGCGCCTGGCATGCATCCTCAATTACGATCAGGCCGTACTTGTCGGCCAGGTTCATGATTTCGTCCATGTCGGCCATTTGACCGTAGAGGTGAACCGGGACAATCGCAGTCACCGGTCTTCCGCTTCTCAAGCTGATAAGCTTCCCTGCACTGTTTCTGACGCATTGCTTCTCGAGAAACCGCTCGAGCATTTGCGCTGACATATTGAAGGTGTGCTCGTCGATGTCCACAAACTCCGGAATTGCGCGCGCCTGGGAGATTGCTTCTGCCGTGGCGATAAAAGTATTCGGAACTGTCACAACGACATCGCCCGCCTCAATCCCGCACGCCATGATGGCAAAACGCAGCGCGTCCGTGCCACTGCTGACGGCGATTGCATGCGCTGTGTCAGAGATAACTGCGAATCCTTCTTCGAATTCCGATACAGCGGGACCGCCGATGAAATTCGCAGTGCGAAGGCCCTGGCGAAACGCGCCAACCAGTTCACGCTCCAACTCCAAATGGGGTGCAATCAGATCAAGAAAGGGCACGGTGTCGGGTGAATCGGCCGTTTTTACCTCCCCGATAAAGCGCACTAACTTAGCCGGATTTCCTGCGACAACAGCGTGCGGTGGAACATCCCTCGTGACCACGCTCCCAGCGCCCACGATCGCACCCTCCCCTATTGTGATGTTGGCGAGAATCGTAGCGTTTGAGCCGATGGACGCGCCCTTGCCGACAATGGTTTGTTCAACTTTCCAGTCGGCTTCAGTCTGGAGTTGCCCCGATGCGGTCGTGGCGCGCGGATAAGTGTCGTTGATAAACATGACTCCATGGCCAATGAAGACGTTATCCTCGACCGTAACTCCTTCGCAGATGAATGTGTGGCTCGAGATTTTGCAGCGCCTGCCAATGCAAGCGTTCTTCTGAATCTCCACGAAAGCGCCAATCTTCGTTTCCGCCCCTATTTCGCATCCATAGAGGTTCACGAATTTTGACAACTGCACATTCTCCCCGAGCTTTACGTCGACGGCAACTGAATTAAAGGGAGTCATAGGCGGATGAAGGCTCCTTTTCTGTTGAGTGATTCGGTGGCGGCTTCGAGCATTCGCACTACCCGCAGTCCCGCGTGTCCGTTGTTGAAGGGCTCCTGGCCGGTCGTTATGCACTCGATGAAGTAAGTAAGCTCCTGGCGCAGGGCCTCGACCTGTTCAAGCTGCGGTGACCACATGTCACCCGAGCGGTAACTCACCAGGAGCTCGTATACGCCCTCCCGGCTGGTGATTCTCACACCCTTGTCATAGACCTTTACTTTTTCGTCGGCCTCAAGATCGTTCCAAACAATCATCCGCTTCTCGCCGCCGATCAGCGTTGTCCTCACCTTGACGGGAGACAACCAGTTGACATTGATGTGAGCGATGATCTTGTCTGGAAAGTAAAGCGTCATGAACGCCACGTCCTCATGGCCGTTCAAATGGCCCTGGCCTGTGGCAACGACTGCCTCGGGGCTGGCCTTGATCAGGTGATCCATGATCGAAAGATCGTGCGGGGCCAGGTCCCAGAGCACGTTGACATCATGCTGAAACAGGCCCAGATTGACGCGCGTCGAATCGTAATAATACAGGTTTCCCAGCGCGCCCTCGTTGATCAGCTGCGTAATCCGCTTCACCGCGCCCGTGAAAAGAAACGTGTGGTCAACCATCACTCGCAGATGCTTTTGTTCCGCGAGGTTAACCAGTTCCTCTCCCTGTGCAACTGTGCTGGTAAACGGCTTCTCGACAAAAACGTGCTTCCCATTTTCCAGCGCCGCCTTCGTTAATTCGTAATGAGTCCAGACGGGCGAAACGATTGCCACGGCATCGATGTGGGGCGACGTGATCACTTCCATTGCGCTTGCTGTTACAGTCACTCCCGGATAGCTCTTGCGGGCGCGCGCCTGTGCCGCGGGGCTCACGTCTGCGATCGCACGCAGGTTGACTCCATCGAGGCCAGCGAGGTTTCTGGCGATGTTCGGACCCCAGTAGCCGTATCCAATTACTCCGAAGTCCATAGGTACCTTTCTCCTGCTGTGCGCGCTCCGCGCGGTTCACTTCACCTGGAGGGCACAAGACCTGTTCCCCTCCGGGGTGCGACCAGAATCGCGTCGCAAAGGCCCATTTTTCTGAGGGAATTCGCGCCGGGGAGCAACGCGTCAGTGTGATCCGACGGATGCGGCCGCTACGAATTGCTCAAGGCTTTCATTCCGCGAACGGGGGCCGGGAAAACGGCGGGGTGCGGAATTCAATACGCTCCAGAGCCGCGAATGACAGCTCCTGGAGTCCGAAGCAGGATCTTTAAATCCAGCCACGGCGTCCAGGTTGAAGCGTAACGAAGGTCGAGACGCACCATTTCATCAAACCGAACGCTGCTGCGGCCCATGACTTGCCACAGGCCCGTGATCCCTGGTTTCACGGCCAAAAGCCTGTGCCTGTGCCACGTTTGGTAGGCGGCCAGTTCATAGGGGATTGGAGGACGCGGGCCCACAAGGGACATCTCGCCCTTGAGCACATTAAGGAACTGGGGAAGCTCATCGAGACTGGTTCTCCGCAATACCTTGCCCACGGGCGTAATTCTTTTATCATTGGTGAGCTTGTAGACGTTTGCACCGCTCTCTTTCGGTGTCGTTTCGCCATGCTCACTCGCAATAAGGCGAGTCACAAAGTCCTTGTGCACGTTAGAGTCGTTGTTCACTACCATCGACCGGAATTTGAGGAAAGTAAAAGTCTGCCCGTAGCGCCCGACTCTTTGCTGCCGGTAAAATACTGGCCCCTTTGAAGACAGCTTGATCGCGAGAGCGATGACGAGGAAAAGTGGCGCCAGCAGGACGAGCATGATTGAACTTCCGACGATATCGAATGTTCGTTTGACGATGAGGACAGGGCGCCTACCTTTGTCGTGGCTAATTAAGTCAGGGTACAGGGCAGCATTTGTCGGCGGGCCCGGCTTTTCATGGCTCCAATCATCTGGAAAAAGGTGAAAAGATATCCGCACCTGACCGAATTGCGCCGAAGTCAACTCTTCACGAAGCGTGTTATTGATCTTGGTTAGAAAAGTGTCAAGAACCGTGCGCCGGTCGCTGACTACGAGACCCGTGAAGATCGCGCCCAGTATTTTGCGGCCTTTATACCAGCCGATCAAGTCAGTATCTCGACTGGATGAAAGCAGTGTTTTCATAATGCAGTCGAGGGTCTTGACTTGGTCTTTCTGGCCATCCGTCGACTCCGCTTCAAGCAACATGAGCAAGAATGGCGATTTGGATCGCTCCGTCCGCTTGCGTTCAACAGCAACCATCTGGCGAAACGTCGCCTCGTCCAGAGGGGCACGTTTAACGGCAGGGACGGCCTCTAGCAAGGGGTCATCTGCATTGGACGCATTCTTCTGATGTGGAAGGGTCACAAAATACTCCTGTATCGACGATCGCGCGCTTTTCAGTTGATCTCTATCCGCAGGACTACACGCAAATCGGTTCGTTACTTTTGATCTATCGTCCCGGCAAAGACTGCAGAGGCTGCCTCAACGGGAATCCGCTTTGCACGCTCCGCACGCCGAAAAAGGCGGAAACGTCGCAGCGACGGGCCGTGCTAAACATGATGATATTCGTTCATCGTGTCGAGTTATAGGCCGAGCAATTAGGCTTGACCGTTCGCGCGATAATAATAACCGCTATAGGCCGATGCGACCGAACCGTTCAAAACGGCGCCGAGCACCTTTTTCGGTTCGAGGGCCTCTAATCCTTTTTGCAACTGTTGTTTTTCCGTCACTCCCTGGCGCGTAACCATCAGGATTCCGTCCGCGAGCCTCATCCAGATGCTCGTATCAGCCAAAGGCAGAATTGGCGGGGAGTCAATTATGATCCAGTCGAAGCACTCCGCCAACTGATCCATCAGCAATTGGAGCCTTTGCGACTGCAGGATTTCTAACGGATTCGTCGGAATGCTTCCAGTGGGCAGAAGCCAAATTCCCGCGCCGTCAAGGCGCACGATGCAATCCGATAGGCTGCGTCCCTCCTGCACCAATTCACAGATACCAGGGATTTTTTCGATGCCAAACATCTGCCGCAATGCAGGGAGCCGAACATCGCCTTCGATGAGGAGGGTCTTTTCTTCACTTGTGTAGGCAAGAGCACAGGCAAGATTGGCAGCGATCGTAGTTTTCCCCTCTCGCGGGATAGAGCTTGTGACGAGTACCTTCTTGAGGGGCCGGAGCCGTCTAAGGTCCCTGAGACGGACGCCCAAAAGGCGCACGGCTTCCGCGGTCGGACTCTCTCGATCGTTAAGACTCACCAACCGTCCTTCCGCTGCGATCGAAACGGGCAAGGAGCGAAAAGAGTCAAACAGTGCCGAAGGATCCTCTGCCGGGAATTCCTCTGGCGCGACTGAAACCTCGGAGCCCGAGAACTCGGAATGAGCCGCTTCCGGTTTGGAGAAGCCGTTCCCCTTTGTGGCTCGCGTTGCTTCGCGGTCCTGATGAGAAGAAGCCGCGGTTCCCCGTTCCGACGCAACCCGGTGTTCCACACGCCGAAGCAGCTCTGCGCCTTCGGGCAGCGATGAAACGTCAGTTTCAGAGTGCTCACTTTCGGATCTTTGTAACGCATCAAAAATTCGACTCATGGTCACTCTCTTTCGCTATAGTCGGCCGCTCGGCCGTGAGAATCGTATATGTCATCATTCACCGACAGTCGTCCAGAATCCCCGCATTGCCGGAATGTGGCTTGAACGGCGGTTGAGCCGCTGTCCCTAACCGTCTGAACAACAGTTTCTTTATGTTGAATCGTCCACCCTTGATACTTCGAAAGTTCAGGGCAGCAAAAGTCGATGCTTCATTCGTGCGCAGCCAGATTCGTTAACTTCGCTCAGCCGGCACATCCTGTTGAGGCAGCCAAAACGATTCGAGACGGAACTCGGTTGCCACATCTTCAATGATCCGCGCCGAAACCGTCGATGATTGCCTGGCAAAGGCGCTGATGAGCGCGTTTTCGCAGATCGTGTTGATCAGGCGTGGGAAGCCGCGCGAATAGGAGTACACCTGATCGATTGCCTGCGCGGAAAAGATCGGAGGCTGGCTCGAGTCCGCGCCGGCGATCCGCAGCCGCTGCTCGATATATTCCTGCGTCTGCTTGGCGCTCAGGGCTCCAAGCTGCGTCCTCAGAGCAATGCGCTGCTTCAGCTGTCTCAGTTCGACAGAATCCAGTTTCTTGTCGAGCTCGGGCTGTCCGACGAGAATGATCTGGAGCAATTTGTCGTTTGTTGTCTCCAGGTTGGAAAGCAGACGAAGCTCCTCCAACGTGTCTACGGGTAAGTCGTGCGCCTCATCCACAATCAGGACAGTGGTCATGCGCTTCGAGCCTCGGGCAACCAAGAAGTTGCTGAGATCGATCAGCAATTCGCACTTGTTCTTGCCCGAGGCTGGCAGTCCGAAGTCGGACAGAACATACTGGAGGAAATCGCTTGGCTCGAGTCTGCTGTTGAACAGGTAGGCATAGGCAATATCCTTACTATTCTCCAGGAGACGCAGCAGGCACCGAAGCAGCAAGGTCTTGCCTGTTCCAACTTCCCCAGTCACTACGACAAATCCTTTGTGGCGCCGCACGCCGTAATAAAGCGCGGCGAGCGCCTCATTGTGTCGCGGGGTCGGCACGAAGCAATTAGGATCTGGCGTAAGATCGAATGGATTGCGCGTGAGATGAAAATGTGCTTTGTACATTTAGGACTTGGGCGATGCCGCAAGGAAACTGACGATAGAGCCGGTTAGAATAGCGGCCCCGACGATTGCCGTTGTGACCCATCCCACCACAAGCCTTCGCTTCGTGTTCCGTTCGTCCGTCGGGGTCACACACTCAGGAACCTCAGAGAGAATCGCCATCGGCAAAAGTGCTTTGATTTCCTTTCCACTGTGAATGCGATCGTCAAGGAACTCGAATGCGCCGGCCACTGCGAGGCCCAGCGCCATGCCCACTCCCAAGCCCATGGCACAAAACTTGAGACGGTTGGGAAAGTCCGGCGTTGTCGGTAAAGTCGGAGGATCGAGGATGATGAACCGTTCGCCTTGCTGCAACACTTCCATGCTCGTAGCTATCGCCGATTCATCCTTCTTTCTTAACAGGTCGTCATAGTTTTGCTTGGACTGATCATAGCCACGAGTCAGGTCCGTGAGCTGTTGCTCGGTCGCGGGCTCCATGTTCAGACGCCCTTCGTATTCGCCGATCCTGGACTTTAGGTCGGCAATCGCACCTTCCCGGTTCGTGATCTCAACCTGATTCGCTTGCAATTGGCTCAGGGTCTGTTGTGCCGGTCCGCTGAGGGTCGGGTCGGACTCGGTGGAGCTTTCTTCCGGCTTTTTCGGTTCCTTACTCTTCGCCTTCTCAGCCGCAATCAGACTTTCTCGTGACGCTTCTAGTCGTTCGATCTGATGCTTGAGTGCTTGGACATCCGGATAACTATCTGTATAGCCGGCGCTCAGGTCGGCATACTTCGCCCTCAGCCTCTCCAGCTGGTCGTCGATCGTCGCAAGATCGGCAGGTGCGGATATACCTCTCCCATCCGCGCCAGTCAAATGGCTGCTATTTTGAGCAGCCCGTTCTTGTGCCAGCAACGCTTCCAAATAGGTCTTTTGTTGTTTCGCCGTATTGAGGGAGTCTTGCTCGTTCTGCAGTTGCGTCTGCAGCCCCGACAGGATCTGAAGATTGCTCGCTTGCTGATCTGGCAGCGCCCCTTCATGCTGGCCCTGGAACGCCTGGACCTTAGCCTCCTGTGCGGCAAGGCTCTCGCGCGCTTCCTCCAATTGCTGCTCCATAAAGTTCGTCGTGCCTTGAGACAATTGCTGGCGCACTTTCTGGTTTTCGCTGATGAACAGGGTTGAAAGCTCACCCGCCACCTCTTGCGCAACATGCGGATCGCTTGCTGAATAATTAATCCTGAAGGCGGATATATCTGCTCTCCCTGGATCGCGTTCAATTTCGACGTCGATATCCTTGCTCATCTGGTCTATCTTGTCATCCAACGTCGTCGAGTTCTGCATGTCGCCGTATAAGTGCAGGTTGTTGATGATCATCAGAAGCCGTGTTCGGCTGAGAATCTGCTGCTTAATGCTCTGCAGGCGGGTCTGCCAATCGTCGCTCACGTTCGGAGTAACATAATCATTTGTAATCGAGGGTTGTTCGACCAGGATTAGTGTGCTGGATTTATAGCGCGGCGGCAGAATCCAGCTTGCTCCCCAGACCACCAGCCACCCCAGGAATAATGGAATGAGGAAATACAGATGCCGGCGTTGGACGACCTTAAGGAAGCGGTCAATATCTGAGCGTCCCAATTTTGATTCTTCAGCAACTTCGGGCATGGTTATCTCCCTAGAGACTTTCTGAGCGAATAAGTTACCGTCACGTATACGCGGTCACTATCTGGATTGTTGGCAATGAATGGGATCCCCGGGTAATTCTCCTGAAGCCGGTCGTATCCGCATGCTGCGCCCAGGTGATCGCCCATGGAATGCGACAGGCTGGCTCCTATCGTGAGTGCGTTCCCACCTTCATACCCGTAGCCTGTGAGACCTAACCGGGTCGTGACCGGTGACGAGTTTACATAGGAGACTGAAAATGATGACGTCCATGTGGGCGCGAGTTTCCAATCGTTCGATGCGGCCACACTATCTGAAGTGAGGGTTTCAGCAAAGCCTTCGCCGGAGTTGACGCTGTGGAGGTAGCTGAGGGCAAAACTTCCCCGAGTGCCTTGCCAGCCCACGCTCGTGGTACCGACGGCCGACCATTGGCTGTATCCCTGCGCCAACGTTAACTGGGAAATGCTTACGTGCTGAATTCCGGCTGAAATGGAGAACGAAAACTTGGGAGTGAAGAAGGTGGAATAGAACGGAAGCAGGGTATGCAATTGAGTATTGTAGGGCGCATACGGCGAGTCGGCAACCACGTCTCGGGAGTAATCGTAGGACAAGCCAAAGTACTGCTTGTCCGAGAAGCGACGGCTAAAGAATGCTGAACCGCCTTCTCCGTCCGAATTGGAAAGTCCGGCAGCGGCGGATGGATTGGGAAAGCTGAAAGTTGAATAGGAGGCTCCGCCCCCAATCATGCTATCTCGACCGAACTGGTAGCTGACCGTACCGTTCGCCGTATCGGTCATCTGCTCCACATAGGGAACAATCAGGGCAGGAACTGGCGCCACTGTCGAGCCGGTTAAGTTTCCAGACGAAAACGGATACGACTCGTTGAACACGTTCGATGTCCTTACGAAGTAATCCTGGATGCTCAGGCTCAAATGAGGGGTCAGGCGGTCACTAAAGACGAGCGATGCGCTGTGGTCCACCGTGTCGAGTGAACTCGTCTGCTGATAGAACGAGAAACTCGGGCTATATCCCAATGAGATACTTTCTCGCCCCGTGGATTTATTCAGCGAGAGAGCAGGAAGGATCCAATAGCTCTCATCGCTGATCGGTTTGGCGTTGGCGCCCGGCAAGACATTGTCGTTATAAGCTGCATTTACGTTGATACCGGCAGACAGATAATTTGATCGCGCATCCGCGCCTGCCTCGCTGGCGTACGGCATACCGCTCACCGGCGGAGGCGTCAACATATCAGTGTCGTCCGGAGTTGTCGTTGCGCCTCCCGTCGCGCCAGGTTCCACCTGAGACAGGGCTGGCACGGCAACTAGGGATGCGAAAAGGAGAGATAGACAGATTCTTGCAAACATAGCCGGCCTCAAGGCACGACGATCGTGTCATGTTGCTGAATGGAAATGTTCTGCGCCACGTTTTTCCCTTTGATGAACTTCTCGTAGTCGAAGGGAATCTTCGTCTCTCCCCCGTCGGGGTTCTGGCGAAGGATGTAAATGGATCTCTTCTTTGCGAAATCCTTGAGCCCACCCGCGAGCGCAAGCGCGTCAACAATCGTTATTCCAGCGTGCAGGCCGTAGGTCCCGGGTTTGCCCACTTGGCCAAAGATGTTGTACCTGGCGCTGTTCATCTGTTCGACGATCACCGTCACTTGCGGGTCAGTAATAAAGCCGCGAAGCCTTGCTGTAATCTCCTGCTCAAGTTGCGGCGGAGTCCGTCCGGCCGCGAGCACTTCTCCTACGAGCGGAAGCGAAATCTTGCCGTCCGATCGCACAGGAATCTCCTTGGAGATATTCGGTTCGTTCCAAACACTGATGGCGAGGACGTCATCGTCGCCGATGATGTAAGTTTCGCTGGCCTGCGGACCCTTGGATTCCGGATCGGGCTGCGCCGGCAACGCCGTGGTTGCCGCAGGATCGGATCCGGCGCCCGACTGGCGCGAATAGGCAGTCTGTCCCCATAAGACTGCGGAAAAAGCCAGACAACCTAGCAGGCACAATTTAAGCGCCAGATTGCCCCCGTGTTTTGCCACGGCTTTCCCCAAGCACATTGGACGGATTGAAAATGCAGATGACTCAGGATTTCCCATCAAAAAGCTCCCCAAATTTGTACACATGTTGCGAAAGTAAAGCCTGGACGATCGCCCGGTGTTTGAGCACGGACCGAACGTATTAAGAAGTAGCTACCCGCAGTGGGTCTCCGCTTTGAATTCGGTTCTGGCCCGAGAAAAGGAAGGAAGCATGCGGGTCCGCTTTTCTGCTTGCGCCCGCACACGGCTCAACATCGGAGGCATGGACCTCAACAGATACGGACTGAGCAAGCATATCAACCGAAAGAATCAAACGAGAAAGATTCTTCTTGCGAACCAGAATCCCCTCGACACCTTCCAGAGGTCCGATTTTAACGCGAACCCGCGTGCCGCACTTGAGAAATGGATGAGGCTCAACGCGGCAAGATCCACCAACCGCCCTTCGAATCGCCTCAATTTCTTGATCCGGAATGACCGCGACTTCTTCACCGCGATAAAGAATCATGTGTATTCCCGGAGTTGTCACCACTTGCAGCCTGCGATCGAGGCCGCCGCGTACGAAGAGGTAGCAAGGGAACAAGGGAAGGGAAAGTACCATCTTCCTGTCTTTCCATCGCCTGGTTGATTCATAGAGCGGCAGAAAGACCTCAAAGCCTTTTGCAGTAAGCGTGTCTGCGACGACTTTCTCGTGCTGGTGGCGAGTGTAGATGGCCCACCAGGAAGAGGCTTGGCACATCGCTGTCTCGAAACTCTCGGCGACCTGCATCTCAAATCCTTTATGTTCGGCGAGCAGTCCCAAATGGACTCATCGAGATATAGCTTCGCCCTGTGAGTCACATCGGTGAGCCGATGACTCCATCTAAATTACCTTGTTTTCGCCTCGTCATTCGCCGTCAAAACGACGAAAATTGCATGACAAAATCGGCGCACAAATACTGTGTCTTCATCATCATGGACCGCGTTCTAAGTGACAATGCCCCTATTGTGCTAGCGACTCAACTCCCGGTAACACACTCGAGGCTCCTCTGGTAACGGTTCACAATTGACTCAGTTCATCTCTACTGCGGACGCTTTTAAATTCACGGCGTCTTGCGCATCGAAAGGCGGCAGGCCGTTGGAAAAAGTGGCGTGGGTTTAATCGTTCTGCCACGCGCTTCCAAGTCATCAAGACTGCCGAATTCGATCTTTTATCCTCCGAACCTACCGGTTTCCGCTGAAGCCTCATCTTCTACTGAATCCTTTTGCCGGCGAATTCTAATTTGCAGGCGGACGGCCCCGACGGCTCCTGCGCCGTTGAAGTATGCCCACATCGCGCCACTTGGAAAGTAAGGCGCGATAGCTCATGTGGAGCTCCTCCGCCGTCTTTCGGCGGTTCCAGCGATTCGCGTGCATGGCCTTTAGAATCAGCGCATTGGTGACCGCTGAGATCGCCCGATCGGTGGCCTCTCTCGGTGAGCTCAATCGCGGCTGCCGCCTGATTAAACCGTTGGCCATCTCGATCTGGCGCCGAAGCTCTGCTGCTAGAGCCTCGTCATCGCCAAGAATGATGGCTCGCGCAACCCAGTTCTTGAGCTCAAGCAGATTCCCAGGCCAGTCCCACTGCTTCAACAGGTGTAATGTAAACGGACTTAACTCGGGTATAGTTCTTTGAAACTGGCGAGCGAGCTTCTGAAGAAAGTACTCACACAGCTGCGGAATGTCCTTCTTGCGATCACGCAGCGGGGATATGCGCAGAAGCACAAGGTCAATGTGAGAAAAAAGGTCAGCTCGAAATGCGCCGGATTCGACAGCATCGTGCAGGTCGACGTTGGTCGCGCAAATGACTCGTATCCGCCCCATTCGATCCTCGTGATCACCCATTCCCCAAGGGTGTCCGTCCTGTAGTAGACGAACCAGTTTGGCCTGAAGTTCCAGGGTCATGTCGCTGATCTCGTTCAGGAAAAGGGTTCCACCGTGTGCCAGCTCAGCCAAACCAAGCCGATCTTGACTCGCTCCCGTCAAGGATCCGTTTTCCCAGCTGAAGAGCTCGCCTTCGAGCAGCCCGGCCGGAATCGCGGAGCACCTCAGCTTGATAAACGGCGCTTCGTGTTGCTTCGAACGCGTGTGCAGAAACCGGGCAATCATTTCTTTCCCTGTTCCGGTCTCCCCCTGAATAAGAACGGGAAGATTGCACGAAAGAACAGAATCGATTTTGCCTCGGACTTCGCGCATGGCCGGCGTCCTGCCAAAGATGACATCTTCACCCGGCAATTCAGCGGGATCGATACGATGGCTCTGGTTCAAGACAGCGGGCATAGACTCTCGAGAAACTGCGGGGGGCGCTGCACTTCAGGATGCACGTGTGATGCCAGGACGAGGGCTTAATTGGCCGGCAACGCGGTTATGTTTATTGTTGATTCTTTAGGAGTTAGGTCGATCATTGGCATGTACCTTGGCAAAGACGGGCAGAAGTATGCAAAACTTTGCATACTTCCTACCAGCTCTTTGCAGACTGTTGAGCGAATCGGACCGAGCGAGCCGATCTTTAAGCCGGTCGTGAGATTCTTGGCTTATCCGGCTAGATCGCGTTTTTCCGTGCTGAATGAAGTTTCTGGTGCGGTTGTTTAGGGTCTCCGGCCAGCCAGGGTCGAAGGTGATGCTGCTGGATTTTGTACAGAAGAGCACGGTAGCTCATGTTTAGGTTTTGTGCGGCGCGGCGGCGATTCCAACCGAAAGTCTCAAGCGCACTTTGGATCACCTTCGCTTCGGTGCGGGCTTTTACATCGCGAACAATCGATCGTATGCCCACGCATGGAGCCGGCGCATCCGTCGCATGATCCTGCGAATCGGGTGTTTCTGAGGCGGCCGCCTTGGTTTCCAGTTCCCGCGTGGCAGCATCAACGTCACGCATCACGATCGTCCTTGTCACAAAGTTGCGAAGCTCCCTGAGATTTCCCTTCCAATCGTAGAGGAGAGCCGCGTCCATCAACCGGGAGGGAATCCCGCTGCCAAATCCTCTAGTAAGCTCGACGGGCGAGCGTCGGATGAATTCCTCAATGAGATACGGAATCTCCTCGCGCCGCTCCCTGAGGGGCGGAACTTTGATCGTGAAAACACTCAGCCGATAGTAAAGATCCTCGCGGAATGTCTTGGCGAAGAGTGCGTCTTCCATCAAAACATTCGTGGCTGCAAGAACTCTGACATCGACTTTGGTAGTTTCCTGGGCGCCGAGGCGAGCAAACTGCCCATCCTGGAGAACCTGAAGAAGTTTCGCCTGCATCTGCACGCCGATTTCGCCGATCTCGTCGAGAAGCAATGTGCCGCGGTTGGCCTGCTCGAACTTTCCCGCCCTGTCTTTGATTGCCCCGGTGAAGGCCCCTTGCCGATGCCCGAAGAGTTCACTCTCGAGCAACTCCGACGGCAAAGCAGCGCAATTCACTTTCAGGAATTTCTCCTGTGACCGCCCTGAATGCTTGTGAATCAACTGTGCGATCACTTCCTTGCCAGTGCCGCTTTCACCCAGAATCAACACATTGACGTCGATATCCGCAAGCAATTTGACCTGTCGGTGAATCTCCAGCATTTGCGGCGACGCCGCCAGAAAGAAAATGCTCCCTCCGAGCTCTTCCAAATACGGAACGGCCGGCATGTCATCGGGAATATGTTGGAGAGGCAGGGGATTATGCGTTGGCGCTCGAAGATCCGCGCGAATGGAAGACGTGGAGCAAGTCCCACCGTTCCCATCCTTCGCAGGAATCAACAATTCAATGGCCGAGTCGACGTCTTCTCGAGTCAGTGGCATCGTCAAAGTGCGCTTGATGCCCAGTTGGGCAGCCTCTTGTCGCAGATGTTGATCACTCAACTTCGTGATCAGACAAACCTTGTCTATGGGAACAAAGTTCAAGAGCTGACGGAAATGCGCCGTGGGCGATTCGCCGATCATCGAAGCTTCGCAGAGAAGCAAGTCAGGCTCCAGCCCGTTGCTGAGAAGTGCGTGAACTTGGGCATGCCCGCTTGCCTCGATTACTCTATGGCCGGAACATTCTAGAGCCCTCTTGACGACGGAACGCGCTTTGACGTTCTGAATATCGGTCAGAACCAGGAGGAGAGATTTCACCAAGGCCTCTTTCTGAGAATCCAATCCTGCGAATAAAAGGTCATGCGATAACATCCCACCCAAATGACATAACGCCCAACGCAGGAACGGAACAGGATGTGCAATCATCCTTCAGCTGAAGAAACAAGCTTACGCGGCAATGAAATGATTTCCGCAAAAAGCGATGAGTTTGTAAGAGCGGGACTAAGCCTTTTGAGCGGCTTTTATTTTACGAATTGTTTGAGGAATCTCTGTTTATCGAAGCGTCCAACGATCCATTACAAGCTGAGGCAGATTCGCCCGTTGCCCAATGCGAAACCTCCACGGGAATGCGGGAACCCAATTTCAAGAATCCCAGGAGAATTAGCAGGGCACCCAAAAGCGGTTCGAACTGATGACGCCAACGATTGCGAAATATGCTTTCGTACCTTTGACGATATGAGAGCGAAGTCTCAGTGTCAATGACACAATGGTCATTGGCAATGCATCCGGGTAACTCGCGTTCGTAACCCGCCGCGTTACCTTTCTTGACACTATCCAAAAACTGTTCGACCTACCAAAATCTATCGATCATGTCATGGGAAGGAAGCAAGTTCCCATACCGAAATAAATTCTGAGGAAGGCTTGCAGATCATTTTTTTCCCAGGCACGAGCACAGATGCCTCCGGCTTATCCGCTTTATCCACAGCTATTCACAGACCAGAGTCGCCGCTGGCTGAGGAACCCCGGCCACTAACAGGCCTTTTTTCGTTTTCGTCGTATCCTGTATGAGACGGGTCCATGCGATGAAGACTTTTACTTTGGACGAAGCGCAATCTCTGCTTCCCGTGCTTGAGTCCCTGCTCAAGCGCGCGATCGAGGTCCGCGGATCGGCACAATCCGTCGAGTCCGGACTTAACGGCCTGACGCAGCGCATTTTTCTATCCGGCGGAATGAAAATCAACCCCGCCAGCGTCGCCAAACAGCGCGCCGAGATGGAAGAGCTTCTGAAGCAAGTCCGCGAGAGCATCGCTGAAATCGATGCCATTGGCGTCCAGGTGAAAGATCTTGACGCCGGCCTGCTCGACTTTCCATGCCGCATCGACGATCAAGTGGTGTTGCTCTGCTGGCGTATGGGCGAGCCGGCAATCGAGTATTGGCATACGATGGAAGCGGGCTTTCAAGGGCGCCAGCCGGTGGATGAGCGCTTCCGCCGCCGCGCCGCATCTGGCGGCCGGCCCAACTAGAGCGTGACAACAGTACGGCCGTATCATTGGCTTTATGTGTGGACGATTTGCGCGCAGATCCACGCGCGAGGTTCTTGCCGACTGGTTCGGTGTCGACCTGGAAGATTTGCCGGCATTCTCTGCCAGTTACAACGTTGCACCGCAAAGTGTGCAGCCAATTGTGCGTCTCGGCCCGGAAACAGGTGCGAGGGAGTTTGCGCTTCTTCGCTGGGGGCTGGTGCCGTTCTGGGCAAAAGACGCGAAGATCGGCTACTCCACCATCAACGCGCGGGCAGAGGAAGTCGCCAACAAGCCTGCTTTCCGCGATGCGCTGCGCAAGCGGCGCTGCCTGATTCCCGCCGACGCGTTTTACGAGTGGTCCAAGCGCGACGCCAAAACCAGGCAACCGTTTGCTTTCGCCTTAAAGAGCGGCGAGCCGTTCGCCTTTGCCGGGCTCTGGGAAAGCTGGCGTCCAAAGGATGGCGACGCTCTTGAGACCTTTACCATTCTCACCACCGACGCCAACGAAATCGTCGAACCCGCCCACAATCGCATGCCGGTGATTCTTGAGCCAAAAGACTACAGCCGTTGGTTAGAGCCCGCAGCCCAGGAACGCCTGCCCGTGGATCTGCTGCGCCCGTTTCCAGCTGAGCAAATGGCCTCATGGCCGGTCAGCGAGCGGGTTGGCAATGTCCGATACAACGACCCTGAGCTTTTGGCGCCACGCGCGTAATCGGGGCTGCAGCCTGAGCCAGGAGCGGAATCGGCCGAGAGCGCGTCTATCGAGTGACAATTGCCAACGCCGCCGTTCGGTTTGCGCCACCCAATCAAGCGATAAGACAAGACGCGCGATCAAGCGGTACCCTTTGATCAGAATTGCTTCAGGCTGGTAATGCGCGAGGACCGTCGATGAAGAGCTTGCATTGGGCAGCAGTTGGAATGATCGTCACCGCGGCCCTGGCCGGATGCAAAGGCTTCTGGGATCTTCCCGCTTCCTCAGGCGGCACTACCACGACATCAACAGATCTTTCCAGCGGTCATTTCTACATTCTCGACAGCTCAACCAACGAGATCGTTTCTTATTACATCAACGCCGGCACGCTCACCTTAGCCGGCACTGTCGCCGTGCCCACTGGGTCGATCGCAATCACGGTCGCCCCGAATGATCAGCTTTTATACGTAAGCACGCTCGAAGGCATTTACCTCTACACGATCTCCAACGGTCTTTTAACCGAAGGCAACTCTTCACAGCCCATCACCAACGATCCCGCGGTGGCCATGCAGGTGGATGCCACCAACTCCTGGCTGGTAGAGACGTCGGGAACGGGAACTCTGAGCGCCATCCCTATCATCACCACCGGCTCGACAATCGGCCAGCTCAACAGCTCGCGTGGCAATTGCCCCGGCCAATCCACCGTCAGTGTAGTCTGCACGGTTCCCCTCACCGGCTCGACAGTTCATCAGCTGGCAATTTCACCCAACAACCAATACATCTTCGTTGCCTGCGCCACAAACGGAACCGAGGCCTTCGGTTTCGACGACGCGAGCAATGGCAATCCGTTCGGATCTGCCTCCTACGGCACCATCACGCCGATAACCAATAATGGCACTGGAGCCGCGCTCTCCGTGGCAGTCGACCCTACGAATCGAGTGCTCTACGTTGGCGAAGCCGCCGCCGTGAATTCTAGCGGCGGCCTGCGCGTCTTTACCATCGGCACCAGCGGCGCGCTGGCCGAGATCTCGGGTTCGCCTTACTCGAGCGGCGGCGTCGGGCCTCACGCGATCCTGCCCATTGCCGACGGCGACGATGTCTACGTCGCAAACTGGACCGGCAGCACAAGCGCCGGCAACATCACAGGGTTTTCCATCTCCAACGCCAATTCCACCTTCTCGCTGACGGCTCTGAGCAACCCCGTTAAAACTGGAGCTGAACCAAACGCTCTCGTCCAGGACAGCGACGGCAACTTCGTCCTGGCTGTGAATGCGGGTGGCGGCCCCAACTTCGACGCCTACTTCTTCGACACGACGACCGAGGGCCAACTTGACCTCACGATCACTTCCACCGCCTACGCCGGAACCGCTCTCGCGGCCAACCACTGATCCCGCAGTCCCTCCGTCTCTGATCTCTGTTCTCTGATCCCTGATCTCTATCCTTTCTGCTATCCTCAACTTGAACGCCACGAGCTGTGCTCACTCGTTTGCCAAACCTTCCTGTTCGATCTCCTCGGCGCATACCAATCCATCTTGTGCTGCCGCTGGCGGCGCTGTGCTGCGTCCTCTTCGCCGCAGGCTGCTCGCGATTCCGGCATGAGCACCACGAAATGGTGTACGTCTCGATCCGCGCAACTTACCTTCACGACCGCGTTGCGCCGGTTTCGAACCGCGTGTGCGAGGTTGTGAACGGGCAGCCGCTCGAAGTGCTCGATCGCGCCAAGCGTTTTCTGAAGGTTCAAACCGGCCAGAACCAGGTCGGATGGATTGAAGAGCGCGCGGTGATCGACGAGAAGACATACGACGGATTTGCCGATCTCAGCAAACAGCACAAGGACGATCCATCGGCAGCCACGGCCACCCTGCGCGACGACCTTGCCATGCACTTGCTGCCGGGGCGCGACACGCCGCGCCTTTACCTGCTCGAGGGCAACGCCAAAGTGGAGCTGCTGGCGCGCGCTTCGGCGCTCAAAAATCCGGCGGAAACGCTGGCATCGGTGCTTCCAACTGCACAAACCGCAAAACCCGCGCAAGCCGGCAAGACCGCGCCGCCGAAGTCAGCCGCGGCCGCTGCGCCGGCGAGTGGCGCCGGGGCAGAAGCACCCGAGCCACCCGTCATGGAGGACTGGTGGCTGGCGCGCGACTCGCAAGGCCGCGTGGGCTGGCTGCTCGCGAGCCGCCTGGATGTGGACGTGCCCGACGACATCGCGCAGTATGCCGAAGACCAGCGCATCGTGGGTGCGTGGGTTTTGACCAAGGTGACCGACCAGGACTCCAACGCGCCCAATCACCAGGTTCCCGAATACCTCACCGTGCTCGATCCACTTAAATCAGGATTGCCCTTCGACTTCGACGAGGTGCGCGTGTTCACGTGGAGCACGAAACACCATCGCTACGAGACCGGCTTCCGTCTGCATCCCATTCAGGGTTACTTGCCCGTGCGAGCCTTTACCGTGAACACGCCGAAGGGAACCGTGCCCGCATTCAGTTTTCAGATTGCAGGCAGCAACGATATTAGAACCGATCCAGCGACAGGCATCACGCGGCCCGCAACTGCGCGAACCATCCGCTACCAGATGATCGACACGCAGGTGAAGCGCATCGGCCCCGACATGGCGCCGATCCCGATCACGCACGAGCCGGGGGAGAAAAAGCCGGAAGCGAAGAAAGCCAGAAAGCGCTAAGCGCTATCAGTTCAAATTGAATGACCTGCGGAGCGCTGATGGGACCTAACTTGCCGATAAATGGGGGTGCCCCGGGTCTCGCTTTTGAGACCCGGGAAAGCACGAACCTCAACCCATCATGTTGACACTTACTTACCGATGAATGGGGGTGCCCCGGGTCTCGCTTTTGAGACCCGGGAGAGCACGAACCTCAACCCATCATGTTGACACTTACTTACCGATTAACGGGGGTGCCCCGGGTCTCGCTCTTGAGACCCGGGAGAGCACGAACCTCATTCCATCACCCTCAACCCCTAATAGACACTCGTGAAAACGCACCGCCTTCCCGCTCCTGCGCGGTCCAGAATGACTCGATCTCCACCGGCCCTTCACATCCTGTTGCGTAATGCCGGAAACTCGACCATTTCCAGTCCTCTGGACGTGCCACCAGACCCCGGGCCACTGGGTTGCGGTGGATGTAGCGAAGTTTTTCGCTTTGCTTCTCCGCTGACCACACGTTGAAGTCGTAGTACCGCGCCTGCCAGAACGGGCGCTCGCGTCGTCGTACCGCAACCGACAGCTTGAGCGCTTGAATGACGCGCGCCAGATTCCCTTGCTCCGGCTCGTTCACAAGAAGATGTACATGTTCCGGCATGACGACGTACCCAAGAACGGCCCAACGATAGCGCCTGCGAATGCGCTCCAACGCAGACTCGAAAAGGTCGCGTCGGGCCAACGTGCCCAGATGCGCCTTACGCCCGTAGCAACTGAATGTGATGAAATGCAGCTGCCCCGTCCGCTGGTAGTGATGGAGTCCGCTGGGCATTTGTTGACAGCATACGCCCGGGAAGAATGTCGGGTGTCGAGCGAACACCTGTGCTTTCCCGGGTCTCAAAAGCGAGACCCGGGGCACCCCATCTAGAAGTCAGTTCGCATCCGAGGGACCCTCTGCTCATCTCTACGCATTTGTCATCCTGAGCGCAGCACTTTGGGATCCCACGCCAGTGAGTCAAGCGGAGCGAAGGATCTGCGGTTGTTTTTCGTAACCTCTACCCAGCACAAGAAACGGGGTGCCCCATGTCCCGATTTTGGGACATGGGATAGCACGAACTTCAATCATCGGATCATCGTTGCCTTGAGGGTAGCTAAGACTGAAGAGCGGCGAGCGATAGAGAGCCTACTGAAGGGCCCGATGGAATAATGAAGCCGAATTGACCTCTCGAAACCGCGCTGTCAAGCCCCGCCTCGCTCCCAAACCACGCTAACCCCCTGAAAACACGCGCAAAATTCTGTTCCCCAAGTTTGCCGATAATTTCGCTCAAATCTGTAGCATTAAGGATGAAGGGGGATTCCTCATGGCATTCACTTCCATAACCGCGACCTCTGCCGTCGGCGCACTTCAAACCTCGTCAGACGATTCCGCCAGAGAAACCGCCTTAATCTGCAGGCGCGCTTCGAAAAGCGCCCATAACGAGCAGGCTGAACGACAAATCAACCCGTTGTATTGCGAGAAAAACTCCCTACGCAAAACAGCGAAAAACGAAATAAAAAAAATCCGGTGCTTTTCGCCAAAGATTCGCCAAATAACTCCTTTAGAATCAGTAAAACGACGCCGCAACGGTCGCGAAAAGCAGCGCCATTTAGCTGCATTTTCCAAAAATAACTCTTTTAGAATCATAGACATAATCTTCGGGAAATGACTCCGGTGAAATCGCCGCTAACTGGAACAATCCATTCGCTTTGTCTCGTTAGGATGGGGCACCGGGTGAGCGTACCGGCTGTCACTGCTCCAAAACCTGATCCCGCATAGAATCGCCTGCGAAAATCGGAACCGAGTTTGATCTGCTTCAATCCGCTTGCGAGGGAGGGACTATGCGCGCTTCATTCCTGAAGTTTCTGGTGCCTGCAGCAATCTGCATGATTGTGTCTGGGTGCGGAGGCTCGAGCACTTCGACGGGCGGCGGGGGTGGAGGAGGGGGCACGGGCGGAAGCGGCGGCACACCGACAACCGTGACGGTGAGTTTTACCGGCACGCCGACATCTCTCGCGACGCAAATTGGTTCGGGGTCCTATACGGCGGCGACACTGACCTCGGGCAAGCTTACCCTGAGCATCCCAAGCGGCACGACGAACTTTGCCGTCGCGTATCTCTGCGTGATCTCCTCCTCCACGGAGCAGACCGTGATCGAGGCCAGCACACTGGATGGGACTTCGTTTACCGCACCATACTGCGGAACGACTGCCACGGTTCCAACCGGGACACTGACCGGAAACGCTGACGCGAGCGCGATTACGGGTGCGAACTTTGTGGGCGTAACGGCGGACAATGGCAGCAGCTTGAGCCAATCGGTTCTGCTTACGGGCGACGCGGAAGCAATCAACGTTGTTCTGCCTTCCGGAACGGATCGCGTTGCCGTGGCCGGCTATGACGTTACGACTCCAGTCACACTCAACTCCACGGAAACTTTATTGGCGGTAAGAAATTTTGACGGCGTGGCGATCCCCGGAGCGGTGAACGGGGGAAACACAGTGACGCTGGGCGCGGCGGATTCAGTCACTCTCCAACCGATCACTTACAAGAACGTGCCGAGCGGTTTCCCGACGCCGACCACAAGTGCCTATTACGAGTGGAGCGACGGGGGCGAGGTTCTGCTCTCGAACGCTGCGACGACACAATACCCGGCGATTCCAGCGGCCGCGACCGAGATCGGAGACTACTACAGCTTTAATTCGACCATCGAAACGTCGAATGGATCGGGCGGGGAGGAGGCAGTTCTTGTTTCCACAAACACCACGGCAAACGGCCCGCTAACCCTGACCTTTCCTGCTCCGTGGACCTATGCGGGGCCTACGCCATCGGCACAGCCAGTCTTTAACATGGCAAACTCCGGGATTACGGGGACAACGGGCGTGGCTGAAACCGCGTCGCTGATCTGGAATAGTTCAGCCGCGGGTGATACCAGTTCAGAGTTGATTGCGACGGGAAACTATCTCAACGGCTCAACGAGCCTGACGTTTCCCACATTCACAGGCCTGACCGGGTTTCTTTCAGGGCCGCCCTCCGGAAGCAGTGTGACCTGGTTCGCTTATGTTACCGAGTCGAGTGCGGCATCGCTGCAGCCTCTGGGTCAAAATGGAGCCGAAACTGGAGTTGAAAACGGCGGCTCGTTCAAGGTGCCGTAGGAGACATGGGTTCGCGGATACTTTCGGCCCCGCCTGAGACCGTGCGGGGCGACGAGTTTTTGGCGAGGCGAGCGGTCGCGAAGAGCAAAACGGACCCCGCGGCTCTCCCGGCGTCGAGCCGCCGACCCCAATCGCGGCAGGCGTGATTGGGGCTCTGGGTATGCTCCGCTCGGGATGACGCGGCGTTGGTTTGGCTGGGTTCTGCGTGCTCCGCTCAGAACGACGAAAGCGGTGGTGGGCAGGGACTCGTCTTCGCTTCTCTGTCGGGTCGCTCCATCAGGTCGAGCATGAGTTGCAAGGCGTAGCTCTCGTTCAAAGCCGCGTCGCGACGAAGGCCGATGGCGATTCTCTGGCCGTGGGCCAGGTTGGGGTTTTCAAGTTCCTTTGAGAGAGCCGCGCGGACCTGGTTGCACACTGCGAGCTGCGCTTTATATGTTTCGATTCTCAGGCCACGGACCTCGGATTCCATTGGCCCAGCTCCTCATCGATAGGGTGGATGCCTGGCGGGCACAGGCCTTGCGGGCAATGGCTTGGGAACGAAATTCTGCGCGATCAGTATGCGCTCGACGTGAGATTGGGAACAGAAGTTTCCGCCCATCGTGGAGCACTTTTTCTTGGGCGGCGCTCCGCAAATCGGACATTCGAAATCGATAGACGAGTGATCCATCCCCATTCAACACTTGTACCGCCGCCGGGGCGGACTGCGCTGTTCAATCGCGGATGGCGCGCGCACCTCGCGAGGCGTATGATCTTCGGGCCAAAACGGCAGGGAGAGGCGGACAGGCGTTGTGAGTGGACGTTGTTTCTACCCACCTGACAAAGCGAGGATGGGGCAACCTGCATGACTGAAGTAACTCCGACTCAGTAAAAGCGTTGCCAATTGCAGGATATAATCCTGTGAACCCATGGCCGCCACCGCTACCGGCGCTTCCCTGCGCCCCGCTGCAAGATCGAGATTCAAGGCAGCTAACGCGGCGCCATTCCTTGTAATCCTCTTCACCTTTTCCATGTTCCTGAGCGCGGCTCTGCTGTTTGTGGTTGAGCCGATGATCGGCAAGATGATGATGCCGCTGCTGGGCGGCACGCCGGCGGTTTGGAATACGTGCCTGGTGTTTTTCCAGGCGGTTCTGCTGGCCGGTTACCTGTACGCGCATGCGGTTCTGAAGTTCACGGGGCGAAGGACTCAAGTCGCTATCCACCTTGTTCTGGTGGCACTGCCTTTGCTGATTACGGGGTTGCTGCCCCTGCATCTTCCGGCAGGATGGGAGCCACCGGCCGAGAGCAACCCGGCAGGATGGGTGCTTCTGTTGCTGCTTGTCGTGGTTGGGTTGCCGTTCTTCGCACTTTCGGCAACGACCTCGATTATGCAGAGATGGTTTGCGGACTCGGGGATGAAGGATGCGGGCGACCCGTATTTTCTGTACGCGGCCAGCAACGCCGGCAGCCTGGTTGGGCTGCTCGCGTATCCATTGCTGCTGGAGCCGCTGCTGCGCTTGCACACCCAGAGCCGGCTATGGAGCGTTGCCTACGCCGTGTTTGTCGCGCTCACCGCGGCGTGCGGCCTTTTGGCGTGGAGATGGCGGGCGCGGGATGCAGATTCGGAAAACGGCGGGCGCGAGAAAGATGGAGAGACCAGGGCGGGCGTTGGCGAGCCGATCGCATGGAAGACGCGATGGCGCTGGATTGCGCAGGCTTTCATCCCGTCAAGCCTGATGCTGGGCGCTACGAGCGCGATCACCGCCGACGTACCCGCCATTCCGCTGTTCTGGGTTTTGCCGCTGGCAGTCTACCTGATCAGCTTTGTTCTTGTATTCGCGAAGAAGCCGGTGATGCCGCGACAGTTTGTGATCGAGCGGCTTCCATTTCTCATCCTGGGCGCGCTGCTGCCGACGATTTCGCAAACAAGGTTTTCACTGCCCGTGCTTTTGTTGCTCTACCTGGCGGTGCTGTTTGGCATGGCGCTGGTTTTTCATGGGGAGTTGGCCAAAAGCCGGCCGGCGGTGGGCCACCTGACAGAGTTCTACCTTTGTTTGTCAGTTGGCGGTGTGCTGGGCGGGATCTTTAACTCGCTGATTGCCCCGGTTGTGTTCAACACGGTGATGGAGCTGCCGCTGGTGCTTATCTTCGCCGCGCTCATTCGCCCATTGAGCGTGCAGGATTCATCGAAAGGTTCCGCGGTTCCGGCGAAGGGTTCAGCGGTGTGGGCCAGGCGAAAAGATTGGCTGCTGCCACTGGCGCTCGGAATCTGCATGGTGGCCGTGATCCTGGGTCTTGCACGGACCGGCATCAAGCCTGGACATGTAGAGCGAACACTGGTTTTCGGCTACTCAATGTTGTGGTGCCTGAGCTTTGGCAAACGGAGATTGCGATTCACACTGGGGCTTGTGGCACTGCTGGCGGCGAGTTCGTTTTATGCTCCGTACGGACAGACGCTGCTCGCAAAACGGAGTTTCTTTGGCGTCTACCGTGTGAGGAACAGCCCGGACGAAAAGTTCCGGCTACTCTTCCATGGAGGAATTGTGCATGGAACGCAAAGCCTGAATCCAAACGCGAGCTGCGAACCGCTTTCGTATTTCGCGCGCAGCGGACCCGCGGGCGCGATTTTTGATGCGGCGCAGGAGAGGATGCCGCATGGCGACTGGGCCGTTGTGGGATTGGGCGCCGGAGCCATGGCGACATACCTGAAGCCGGGACAGACACTGACGTATTACGAGATCGATCCATTGGTGGCGCAGATTGCCGAAGACCCGCGCTACTTTACGTATCTCCAGGGGTGCGCGCCTGCGGCAAGAATTGTGCTGGGCGATGCGAGACTGAAGCTCCGCGGTGCGCCCGACGGTCATTATGGACTGATCGCGCTTGATGCATTCAGCGGAGATTCCATTCCCATGCACCTGATGACGAAGGAAGCGTTGGCCCTTTACCGCAGCAAGCTCGCTCCAGGCGGCATCATTGCATTTCACGTTTCGAATCTCTATTTCGATCTGGCGCCCACTCTGGGCAATTTGGCGCGGGACGCACACATGACTGCTTTCATCGCAAACGACACGGACGTGACACAAGCGGAACGCGATGCCGGCAAGCTGCCGTCGATCTGGGTGGTGATGGCCGAAGACCCGGCTGATCTGCGTGCGCTCACTTCCGACACGAGCCGGGCCTTCCGCTGGCAACCTCTGCCGGGGCGCGCCGGTCCGCGATTGTGGACGGACGATTACTCAAACCTGTTGGGCGTGGTGAAGTCTTTCACCAGCCTGGATTGAGTGGAAGATTCGCAAGTGCGAAGGGTGTCGCGTTGGTGGACGTTGAGGATTTTCGGAAGGCTCTTTCGGGTTGCCGGGACAGGGAATGATTCGGCGCGTGCCTGGACGGCGCGCGCCGAGATTGCAGGGCAGCGGCCGGCTTACGCTGGCTTGCCAGTGCCTCCGCTCGCGTAGCCGGAATCTGAAGTGCCGGAGTCCACGGTGGTCGCGTCGATCTTGTCCATGAGCAGCGACCCCAGGCTCTCAAGAATTCCCTGATTGCCGCCGCCGCCGAGCACGAGAATCTTGGGCACGAAGGCGACGTTGCCGACCGAGAGCGCCTTTACGGCGTTGACCAGAGCGGTTGGACCCTTGCCAAGCGCCCCAACCTGCCGCTCATAGGCTTCGGCGTTGGCCAAGCCGACGGCGCGAACTTCCGCGCCTTTCGCTGTTCCGGTTTGCTCGATGTATGCAGCTTCGCCCTGAGCTTCCTTCATGCGGGCCTCGGTGCGGTTGGTCTGGATATCGACCCCGACTTTTGACTTGGCGAGATCGACCTGCATGTCGGCAGTGCCGCGGGCCTTCTCGGTCTCGATGCGCTGGTCCTGGGCTTGCTTCTGCATCTTGAATGTTTCCACTTCCTGGTGCGCGACTTCGCGCTGGGTGAGAACCGTGACCAGCTGATCGGGATAAATGACGTCCTGGATATAAACGCCACGCGTCTCGATTTCGTACTCGGCCAGCTTTCCCTGGATGTAACTGAAGGCTTCTTCCTGAACCTTCTGGCGCGTCTGGATGAACGTAATGGCTTCCATGCCGCCGATGCGGTCGCGAAAGAGATTGCCGACGGCGGCCTGGAGAACTTCGTTCACGAGATTCTCCATGGAGCCAACCATGGAGATGACGCGAGGTGCATTGGTGTCGGGAACGTGAATGAGAACCTGGAGGTCGATGCTGAAGACGAAGCCTTCGTTACTCTTGGCGATGATGGGCTCAAGCCGCGCATCGAGGCCGTGGGCGCCGGTCACGTCCTTGGCCCAATCGAGCTTGATGATGGACGTGAGAACGAGCTTGGCGTCGTAGATCCGCGGATTGATGGGGTACTTGCCGGTGCGCAGCGCCTCCTGCCAAATGCCTTGATGGCCGGGCCGGACAAGCGAGCCGAACTTGAAGTTCGCGCCGGAAGTGTCTTGCGTGGGAAGGCCGACATAGGCCTTGATGACAGCGACCTGGCCCTGTTCGACAACCAGCATGGGCACTTGCTCAACACGAATCAGAAACGGGTTGAGGTTGTAAGCGCCATAGAGGAGCGGATCGTGTTGAAGGCCGATTTTTCCGCCGGCCTGGAGGAATCTCTGAAAGTCCTGATAGTTGTTGTGCTGATCGTTCTTGCTTCCAAGGATGAGGCTCATCAGCTCAAAATCGGTGACGCCCGCTTTGGCTTCGAGTTCGCTGACGTCTTTGAATTCGCCGAGGCGGCTGGCAATGGCGCCCGCGGGTAGAGGCTCGCCGTCAAGTGCGGTGACGACTCCGATCATGTCGACGACTTTGCCGCCGTCACCGGTGGGCTTGGGCGCAATGCGTGTGACATCGAGCTGCCAATCTTCGAGGCCGAAGGCGCGGAAGTCGAGCCTGCCGCCGGTGGCGAGCTTTTTGTATTCGCTGGACACAGGCACACCGAAAACCTGGGGCTTGGTGATGACGAGGAAGGCGAGCGGATGAAGCGGCGCCAAAGTGCCTGGAGAGAGAACCGGCCTTTGCACGCCCTTCTCGCCGTTCTTCGAGACAAATGACCGCAGATCGGCGAAGTTGCCAAAGGCCGCATCGTAGCGCGCGGATTTGGCGCCGATGGGCGTGGGCTTGCCGACCTGCGCGATGACAACGCCAATCTGCCCCGCGGGCACCTGCACCCACGGATGTTTTGTGACTGCGTAGAGCGGTCTGAACTTGAAGCGCAGCCCAGGCATGAGAAGGTCGGCCTGATAACCGGCTTCACCGAGAAACGCTACGGGGTTGTCGCCGGGCAACTTGGTTCCGAACCTTTTACGAACAAGTCCGACCTGGGTGGGACCGATGCTATAGGTGGACCCAAATGCGGTGGCAAGCAGGAACAATATGACCAACAAGGTGAGGACCAATAGGATCAGGATCATGACGGCACCTTCCGACATCGAGCATTTTTATGTCTTGGCTGAGTCGCTTGAATTGTACCGCCGATGGGGATATTGCGAGGTCAATTGTGCAATTGCGGCGTGAAAGCAAAGCGGGCTAGGGTGAACTGGGCAGATTTGATCCCGGAAAGCGCAGCATGGGCGCGGCAGATTACTGCGGATGGCGACGGAGCTCGAGTTCGACGGCGTGGAGCATTTCGGATTCAGGTGCGGGCTTGCCGGTCCAGATCTCAAACTGACGCGCGCCCTGCTGGACGAACATTTCAAGACCGGAGATGACGGCGAGGCCGCGCGATTTTGCGAGCTTCAGCAGCGGCGTCTCGATCGGCGTGTAGACCAGATCGAAGACGAGCGAGGCGTTGAGCTCGTTTTCTTTCAGGGGCAACTGCTGCTTGATGCCGGTCATGCCGCAGGGGGTGGTGTTGATGATGGCGTCAAATCTCTGCTTTGAAAGAACGTTCTGCTTGAGCACATGAGCCTTGGCCTTGCGCGCGAGGGCGACGGCCTTCTGGTGGGTGCGATTGACGATAGTGACCTCGGCGCCCTGCTCGACGAGCCCGAAGACCGCAGCCCGGGCTGCGCCGCCTGCTCCGACGACAAGAATGCGCGCACCCTTGAGACGCATGCGGCGCTCGAGCGGGCGAATGATGCCGGCAACATCGGTATTGAAGCCGTAGAGCTTGCCGTCGGCGCCGGTGCGCAGCGTGTTGCACGCGCCGATGCGGCCGGTGAGCGGGTCCATGTTGGCGAGGTGCGGAAGGACTTCCTGCTTGAGCGGCATGGTGACGGCGACCCCATCGAGAGGCAGATCGCGTACGACGGTGAGCAGATCGTCAAGCGATTTGACTTTGAGCGGAAGCATGACGGCGTTGACGTTTTCGCGGCGAAAGGCCGTGGCGTGCATGAGCGGCGAAAGCGAATGGGAGATGGGATTGCCGGCGACGGCGAAGATACGCGTGGCCTGGTCAAGCTGATCGAGACGGTAGAGATCGAGGAGCGTGCGCGCAGGGATTTGGCCCGCGGCGGTCTCGGCGCCGTCGACCGAGGAAGCAAAGGTGAAGGCTGCGCCGGCGCGCGGGCTGAGGATGCGGCTGATGAGGCCCTCCTCGCCCATGGCGATGCCGACGATGTGGGCGTTGAGGGACTGGTCCTCGATCATCTGGAGGACGGAGAGATTGTCGGCCAGGGTGCGGGCGGTGGTGACGACTTTAACGAAGTCGGGCTCATAGGCGGCGATTTTCTGAGCAACTTGATTGAGGCCGTCGGGCCGGCGGGTGCGTGTGAAGTCGTGCGAACTGATGAGGAGAGCGGCGCCGGCAGAGCGGATGGCGGCGCGGAACTTGGCCAGCTGGGCCTTGGTGCACTGGTCGGCCGAATCGACCTCGAGATCGACGATTTGGCAACCGGTTTCAGCGGCTTTCTGGAGAATTTCGAGCTCGGCGTTGAGGGAGCCGGTGAATTTTCCACCAAAGGGCTTGCGGCGGCAGGTGGCAATGGCCGTCATGTCGCGGCGGCGGGCAAGGAGGGTCTTGACGTCGGGCAGGACGGCGGCGGGCTTGGCCAAGGCATCGAGGCGGAACTCAATGAAAGGAGAGTCTTTAAGCGCGGCTTCGACGCGGGAGATGAGCTCCGCGGGAGTTGCCCCCTGGACCGCGATACACAGCTTTCCAAGGCGCAGGCGAGGCAGAACCGCAGCCGGTGCGACGGGAGCGTCAATCGTGTTGGAGACGGTGAGAGGCATTCTCTTCAATTGACGCATATTAAAGGGGTTTCGATGCTAATGCAACCGGCAAAGTGCGGAATTGGAGGGTATTTCAGTACCAGTTTCGGGTGCGGGGAGCGTTGGGAGTGGGGTGAAGGGGCTTAAGGGCTGGGATGGCGTAGGGGCTGAGGGGGCCGCGGGCGGGGTTGGGCGGTGCTTCGATGAGTGGACAGCGGGTTGCAAAGGGTGGACATTGGACAGGGATTGGGTTTTTCCTGATGGGACCGAGTTTTTCTATTGGGCGGGAGGCGAAGATGCGGGTCGGCATATTGGGTGCGGGGCTAATGGGCGCGAAGCTGGGAACGATTCTTGCGCGCGCAGGACATGAGGTTTTTTTCAGCTACGCGCGGAGCGAGCAAAAGCTGAAGAAGCTGGCGCGGGATGCGGGAGGGAAGGCGACGGCGGGCACACCGCGCCAGGCGGTTCAAGATGCGGACGCGGTTTTGCTGGCGGTGCATTGGTCGCGCATGGGCGACGTGCTGAAGCAGGCGGGCGATCTGACGGGCAAAGTGGTTTTGACCTGCTCGCTGCCGATGGATGAAGACAATACGAAACTGATCGTAGGCGGTGATCGGTCGGGAGCAGAAGAGCTGCAGAAGAAAATCCCAAAGGCCCGAGTAGTGGGTGCGTTCAACACCGTGCCCAGCGAAGTGCTGTTCGGGGTGTTCGAAGCAAAGCGCAAGACGGGCAGGCCAAGCATGGTGTACTGTGGCGACGATGAGGGTGCGAAAAGCATTGCAGCGAAATTGATTCGCGACGTGGGGTTCGATCCTTTGGACGTTGGGCCACTGCGAATCGCGCGGTATACCGAGCCGTTCGCGCTGCTTGTGGCGCAGATTGCGTACGAGGGCGACGGCGGACCGGAGCTCGCGTACCGGCTCGAATACTTTAGGCAGTGAGCGAGTGGATTTAGCGAGAAGGACCTCGTCGCGGGAGGGATTCGGAGATGGAGATCAAGCGAAGCGGCAGCCAGGCGTCAGGCAAGGGGCCGGCAGAGTGGTTCACGGGAGCGGTGCGAATGGATCCGCTGTTTCAGGCTCCGGAGCCGGCGAGGGTGCAGGGGGCGAGCGTGACGTTTGAGCCGGGCGCGCGAACGGCGTGGCACACGCATCCGCTGGGACAGACGCTGATTGTGACGGCAGGTTGCGGACGAGCGCAGCGATGGGGCGGCGCGATCGAGGAGATTCGCCCAGGCGACGTGGTGTGGTTTGCGTCGGGCGAAAAGCATTGGCACGGGGCGGGCGCTACGACGGGGATGACGCACATCGCCATCCAGGAGAAGCTCGACGGGAAGGTGACCGAGTGGATGGAGCATGTGAGCGACGAGCAATACCAGGGACGATGAAGCTGGGGGCGAGCCGTGCCTTGCGCGAAGTTTGCGACGACACCGATTCGCACAGTTTCAGGGGGGCTCGTGCGACATCCATGAGCCATAATGGGAACGCTGTGTTCAAGAACCTGTTGGATTGCACCTTCGTGGCGAGGTAGCGATGAGGCGCAGAGATTTTCTTAAAAAGGGGACGATCGCTGTTGGACTGGCGAGCTCAACTGGATTGCTCCAACCGCTGAAGGCGAGCGAAACGCAGGCGCCAAAGCCAACTCCCGCGCCAGGCGAGGCGACAGCCGAGATTCGATCTTCCGAGTTTCTTCGCCGCGCCCGGAATGGCAGATTTCTTCCTAAAATGCCGGAGTTTGCCGCGTCGCACCTGTCGCCTGAAGTGAAGGTTTCGCCGATGCCGCTCGAAGAACGGCTCCGGCGAGGGATTGTTCCACGGCAAGGATTCTGCAGCTTGATCCCCGGAACGACCATCAGCGAGGGGCTCACCTCCGGTAATGGACACATGAATATCGAGGTGACCTGCGATCCATACGCGGAACAGATCCTTTTCCATCATGAAAGCCTTCTCGTGCCGTGGAAGAGGCCCTTTGAGGCACCCAAGGCAGCGGACGTATTCCCGCAAGTGAGGCAAATGGTATTGGACGGGAAGTACCAGGATGCAATTGAACTTGCGTTCAAAGAGATGAACAAGGGCCCCATCAAGCAAAACACAGGCCCTCACCCAACTGTCCCGGCATTCATGATGCGTCTCGATCTTCCCGAGACTGCGTTGGCGAAGGACTATTTGCGTACTGTCAATTTCGAGACCAGCGAAGTGAAGGTACATTGGAGCGACGACCGCGGCGACTGGGTCCGAAAGACATTCACGTCCCGGCCAGACGATGTGGTGGTCCAATTATTGACCGCCCCGGATGGGCAACAAGTGAATGCCCGAATCGCAGTGCAGAAATACTCTCGGGGATCGCGAGCCAATGGAGGATTGTTCGGCGGGAACATCGGAGAAAGCGAGACAAAGCAGGACTTCAGCGAAGAGCGGCTCATTTACAAGTGCATTTTGGATCCTTCCGTGGATAACAGCGGCTACGCCGGGGTGGTCCGCGTGGTTCGCAGCGGCGGTTCGGCCCGGATGGATGGAGACACTCTGGTCGTCGAGAACGCCTCGTCCCTGATGCTTCTCACGCGCATCGAATGGTTCGCTGATTTCAGCGAGGACAAGGTCGAGGCTCTGCGGCAGGCTGTCGAAGAGTTGAGCCCTGAATATGACGCAATCTTGGAGCGTCACCGCAAAGTGCAGTCGGAGGCATTCAATCGGGTCGCTGTGAATTTTGGCGGGGCCTCTCAATTTGGAATGTCGACGGAGGAATTGTTTGCCGATCAAAGGTCGCGGCGGGACTACTCACCCGCGTTGCTCGAAAAGATATTCCAGATGGGGCGCTACTGGTTCATCCTCACCAGCGGCAAATACTGCAGCATGGTGGCCGAGACCAACGCCAATATCAACCTGCAAATTGCGCCCGGTGTGCAGGGCGATTTTCGGGAAGGCATGGATGCCTATTTCAACTGGATGGAGAGCCTGGTCCCGGATTTCCGGGTCAACGCAAAGAACATCTTCGGGATGCGCGGAACCCATTACTCCCTCATCCCGCAGCAAAATGTCGGCGTCTCGTTCCATTACTCCTGGGCCGAATCGACCGGAGAAATCTGGCCTCATCCCTATTGGCTTTCTGCGGGGGGCTGGTGCGTTCGCCCGTTCTGGGATCACTATCTGACAACGGGCGATGTGAACTTCCTGCGCAACCGCATCGTGCCGGCTTACAAAGAGCTGGCGCTCTTTTACGAAGACTTCCTGACGGTGACCGACAAAGACGGGAACTATATCTTCGCCCCATCCTTTTCTCCAGAGAACAACCCGGCGAACACCGGTCCAGGCGCCATGATAGCGATCAATGCCACCATGGACATTACAGTGTGCCGCGAGGTGCTTAACAACCTGATCGAGGCGTGCGAGCTTCTGGGCAGCGACGCTGACAGCGTGCCGAAATGGAAGGACATGCTGGCCAAGATGCCGCCCTACCTGATGGAACCGGACGGTACCTTGAAGGAATGGGCCTGGTCTACGCTTCAGGAGCGTTATAGCCATCGGCATGTTTCCCATTTGTATGGTGCATGGCCAGGCGACGAGATCGATCCAGATCGCACGCCGAAACTTGCCTTGGCCGCGATGATGGCCGACAGGAGGCGCGTGCCGGAAAGGCTGGCCGCTCACGGCCGTTGCCATCGCGCCCTGGTGGGAGCGCGGCTCAAAGACTGCTACATGGTGGACACCGAACTGCGGCAGTTGATCGAACAGGGTTACGTCGCCACGACGCTCCGGTGTTCGCACGACCCCTGGGCTTTCCCCATGCCGGATGCGCAGGGTGGAATTCCCACCATCATGATGGAGATGTTGCTCTACTCGCGCCCCGGCGTGATTGAACTGCTTCCCGCTCTTCCGGAGACACTAGCGAAGGGTTCGATCAACGGAATGCTGGCAAGGACCTTTGCGCGAATCGACAATCTGACTTGGAACATGGAGGCCAGAACCACAGAGTTGACTGTGACATCGTTCCGGGAGCAGGAAGTGAGTTTGATCGCCCGCCACGGCATTGAAGATATCAGCGCACCCGCAGGGGTCCTGACTGCACCGCTCAGGAAAGACACCGCGAACTGCGATCTGCACCTGCCCGAGGGAAGGCCGGTGACTCTCCATCTCAAGCTGGGCGCTCACAAGCCGAACGCCTGGGTTGAACAGGTGGCCGCTTCCTGACTTTCTCCGTGCAGCATTTCGGCCCGCTCACATTACCCACCTCTACGGCGTTCTATACTAAACGGCACAAGATGAATCCTGACCCGCTCATCGGCCAATCCATCCTGCATTACACCATCCTTCGCCAACTGGGTTCAGGCGGGATGGGCGTGGTGTACGAAGCGCGGGACGCGCAGCTGGACCGTCACGTGGCGCTGAAGTTTTTGCCGGCGGATCTGGCGCGTGACAGCCAGTTGCTGGAGCGCTTTCAGCGCGAGGCGCGGGCGGCCTCATCGCTGAATCACCCGAATATCTGCACCATCCACGCAATTGAGCGAAACGAGTTGCAGCATTTCATCGTGATGGAACTGCTGGTGGGGCAGACGCTGGCACAACGACTGAATGGGCAGCCGATGGACGTGGAGACGATGCTGCCGCTGGCGATCCAGATGGCCGATGCGCTTGAGTCGGCGCATGCCAAGGGCATTGTTCATCGCGACATCAAGCCTGCAAATCTGTTTCTGACGGACCGCGGGCAGCTGAAGATTCTGGACTTTGGGCTGGCGAAAATTGGAATGAGCCAGACGACGCAGGCGGCGGACGGAGGCAGAACGATTGCCGCGGGCGACGAGCTGACTTCGCCCGGCTCGGCCGTGGGCACCATCTCGTATATGTCGCCGGAGCAGGCGCGCGGGCAGCTTGTGGATGCGCGTACGGATCTTTTTTCCGCGGGCACGGTGCTCTACCAGATGTCGACGGGGACGTTGCCATTTCAGGGAGACACGTCGGCAGTGATCTTCGACGCGATTCTGAATCGGGAACCGCCGCCGGCAGCGGAGATCAATCCAGCGTTGCCGGCGGAGTTTGTTCGCATCCTGGAGAAGTGCATCGAAAAAGACCGGACACTGCGTTGCCAGACGGCCACGGAGCTGAAAACCGACCTGAGCCGGATGAAGCGCAACCTGGAATCGAACAAGAGCCGTGTGAAGGCGAAGACGGATTCGGATCCAGGCGCGCCCAAGGCGGGTAAATCGGTGGCGGTGCTCTATTTTGAGAATTTGAGCGGGGCCAAGGAAGACGAATATCTGCGCGATGGCATCACGGAAGACGTGATTACGGAACTGTCAAAGATTCGCGGGCTGAATATTTTTTCCCGGCCCACGGTGCTGGCGTTCCGGGATCAATCTGTGACGCCGCAGGTGGTGGGACAGAAGCTCGGCGCAGCATACGTGCTGACGGGGACAATTCGCCGCTCCGGCGCACGCTTGCGCATCAACGCGCAACTGGTGGATACGCGCACGGATTTTCCGTTATGGTCAGAGCGCTTTGATCGCGAGATGAAAGACGTTTTCGAGGTGCAGGACGAGATGGCGCGCAAGATCGCCGAGGCGCTGCGCGTGACGCTCTCGCCGGAGGAGCTGGAAGCGCTGGCAGTAAAGCCGACAGAGAATCTGCAGGCCTACGACCTCTACCTGCGCGGCAAGCGCTACGCGCGGCGGCAGACGCGGCAGGACCTGGAGTTCGCGCTGCAGATGTTTGAAAACGGAGTGGCGATCGATCCTAACTTCGCGCTGGCCTACGCCGCCTGCGCCAATGCATGCGCGATGTTTTATTGCAACTACAGCCGCGACCAGGTTTGGGTGGAGCGAGCGCGCGAAGCTTCGGGCAGGGCCGTTGCGCTGCGCTGGGATTTGCCGGAAGTACAGGTGAGCCAGGCGTGGGTGCTCTACGCGGCTGAGCTGCACGACGAAGCCGTGCGCATGGTGAAGAAGGCCATTGAACGCAAGCGAGACTGCGAGGGAGCCTACTACCTGCTTTGCCGCGCGCTGTTCGCGGCGGGACGCTACCAGGAAGTGCTCGACGTGGCGGAAACCGCGATCGAGGCCAGCGGCGAGGACTACAACGTTTATGTGCCCATTGTGAACACCATGGGCGCACTGGGCAAGGCAGAAAACGTGCGCAACATGGTCCAGCGCCGAATCGCGGCTCTCGAAAACCACCTGAAGCAAGTGCCCGAAGACGCGCGGGCCCGCATTCTGCTGGGCGGGGATTACGCCCGCCTGGGGAGGACAGACGACGCACTGCGCGAACTGAACCTGGCTGTAACCCTGCGCGCCAACGAGGCGTCCATCCTGTACAACGCGGCCTGCCTGTACTGCGATCTGGATAGAAAAACGGATGCTCTGGACGCGCTCAGCAAGGCCTGGGAAGCGGGATTCCGTGACTCGGTGTGGGCGCGGCGCGACCCGGACCTGCTGAAACTCCACGGCGACCCGGAGTTCGATCGCCTGTATCCGGAGCCCACGGCATAGCTTTTATGAAGAGATTGCGCAGCAAACTGGCCGTGCTCGCCGCGGGCCTTGGCGTCTTCGCGCTGATTCTCGTTTCGAACATTGCGTCGCAAACGCCGAGCGATCCGCAAGCAACGGTTTGGCGGTTCGACAATATCGACTCGATCGGCGGTCATGCCACGCATGTGCTCGGTCATCCGTACCTGATCGACTCGCCGTACGGAAAGGCCGTTGAGTTCAACGGTATCGATGACGCGCTGTTTATCGACGAACATCCGCTGGCCGGGGTGAACGCGTACACGTGGGAAGTGATCTTCAGGCCGGATTCGGATGGCGCGGAGGCACAGCGATTTTTTCACTTGTCAGAGATCGATCCGGCGACGGGAAAAGACACCGACAACCGCATGCTGTTTGAGATTCGCATTGTGAAGGGCCAGTGGTGCCTGGACAGTTTTGCGGAGACGAATGGACAGCGGCGAACGCTCTTGAACTGCAACGATCTGCATCCGCTCGGGGCATGGTACCGGGTGACGGCGGTGTATGACGGCAAAACCTTGCGCAACTATGTAGGCGATGAGATCCAGGGCGAAGGCGAACTGCATATGGCGTCGCAGGGAGCGGGCCACGCGTCGATTGGAACGCGGATTAATCAGCGTGACTACTTCAAGGGCGCAGTGTTCGAAGCGCGGTTCACGCCGCGGGCGCTTGAGCCGGAGAACTTTTTAAAGATGCCGGCGATCGAGAGCGGCCGATCGCCCGCAAAATAACGAAACCTACAACGGGGACTAACTACCGCGCGCCGAAGTGGCAGTCATGCGGGCAGTGGCGCCTTGTTACCCTAGAGGTTTGGAGGATTCCGCAAAGATGGCGACTGAAACTGCTGCCGGCGTGACCGAAAGCAAAACTCTACATGCTTGGGAGGCCGGCGGCGCTCAGTCGGCCGAGGCGCTGACGGCGTGGGTGAGCGCGCGATTGGCTGCGCATGAGGCCTCACTGGCCGAGCTGCTGGCCGTAAAGGGCGAACGCACGCCTGAGAATTCGCTGCTGCTTTATGACAA
This sequence comes from uncultured Occallatibacter sp., assembly GCA_964533905.1. GTDB lineage: Bacteria > Acidobacteriota > Terriglobia > Terriglobales > Acidobacteriaceae > Telmatobacter. The sequence goes on along the minus strand of CAZHOO010000001.1, from coordinate 36,883 downwards.
GGCGATTGAGCATCTGACTTTGGCCGGAGCGCAGGCGGGGATTCTAAACTCCGTGGCTGCGGACAAAGCTGTGCGCGACCAGGCACAGATGGAAGCGCAGCGCGTGGCGATGGCAGGGAGCGCGCTGAGCTTGAACCGCGCTGTGTATGACGCGCTGGCGGCGATCAAGCTGGACGGCGCGAGCCCGGCGACGAAGCACTATGTGGAGCGCACGCTGCTCGGGTATCGCTTGTCCGGCGTCGACAAGGACCTGGCTACACGCGATCGTTTGCACGCGCTGCACGATAAAGCCACTGGGCTGTCGCTCGAGTTCGGCCGCAATATCCAGGAGGGCGGGAAGACGATTGAAACGACGCCCGAAGAGCTGGAGGGTTTGCCCGCAGATTATGTTGCGCGCCATCCGGTGCAAAAGGGCGAAGACGGCCGGGAGCGCGTGACGTTGACGACTGACCCGCCGGACATGATGCCGGTGATGACGTTTGCGGCGAGCGCGGCGCTGCGGGAGCGGATGTTTCTGGCGTACAACACGAGGGCGTATCCGGCGAACAGGCAGATTCTTCTCGATCTTTTAGGGACGAGACAGGAGATTGCGACGATTCTCGGATTCAGGAGCTGGGCGGATCTGGCGACGGCCGACCAGATGATGAAGTCGGCGGCAAATGTGCGCAAGTTTCTAGCGAGGCTGGACGAAGCGAGCCGCGATGGTGCGAAGCATGAGCACGCGCTGGTGCTTGAATTTGCGCGCGGGCGGCAGCCGGGATTGAGTGAGATCGACATTGTGAGTCGCGGGTACTGGTATGAGCAGTTCCGGCGCGCGAAATTCGATTTTGATTCGCAGTCGGTGCGGCCGTATTTTCCGTATGCGCGGGTTGAGGCTGGCGTGCTCGACACAGCGGCGAAGCTGTTCAAGGTGGAGTTCAAGCCAGTGAACGCGCCGGCGTGGGATCAGGCGGTTTCAACGTTCGAAGTTTTTGACGGGGGGAGGATCGTGGGGCGGTTTTATCTCGACATGCATCCGCGCGAGGGCAAGGACAAATGGTTCTCCGCGGCGCCGGTGGTGACGGGCGTGCGCGGGCGCCAACTGCCGGAGGCGGCGCTGATTTGCAATTTTCCAGCGGGAGATGCAAACGATCCGGGGCTGCTGCAGTACTCCGACGTGGTGACGTTCTTCCACGAGTTCGGGCATTTGATGCACGCGATTCTCGGCGGGCACACGGAGTGGGCGGGGCTCTCGGGGTTTGCGACGGAGGGCGACTTCATCGAAGTACCGTCGCAGATGCTGGAGGAATTCTTCCGCGACGAAAAGCTGCTGCAGGCGTTCGCGAAGCATTATGAAACGGACGAAGTACTTCCTTCGGAGCTAATTCGGTCGATGAAGCTGGCAGGCGCGTTCGGGCGTGCCGACTGGATCAGGACGCAGCTCTACTACACGACGCTGTCGCTGAATTTGCACGACGAGGATCCGGCAGGCATCGATCCGGACGTGGTGACGCGCGAACTTTATAAACAGTTCCAACCATGGACGTGGCTCAACGGCAACAAAATGTATGCGAGCTTCGGACATTTGACTGGCTATTCGTCGAACTACTACACCTATGCGTTCGATAAGGTGATTGCTCTCGATTTCTTTGGCCAATTCGACCCCGAAGATTTGCTGGGCGGCGAGGCGGGCACGCGCTACCGGAAGGCGGTGCTCGAGCAGGGCGGATCAAAGCCGGGGCGTGAGATGGTGCGCGATTTTCTGGGGCGCGACGAGGAGTTTGCGGCGTTCAGCAAGTGGCTCAACGAAGAATTTGAAGGGCAGCCGATTAGCGAGTCAGCAAGTTAGCGGATCGCAGGTAGAACGCGGGTCCGTGCCATCCCCTCCACGCCACATCGAATGAGCAATAGGGCGGACGCCAATGACGGCGAAGGATTTCAAGCGGATTGCGGTGGGCCTGGAAGGCGCGGAAGAAGGCTCGCATATGGGCGCGGTCGACTTTCGCGTTGGCGGGCGGATTTTCGCGACGCTGGCTTCGGTGAAAAACGGCTACGGCAATCTGATGCTCACGCCGGAGATCCAGGCGGAGTTTCTCGGCGAGCGGCCGGACTTGTTCTTGCCGGTGCACGGCGGATGGGGACGCAACGGTGCGACGCACATTCGACTCTCAGTTGCAGATGAGGCATCGCTGCGCGGCGCATTGCATGCGGCATGGAAGCTGCGCGTGGAGAAGAACAGCAAGACATCGCTGCGGCGAGCAGGTAAGTCAGCGAAGCGTAAGTGAACTGGCGACCGTGCTCTCCCCGGTCCCAGAATCGGGACCGGGGGCACCCGGCGAATTGAGTTGGGGCAGAGTTGCCTTCTATTGACGTCTCATCGTTTCTCAACAAGTTCTTAGGGCAGGGCAGCGAGAATTCGCGATGCCCGAGGCGGATCAGGATGACTTTGCGCCCGTGAAGCCGGCGAGGATCTGCGTCATCATGTCGTTGACGGTGCCGGGCGAACTGGGCAGGAAAATCGTGCTTGCCTTGCCCGTAACGCCCACTTCGCGCAAGGTGTCGAAGTACTGCGTCATGAGAACCATCGCGATCACGTCTTTGGCGGTCGAGCCCTCGACGGCGCCCTTGAACTCTTCGACGGACTGCTGCAGGCCCTTGATGATGGCCTGACGCTGGCGGGCGGTGCCGTCGCCCTGCAGCGCTTTCGATTCCGCTTCGGCTTCGGCTTGCTTCACCTTGAGGATCTTCTCGGCTTCGCCACGGGCCTGCGCCGCAATCTGCTCGCGCTGCGCGGCGTTGATGTCGTTCATGGCGGCTTTCACTTTGGCGTCGGGAACGATGTCGGTGACCAGCGCGCGCAGAATGTTGTAGCCGAAGGTGTCCATCACTTCGTCGAGGTCGCGCTTGACGGCGCCGGAGATCTGCTGCATCTGCTCGAAGGCTTCGTCGAGTGTGAGCGTGGGCACGTGGCCGAGGATGGAGTTGAAGACGTAGCTCTCGATCTGGCTCTGCGGATTCGACAGCTTGTAGTAGGCGTCAAAGACCTTGGCTTCGACGACCTGATATTGCACGGAGACGGGGATGGTGACGAAGACGTTGTCCTTGGTTTTGGTTTCGACGTTGACGACGGCTTGGCGCACCTGCAGATCGACAAGGCGCACGGTTTCGCACCAGGGCAGCAGGAATTGCAGGCCGGGACGCGCGACGCGATTGAATTTTCCGAAGCGCTCGACGACACCAGCCGAATAGGTGCGGACGGTGTACATGGTTTTGAGGAGCGTAACGAGAACGAAGATGCCGACGACGGCGATGATGATGAAAACGAAAACGGCAACAGCGGAGTTGTCCATGGCGAACCTTTCTAAACTCGAGCGGAATGGCTCCGGCGCGGGAGCGGCGAATTGGATTTGATTCTGGCCCGCGTTTTCGAGATGGGGGAATGATACCGCAGAACCAGGGACCAAGGGACCAAGGGAACAAGGAACCGCAGTTAGTTCATTTGCGCGCTTCGCCCGTGGCACAGAACCCATGATGCGACAAGTGAGGGGTTAGCGGAGTTAGCGGGGTCGGCGGAGTTGGAGGCCCAAGCTAGCCGCGAGAACTGGGGCGATGATCCAGGATGGTGCGGCTTCCTGCCGAAGAGCTATTGTTGCGCGGGAGGCTCGGAGTATTTGTTGTGAAAGAGACGGCGGTTGATGTCGGGCCAGAACTCTTTGAACCAGAAGGACAGTGCATCAATCCCGACGTCTTCTCCCCACTCGGATGCTGTGTTTCCAACGGAGCGTGATGCAGAAGGGTAGTAGAGATTCGAAATTCCCGATGCCGCGCCGGCGCCGACAACTTCGCTCACATTGAAGGTCTCGCGTCCGGAGTTTGAGCGGGTGATGACGGCACGGCTGAGGGCATAGCCCGTGCGTTTGATGAATCCGCCGTGGCCAAGCGTGTAATAGCGCGAATCTTCGCGGGTGATGGTGGGAAAAATGAACTCGACCATGTAGTTTTCGCTGGTCTGGTCGACGGCCGAATGCCAGAAGTAGCGAGCGTAGCCGGCCGCGCCCTGATGGAACTCCGGAGTTGCGCGCTTATCCATGTTGTAGCCAGCGATGACGGCAGGAATAAAGATCGCAGAGTAATCGAACGAATCCTCAGTGCAATCAATGAACTTTTCTTTAACGGTCTCTGGCGGCAGTTTTTGGTTGGCGCTAACGGCGCGGAAGTTGGGAATGATGCCGAGGATGCGCTTGGTTTGCTGGCCACTGGATTCATCCTGCGCACTTTGTGCCGGCTGGTTCTGGGGGGCGGGGGACTGTGCCGGAGCGGCGGCGGGCGTTTGCGATGCCGAATCTGGCGCAGGGAATGCGGTCTCAAAATCGGCGAGAACGACTGGCGGAGAACTGCCGGCCTGTGACTGCTGAGCTGCCAGGCTGGCGCAGTTGCCGAGGCACAATGCCGCCGCGGCAGACAGGGCGAATAAGGAGAAGGGGCTGGCGAGTAATTTCCGGAAGCGAAATATCAAAGGCATGGGGGGAAATCCTTTGAAAAATGGCTGTCGGGCTACTACTGATTCTGATGCTGGTTCAGCTCCTGAAGCTTCTTTTGCTTCGCCGCTGCGTCCGCCGCGCGCGCCTGGGCGTCGAGACCATTTGTGGGATCTTTGTGGAAGAGTTTGCGGGAGATGTCGGGCCAGAACTCCTGGAGCACGCCGCCAAAGGTGCCTTCGCCGGTGACGATGATGCCATTGTTGATGGTTTGGCCCAGGCCTGCTGTTTGCGATGGGTAATAGAGATTGGAGATGGCGCCGGAGATGATGTTGCCGCCGACGTTGGAGTAGTTGGGCTCCCATTTTCCGGTATTGTCGTGCTTGCAAATGAAGCTGGTGGCGATTGCGTAGAAGAATCGGTGCTTAAACGTGCCGTGGCCGAGACGGAAGTAGCGCGGATCCTGGTGCAGGAGAGCGGGCAGAAAGCCGTTGCCGATCATCGCGCCATCGAAAGCGTCGAGATAGGCCGCGCCTGAGCGCTTGAAGTAGCCTGCCGGCCCCCAGCCGAAACCGGTGCCGTTGTCTTGTGCTTCAGAAAAGCCCGCGACGACGAATGCAATGCCGAATTGATAAGGATCGACGGCGGAACGAAAGGCGAGGCTGATTTTCTGGCCGGCACTCATGGACGCGGCATCGCTACGATAGGTGACATTGAAGGACGGCAAGATGCCGACGACGCGCTGCTTTTCCTGTTCCTTGATTTGTTCAGCGGCTTTTTCGTGCTGGGTTTCTTGCGGTGTGGGCGGCGGCGCGGGGGTCTGAGAGCTGGAACTGTTTTTCGGGCCGCCGCTTTGCTGATCGCCGGACGAGTTGTTTGGCGCCGGCGCAGATTGCGGGGCCAGTTGCTGGGAGTTCTGCAACGGCGCGGACTGCGGATCAACGGCGGCCAGATCGATTCGCGGGTGAGGAGCTTCGGGAAGTGCGGATGATGAAGCGAAGGTTGATGCCGGCGCGGCTGAACCTTGCTCCTGCGCAAGCAGCCCGGACGATAAACCAAGAATGGCCACTCCAACAGCGAGCCGCGCACCGGCTCCAACGAAACCTGATCGCATTCATTCACCTATCTTGAAAGCCGGCTTCGGGAGACCCTTGTCGCCGAAGAGGCAAGCCGGTCCGAAATTAAGTCACTCGGATCGCTTTGGTCTGGCCGGGCACCAAATAAAAGGCAGGATGCTGCCTTTTTGATTATCAACAAACTCTAGGGTTTAGACGCATTTGCGTGCCGGTTGGACACAAGAATGTCCCATAGCTATAACCCGGAACATTGAGCAACAATGGGATACGGATCAATTTGCGAGTTTTTAATCTGGACTTAAGAGTTACGTGGCTAAAACCTCGAAATCGATATAGCCGCGCTGGGGATCGGTGTTGACGAGCTTGACAGTGACTCTATCGCCAACGTCGAGGCCTTTTGCGCCACGAACAACCATGCCGTCGACGTGGGGGTCGATTGTGCGGACGAAGGTGCCCTTGTCCGACGCACCGGTGACGATGGCCTGATAGCTCTGGCCAATATGCGGGTGAAGAACGACGGCGGCGATGCGTTTCGCCATCTCGCGCTCCACCTTGCGAGCGGCATCTTCCATTAGAGTGCACCGCTGCGCGATTGCATTGAGATCGTCTTCAGAGTAGGGAGCTGCGGACTTCGCAAGCCACGCTTTGAGGAGGCGCTGCGTGACGACGTCGGGGAAGCGGCGGTTAGGAGCGGTGGAGTGCGTATAGTCGCGGACAGCAAGACCGAAGTGGCCGGGCGATGGTTCATTGGGCTTGATCAGGACATATTCGCCGGGCCCCATGAGCTTGACGACCGCGAGCGAGAGATCGGGAAAGTGATCGGGATCCTTCTGCTTTTGCTCGAGGAGAAAATCATTAAGGGCCTTCGAGTCCGGTTCGGCGGGAAGTGTTGTGCCCTTTTGGGCGGCCAGCTCGACGATACGGTCCCAGCGCTTGGGAACACGCACGATGCGGCGGATGGAGGCGAGGCCTGCGCTTTCAAATGTGCGCGCCACGACGCCGTTTGACGCGACCATGAACTCCTCAATGAGCGAGGTGGCGCGGTTCTTCTCGATGGGCGCGATTCCGACCACCTGGTCGGCGTCCAGCACGGGCTGCGTCTCGATGGTGTCAAATTCGAGCGCGCCGTGCTGATAGCGCTCGCCGGCCATGCGCTGCGCGGCCGTGTCCTGCAGCTTGATCTGCGTGGCGAGATCGTTGCTGGCGGCAACCTTCGCCGGCGGAGCGGCTTTGCCGTCGAGCCATGCGCCTACGCCCGGGTACGCCAACTGTGCACGGTTTCGCACCAGGGCCCGGTAGACTTTACCGTCGGAAGCGGCGCCATTGGCGTCGATTGAGTACTCGACCACGATAGCGGCGCGGTCTTCGTTTTCATTCAACGAGCTGATGCCTTCGGAAAGCTCCGTGGGGAGCATGGGAAAAGTGACCACGCCCGTATAAACAGAGGTCGTCTCGAACTGCGCATGCTTGTCGATGATCGAGGCCTTCTTGACGCGCGCGTCAACGTCAGCCACGCCGATGAGGACACGAATGCGGCCATCGGACAGCTGCTCGGCCCACTCGATCTGGTCGAGATCTTTTGAAGTGTCGTTATCGATGGAGGACCAGAGCAGGTTGCGCAGATCGGTAAAGCCATCAGCGGCTGGAATGGCGGGCTGCGCCTCAATCGCGGCCAACTCCGTCTGGGTTCCGGCAGGGAAATCGGGCTGAAAGCCGTGCTCGATCATGGACGCGTGGGCCGCGGCCACAAGATTGAAATGAAAGGGCTGGGTGGAATGCATGAAGGAAGGAACTCCTGGAGTACTTTGAGCGTCGTTTCGCGCGACAAGCCAGCCTAACATGCGGAGGAGGTGGCGGGTCAGCAGGCCAGCCCTGGTTCGTCATCGTAGGCTTGGCTGGCAGGTGCGGGCGAGGATACCCGCACGACAGCCGGCGGAACAATGACAGGCTACTGAATGCCGAGGTCAGCGAGAACCTTGGGCTTGGCTTCCTGGACGGCGAGTAGATTGTGGCAGGCGGAACAATCCTGCGTAATGCTGGTGCCATCTTTCGCCGCGTGACTGCCATCGTGGCAGCGGAAACAGCCGGGGTAGTCCATGTGGCCGATGTGGTTGGGATGCGTTCCCCAGGTGACGTTCATGAACGGGAATACATTCTGGTCGTAGAGCGTGACCAGTTCCTTGCCTGCCTGATCTACCTGAGCTGCGTTCTGCGAGAGTACGGAGGGATTTTGCGATTGATAGAAGGCGCGAAGCTCAAGCGGAATCTGAGCGCCGGCCTGCTCCTGACTGGAGTAGGTGCCATTCAGTAGCGCCAGACCCTCCTTGTGAATCCATGGCAGATTCGGACTGATCGCGCCGGTGGCCATGGCCTGGTCGACGGCTTGCTCGGCGGTGACGAAAGTGTGCGCGGCGCGATTGTGGCAGTCGATGCAGTCCATGACCCTGCGGTCGCCTTTAGGAATGCTGCTGCCGGCGGGCAGAGAGCTGTACTGAGTGAATGAGCCATCGGGATTCTGGCGCTCAACCCAGGGAATCGTGGTGCGCGAGGGGTCGGTAGCAACGTATTCGATGTGGCCGAGATGAACACCGTGAATTCCCGTGTAGCGCGAGAGCGAGTCAACACCGCCCAAATGAAGAATGAGCACGGTCTGCGTCTCGGTGTTCGGCTCATCGTCAGCAAAGTTCGACTTGACCAGCAGTTTGTCGCCATCGAAGCGCGTGGGCGTGTGGCAGCCTTCGCAGGTGTATCGCGCGGGGCGCAGGCTAGTGACCGGCGAGGGAATGGGCGTGGGGTAGTTGGGAATCAATTTGGGCGCGAGTGGCGCGAGCGGATGGAAAGTGACTTCGATGAGCTGCTTGGTGCCGTTCACCTTGGCGCTGAAGTAGGCTTGAGCGCCGGATCCTATGTGGCAATCGACGCACGCGACGTGGGAGTGCGGCGAGATCTGGTAGGCCGTAAACTCCGGCTTCATCACGTGGCACGAGCGGCCGCAGAACTGTGGCGAATCCATATACTCCGCGCCGTGATAGCTGGCAGTGGCCACGACAAGGAAGTTGACGATGGTGAAGACGAGAACGATGTCGAGCCCATGACGGAACTTGCGGTCGTTCAGATCGATGCGCGGAAACGCAGCTGGAATCTGGCCGGCCTTCTGGAGCTTTCTGCGCCGGATGAAAACGCCAACAGGAATGAGCGCCAAGCCGAGCAGGAACAACATCGGCAGAATGAGGAAGAAGATGATGCCGAGATAGGGGTTGTCACTGAGATGGCCGGCAAGCTCGGCCAGCCAGTAGCTGATCATGGTGACGCCGGACGCCGTGGTAATGGCGCCGCCGGTCAGGCTGATGGGGTTGTTGCCGAAAAACAGCGCAGGACGAACCCAGCTATCGCGGAATTTCTCAAACAACGACACGATTCCTCAACCTCCATCGGTGAGCGGCCCGCCGGGGTGACGGGCCTGCCTTCGATCTGCTGCGATCAGTCTAGAGCCTACTTCAGAGACTTGAAATAGGCAGCGACAGCCGAAATCTGAGGATCGGTAAGGCCGGCGATGGGCTTCATCTTGCCTTTGCCGTTCTTCACTGTGGAAGCAATCTGAGCTACGGTGAGAGCCTGCATCGAAGGATCGGAGACCGGCTTAATGCCCATGGCCTTGGCCATTCCGGCGCTCGGCGTGCCGGTTGGCCCATGACACATTGCGCACTTCGCTTTGTAAGTAGCCGCGCCATCCTGAGCGAAGCACATGGAGCCGGCCAACATGACCACCGCAGCCAACACGATTCGGGAACGAAAACTCTTCATGACAAAACTCCTTGTATTTTTCGAGGCCCGCACACACGTTCAAGCGCCAGCCGTCTGGTGGAAGTTGATGGTTTGTGCTCCCTGCCATCTGGATTGCCGAGGAAATGGTAACAGGAAACCCCTGACACAACCGGGCGCGATCGAGGCTTTGAGACCGACGATCGCGCCGGCTTGATTTTGGTCTTACACTTCATCTTGCTTTTCCGAAATCCGCGCGCTCACTTGGCGAGGGAACGGAAATACAGCACTGAGTCCTTGATCTGGGCGTCTGTAAGCTTGCCCTTGAATGCCGGCATCTTGCCTTTGCCGTTTGTGGTGTCGGTGATCATGGTCGCTTCGCTGAGTGATTTGACCGACGGATCGCTGACGGGCTTGACGCCCATCATCTTGGCGATACCCGGATTCGGCGTGCCTTCAGCGCCGTGGCAGCTTTGGCATTTTGCTTTGTACGTGTCTGCTCCCGGGCTTTGCGCGTGGGCCAGTGTTCCTTGCGTAGCGGCTAGCATGGTGACGATCATCATTCCATTCGTGATCCTCATTGCCAATTCCCTCTTTCTTTCGGTGGTACCAATCTCGATCGCGGAACTCAGTTCAAGCGGTCAGAACTCCCAGTGCACGCCAAGGGTGAGGTTGTTGGCATGGAACTCGCGTGGAGCAGTCTCGCCCGCATTGGTAAGCGTCATACCCGTCTGCACTCCCGTGAGCGAACTGCAGAGAACGACAGGTGCGGGCGTTGTAGCCGACGGCAGCGTGGTGGAAGTGGAGCAATACTTCGCACCCGAGGGGCCGCCTTCACCGTAACCGTAGAAGTCGTATTCCGCCTTAAGAATCAGCTGCGGATGAACCGCGTAGGCGACGTTCACAAACGGAGTTTCGTATTTGGAAACAAGCGAGCCGGCGACGTCGCGCGGATCGTTATAGAAGCGCGTGCCATTCACTGAACTGATGCGATAGCCGGCGTTGGCATGGGCCTTGGTTGTTGGCGAGACGGTAAAGGATGCCGATCCGGATTGCGTGGGAGCGTCCATGAAATTCTTGACCGGACCGAACTCGAGGTAGGAAGCGCCGCGGACCGTTGCACCAGGGCAGCCGGCGCCGTTCGCAGGCGCGGCGGCCACGGGCAGCGCCGCGGATGCGCCGCCGTCGTAGCAAATGTTGCTGGCGAGGTACACGTCGCTATAGGCGTAGTCGAAATCGAACCCGTAATGCTCATTGGGGGCCAGATCGGCGTCTACGCTGAAGACGCGGCTGTGATCGACGTGGTCGAGCGGCCCATCGGCGGGCGTAGTGCCGGAGTTGTTGGTGTTGTTATGCCGCTCCAGATCGTTGTATGCGCCGGAGATGGTTGCCCAGGGCGTCGGCCGGTAGAGGGTGTGCACGCGATAGTGCTTTGTTTGGCGCGGTCCCATGGGAGTAAAGGCGTTGTCGTCATAGAGCACTTCGACTGAACCGTTCACGTCCCAGTTGTTTGTTGGACGAAAAGCGGCATTGAATATCCCGCCGTTCTCGTTGATGGTGACGGTGCCGTTGTTGGTTTCGCCGGGGGTCAATGGAACGTTGCCGGGATTGCCGCCCGGATCGACAGGAGTGGAACCGCTCGCGGCGGCGTAAGCGTTCTCGGCGATCACGTGCGCGCGATAGCGATAGGTAAGTGAGAACGTGGTGCGAGGCGTGGCATCCCAGGTCGCGGTCAGATTATTGGTCACGAACCTCTGGCCGAAATACGCCGGCCACGGGGTGCCGATGGCGCCGCTGCCTTCAAATGTTGAGGCGCCCTGAGCGGCGGTCGTCGAGGTCAACGTGGGGTAGTTGAGAGTTTCGTTGCCGGCCGTCGTGGGCACCGTCTGAGTCATCAAGCTCAACATGGTCGTCGTCCCCGGCTGGTGGACGTTAGAGAAATCGATCTGCTCGGAGAGGCTCACCTTTGTTGTTGCCTGCCACACGACGCCGTAATCTGCGGCGACCGCTTCACGCCTTGCACTGCCGGTAGCGACATATGCAAGCGAGCGGGTGGCTCCGGCAAGACCCTGGAAAATGTCGTTGTAATACGGAAGTTTCATATCCGATTTTGTGTACCGAAACTCGCCGTTCATCGATACGTTCTTGAGGCTGGAACTCTGGAGCCGGAAGATTTCGGTTGGGAACAGGGCGCGGGTCGGCGCGGTGCGGAGATAGCTGACAGCCACAGCGCAAGCTGGGTTAATGATGGGCAAGCCGCCCGCATTGGCCGTAGTGAGCATCGGATTGCCGCCCATGCTGGCCGTGTTGCACGAGCTGGCAGTGTACGGGGTGAGCATGTCGTAGTTGGCAAGTAATTCGACCTTGGTTCCGTCGGGCTCCTGCACGTAGAAGTAGTTGGGATCCAGTGTGAAGAAGGAGTTTTCCTTGAAATGGTCGATCTGTTCTTCGAAGGTCAACCGCGTGCCCTGAACAGGTTTCCAATCGAGCGCGAATGTGTAATCGTCGGTGCTGTGCCGCTGATACTCAAAAAGATGAACGTCGTACGAACCCGCGAACTGATAACCGCTCGGGCTGAGGCTCGGCCCCTCCATATTGTTATGCGAGTAGGCGGCGCGAAGCGTGAAGACAGAGAGCGGAAAGAGGGTGAGGCTGGTATCGGTCATGCGGCGAACGGTGTTAAACAGGAACGCGGAAGTATTCAGCTGCGGCCAGGGTATGGAGCCGGTGGGCGTGGCAGTAGGCCCGATGGGAATGGTCTGACCGCCGGGGATGTTCGGGTTGCCGAGCAGATCGTAGTCGAAGTACCGCCTGTCGCGCCGGAACAAGCCGGAAAACTCGTAGTACTTGCCCTTTGAAAAGTCGAGCTTGGCGAAGTTCATCGGATCGCCGCCGAAGCCGTTGCTGAAGGCCTTGAGGTCATCGACCAGCGGATTCTTGGTCGACGGGAGCGCACGCAGCTCAAAAGTCTCACCGAGGACGCGAGGCCCGGACTTTTGATTGACCAGGGTGTCGTACATGGCGCCGCTGCCGGAGAGACCGTCCATGTGGCCGCCGACATCGAAGGACTGATGGAGGACATAGCCGTCAGGTGCGGACATTGGCGGATTGGGCGCCGGTGCGGACGGGTCCTGGGCGACTGCGATGCAGGCCGCTGCCAGAAACATGGCCACGATCATTCCTACGAACATTGCTAAAGACGGCTGTTGATTGCGAACCCGAGTTAACCAGCCAACGTTCTTCATATGAAGCCTCACTTGAATGAATCTTGTTGCCAAAAATGAAAACTTGAACCGTTTTGAAGTTTCTTAGGGAGCTGAGCCGCGCCTTAATTGCCGGGCACGGCCCATCTCCAAATCTCCTATCGGAGGAATGCCGCGTTGATGTTCGAGCCGTGAATGTAGGTGTGGCAGCTGGTGCACGGCGCAAGCTCCGCCGATCCCTGGCCCATACCTGTGATGGTGTGAGACGAGACGGGACTGTGGCACTGGTTGCAGAGCGTATTCGTACTCGGCATATTCAGCAGGCGCGGATTCTGGGTGCCATGGGGCGAATGGCAGCCCACGCATCCCTCGGCCTTGACCGGCACGTGCTCATACACGAAAGGACCACGGACGTCGGTGTGGCACTTGGTACAGATCGCATTCGAGTCCGCCGTGGACTTCAGGTTGCTCTTCTCGAAGGTGCCGTGCACGTCATGGCAGTCGCTGCACTTGATCAGGCCTTCGTTGACCTGGTGGTGGAAAGGCATGTTGAATTGCACTCTCTGGTCGGCATGGCACTGGAAGCAGAGCGTAGGCTGCGGCGCCTTGAGCAGCGACTCCTCTTTGCTGCCGTGAATGCTGTGGCAGCTGGTGCATCCAACATTGGCCTTTGCATGAGGAGAACGATCGAAGTTGGGGTGTGCGCTGGCGTGGCAGCTGAGACACTTCGTATCGACATCTTTGGTGGAAGCCTTGGCGGGATTGAAGATCTTGGTTACGTCGCCGCCGCCGGCCACGTGTTCACTGCCGGCACCATGGCAGTTCTCACAGGTGACGCCATCGGCGTTCCCGTGCATAAACGCCATCTTGGTATGAGGATTGGTTGCAAAGTTCTTGGCTACGTCCGCATGGCAAGTGGCGCAGGTATCGGAGCCGACGAACTCGGCGTGACTGGCCGGGGCAGCCGCAGGGGCCGGCGCGGACTGAGGTTTGGATCCCGGTGGCTGAGCTGCCAACGCCGTCGCCGACAAAAGGCCCACACCCAGCAGGAACATCAAAAACACTCGCAGTCCCGGGCGTTTCCCGGGAGCCGCACCATTGAATAAACGCGTGACCGGCCTATCAGTATGCATGCAAATTACCGCCTTCAAAAAACTTGTGGCACTGCGAAAAACAAAGCTCAGCCGCCGTTTCAGGCTGAATGTGGTGGATTCCCCATGTGAGCGCGAGCACCGCTGGCGTTTTTCGCGAACGCTCGCCGGTGCGGAGCATCACCATATGCACGAAAGATTACGGTCTTGCGGCGATCAGGGCGGTGATGCCTATCACAGGAGAGTGAGCGAATAATTCTGGAATTGAAGCCGAGGTTTCTCAGACCTTTGCAAGTTTCCGGTCTCGGTAGGTCAGGCAATGAGATCACACGGCTAAAAACCCGCCCTCAAACGTGAGGCGCTTACGCCCCTCTCAACGTATCCAGATCGACCTGGCGAATCTGTGCACTAAAGCTCTATTCGGGGGTTTTATCTTTCAATCCAAACCGGCCCGCAACCTGAATGCCCTGCCTCTCAAACCTTCCAGGTTCGTAGTCCTGGGGGTTTGCCGTCCCGTCACACCGCCAAGAATGCTTGTTCGAACGTGAGGCCTATCACATCCAAAGCTGCCAGCCATCAAGCAAACTTCGATCACGTGCACCTGTTGGCAGAAGCCAACCGGGTATCTCGATCTTCACCGCGGATTGCGCCGGCGGGAAGTCAGGCCGAGAAGCGAGGGAGACGAGGGGCCGCGTCGGATGGAAAGAGGCAAGACGATGGCTGACATGCAAATTGCAATTGAGGAGCCGTCGCGACCAAAGAACCTGGGCCGGACAATGCCGGTGGGTTGTGCGGCCTGCGCAAATCGACGCCCGGGCTGGTTTTGCTCACTCGGAAGCGCCGTTTTGGCCGATCTGGAGCTGGCAACGAGCACAATTTCGCTTCCGGGGCAGGCGTCTCTGTTTACGGAAGGCGAGGACGCTCGCTGTTTGTACCTGATTTGCAGCGGGTATTTGAAGTTGACCGCCGGACGGCCGGAAAACCGGCACATGATTGTTCGCGTGGCGGGGCCAGGATCGATGCTGGGACTCTATGCCGTGCTGGCGCATGGCGTTTATGAAGTTTCAGCGGAGTCGTTGACGCCGGCACAGCTACGGCCCGTGGAGCGGGAGAGATTTCTGAGTTTCCTGCGCAACCACAAGGAAGCGCAACTGCGGGCTGTGCAGTGCATATGCCAGGAGTACCGCTTCGCATTGCAAGATGCGTGCCGCATCGCGCTGGCTGAAACGGTGGCCGCACGGCTGGCGCGCCTGTTGCTTGAGCTTTCGCATCAGATCGGCGAGCACAACGCGGCCGGAGAATTCCGGTTTCCGCTGCTGCTGACGCACGAGGAGATGGCCTCTATGACTTGCACAACTCGAGAGACCGTCACCCGGACCCTTGGCCAGTTCCGCAAGGATGAATGGATCTCGATTGAAGCCTCGAATTTGACCATTCACCAGCCTGGCCAGCTGCAAGCCCTTCTGTAAGAGCTCTCTGGCCAGGGCGCGCGCAGGCCGACTTTTTCGCCGCCCCGCGGCCCGGTCGAGGAGTCCAAAGAGCTATGATTCATTGAGGAACATTGTTTCCGCAGTTGGAGCTCAAGCTACGCATGAATCGCTTTCTTTGGTCCTTTTCTGCAGTTTTCTTTTCGTGCTGTATGGCCGCCGCGCAGAGTCCTACACCCGATCCAGCATCGGCTTCGGTTCCACCCTCCGACAAGCCTGGCGTAACAGAGACCATCAGCCCCGAAATCCTGGAATTCCAGAAGATTGAAGACAGTTGGTCTGACGCCGTGAACCGGCGCGACCAGTACAGCCTGGAGCTGGTGCTGTCGCCGCTGTACGTCGACATCTCTGCAAACGGCGATGTGACTACGCGCAACCAGCAGGTGGCGCAGGTGATCAGCGGCGACGACAAGACCTTGTACCTGACGCAGAAGGTGATTACCGTCCGCATGCTCGGAGATATCGCGGTGGCGAACGGAACATACAACCTGCACCACAAAGCCAATTCAGGCGAGGTGGATGAAAAAGGGATTTTTACCCAGGTCTTTGAGCGGGTGCACGGCGGCTGGCTTTGCATCAACTCGCAGCGCACCCTGCTGCGGCAAGACGCAGCCAAGAAAAGGGAAGCCTCGCCGGAATCACCATTCCACCTGCCGAATCCCTTCTCGAGGGGTGAGAAGGGGCCGCAGTAAGGCCTTCGCAAGGCGCACCGTTCGCTTGAAAATCAGTCCAGTGGAATTCAGCAGGCCCGTTACAGCGCGGCCAGCGCATCGGTCTGGCTGGGGAACAGGCGCGCGTACTTGGTGATGCCCACCATGGTGAAGACCTTTGTGAAGTGGGCGGAGAGGCCGTAGATGCAAACGGTCTGTCCCGAATGCGCGGCTTGAATGAGCAACTGAATGACCAGCGCGATTCCGCTTGAGTTAATGTAATCGACTTTCGTGAAGTCCAGCAGGATGAGCTTGGTCGTCTCCCTGGGCAGCGCTTCGTAGGAGCCAAGGACCGCTTCTTTCGAGGTGCTGGCGATGTCTCCCACATAACGGAGAACGGCTACCGGATAGCCGGTGGGGGACTTGATTTGGTCAACGTGCGTCTTGGTCTCGCTCTCCACTTGTCGATCGCCTCCGCTTTCGTTCGGGGTACTGCTTTAGTTTATTCCGCCGCTTTGTTCAATTTGATGACCAGCCTGACATAACTGCTCTTGCCATCCGAACCCTTCACCCATTCTGCTTCGTCGACCAACGCCTGAATGAGGAACATGCCCATGCCACGCGCATCTTCTTCGCCGTGCATCTTGCGATCGATGTCGGGTTTGACCGGGTGGGCTGTGATGCCCTTGCCGTCATCGATGACCTTCACTTCAAGCATGTCAGTATCGGCGCGAAGAACCACACCGACCGAGAGCTTCTCATTGAGCCGGTTGCCGTGCTCGATGGCATTGATGCAGGCTTCGGCCACAGCGGTCTTGAGGTCTTCGATGCGATCCTCAGGGAAACCCATCAGCTTGGCGACTGCCGACGCCGTGCTCATGGCCACCTTTTCGTAGCCCATTTTGGTGGGCAGACGAACCTCAACGGAGGTGGATTTCGGCTCGCTCATACCGGCATTTCTCCGCGACACAGCGCCAGGGCGGTCATGTCGTCAGCCTGCGGTCCGCCCTCGGCAAAGGCCTGGATGGCTACCCACAATGCATCGAGGATACCATCGGCTTTGAGCGTCGAACACGTAGAAAATTCATTCAAAAGCCTTTCCGGACCAAATTCCTCATCTCCTCTGAAGACCTCGGTGAGGCCGTCGGTATAGAAAAGCAGACGAGAGCCAAACCGCAACTTGTGCCGCTCAGCTGAATAGCGCATGCCGGTCAGCATGCCCAGGGGTGGTCCAGCCGCATCGAAGGTGATCGGTGCGTCGCCCGCCGCAACCAGGAATCCGGGATTATGGCCGGCGTTGACCACCTCGATTTCGCCTGTGGCAGGATGCAACCGGAGAAAGATTGCCGTGACATAGCGCCGGCGAGCCTCCTCGCCCTCGGCCCAGTGGTGCTGGTTCATGCGCGTGGCGAGCTCGTCGAGCGGAGGCCCGGTGATGGCCATGCCACGAAATGCCGCGCGGAAGCTGGTGGACATGATGGCCGAGGCTAGACCCTTGCCAGCCACGTCTGCGACGGCAATCAGGAGGCTGCCGTCGGGCTGCTCGACGATATCGAGATAGTCGCCACCCACTTCGTAGCAGGTGTCGGAGCGAAATGCGATTGAATAGCCGGGTATCTCGGGCAGCTTCTGCGGAAGCAGGGAGCGTTGAATCTGCCGCGCCGCATCAAGGTCCTGCTGCAGGCGGGCAAACTCAACATTGCGCTTGTGGTTACGAGCGTTTTCAAGCGCAACGGCGGCCTGCAGGACGAGGCCTTCGAGGAAGTCGGCTTCAGAAAGCGTGAGACCGCGGCCGTCGGGAGAAGCCACGACGAGGTCAGTCATCTTCCTGCCTTCGCGATCGGCGAGGGGATAAACGAGCAGTTGGTCGGAATTCGCGGCGTCGGCTGTGGCCTCCGCCGGAAGCCTGCCGTAGGTGAGGCTGGACGCCGGAAAAGATGCGCCTGCCATCTCCAATTCGCGCACGACGATGCGGAGGACGGATTCCAGCACTTCCTCTTCGCGGATGGTGGAGTGGACCTGGCGCGAGGCCTCAAGCAGCGCCTGCAGCCGGAACACCTGCTGTTGCAACTCGATGGTTTCGCCACCTGCCGCGAGCTGACTATCGAGCTCCATGGAGACCCCCGTGGAATCCAAATGTAGCACGGCGGGACTACCCCTGTGACCCGGAGAGGAGTAACATCCAAGCCATAAAAATCCCAGAGCTTTTGGAGGTGGTTATGGTTGGTCAAACACGCGCCGTGGCGTGCGCAATCCTGCTCGGACTCCTCAGCTGGGCCATTCCGTTCGTTGCGGGATTCGTTTTGTTTCCATTGAAGAGATCGAATGCGCCGCTCTTCAGCACGGTGATGTACCTGGTGGTTCTGGTGACGGCCGGGGCTTTGCTGTTCTGGTATTTCCGCAGGCGGCGTTTCTCTGCCGGCGAAGCGTCGGGCGTTGGGGCGCTGTGGTTTGCCATTAACCTCGTCTGCGATTACCCGATGTTCGCCTTCGGGCCAATGAAGATGCCGCCGCTGGCTTACTACTCCGAGATTGGGCTGGTGTACCTGACGTATCCGGTTTTCGCGGCGATGGCGGCGCGGCTGGCGAGCCGCCGACCGTAACAACCTCGGTGCCAGATCGCGGAGGGTAATCTGGCTTGCGGCCCGTTCCGGAGTACGATCTTGTCAGTTCCCCAGAGCTCCTGACGGAGGTCGCATCGGTGGAAGTGCATCCATTCAGGCTTAAGGCCGTGCGCGGTCACGCAACCGCAGACCGTGGTTCCACATATCTGGCGATGATTTTCGGCGTTGCTGCTGCGCTAGCATCCACGCAGGCGATTTCCCAGACTCGACTGAATCGCGACGTTGAAGCTCCGCCACTCAGTGCGTCGGCGCCCATCTCAGCGCCCGTTCCCGCGACGGAAGAGGCGAATATGGCAGCCCCGTCACCGATTTCGCTCTCAGCGCTGGAGTCGATACAGGCCGCGAGCCAAAGCTCGTCTGAAAGCTCGTCGCAGACTTCGCCGACGCCCACACCGCCCCAGGCGAACAGGAGAAAGCCGCAGCATCGCGGGCTGGGAATAGCGCTGGCGGTCGTTGGATCCGTATCGCTGGCCGCGGGCATAACCGCCTTCGCCATTGGCGAATCCAGTTTCTGTGCAAACGAGAAATCCGGCGGCTGCCCGGAAGCCAGGGACGCCGGGTTGGTGCTGATGCCCGTGGGCGGGGCGGTCGCCATCACTGGATTCTATTTCACGTTCCACCGCTGAGGCCGAAGCCGCCCGCCTCGAGCAGGTCCGGCACCGCCAACACTGCCGCATTCGGATTCATGCAGACTGAGTTTGCGCAGCTCATAGCCAAGGGAGTCTCACGCGTGTAGCTGGCCCGCGCGGCAGAGCGTCGGTCCGCGGCATAAGAAACTCGTGAGGATGCACGTATTGCCTGCGGCAAGGCTCCGACGGTGTGATATTTTCAAATCTATCCCGCTGCACCGATTCACGGGGTTTTCCCTAAGTCAAAATAGTCAGTTGCCTCGGTCTTCCGCCACGTGTCTTTGTCCAACAGCTTTCACTTTTAAGGTTGGGCGCCGCGCGCCGAGTACGGATTTCTATCTCACGCTTGAGGTGTATTTACTCGATGACCCCAATCAGCGAACCAACTGACGCCAATCTGGTTTTGACGCTCGAGGAGATCACCAACCTGGCGGAGCAGGAGGGCAAGCCGGCCGATACGCTCATGAACGTAGTGGCCCTGATTGCCACGCGTTTCCGGACCGATGTGTGCTCGGCGTATTTATTGGAGCCCGACCGGTCAAATCTTGTGCTGGCGGCGACCCTCGGCCTTCATCCGCGATCGATCGGCTCGCTGCGCATGCCGCTGAATGAAGGCCTGTCCGGGCTGGTTGCCGAGCAGTTGATTCCGGTGGCGGTGCCTGATGCGCGTGAGCATCCGCGCTACAAATACTTCAAGGAATCGGGCGAAGAGGAGTATCACTCTTTCCTCGGCGTGCCGTTGATCGACCGGGGCGTGCTGCAGGGCGTCCTTGTGGTGCAGACCAAGGAGCCGCGGATCTTTCGCGAAGATGAAATTCGCATGCTGGCGGAGGCCGCGGCGCAGGTTGCACCCGTAGTGAGCGAAGCCCGGACACTGGCGCGATTCATTGCCCCGGCACAGGAAAAGCTTTGGGAACTGGCGCGGAACGTCTGGTGGAGTTGGGATAACGAGTGCGTGAGCCTGTTTCGCGATCTCAATCCGGCGCGCTGGCGGCAACTGAATCAGAATCCGATTGCGCTTTTGAACGAGATTCCGCTTGCGGAGATCGAGCGGCGAGCCACCGAGCATGTATTGCACAGCCGCATCAATTACACATACCGGCGTCAACAAGAGTATCTGCGCGACGACCACACGTGGGGAGCGAGCCATGCAGGCGTGCTCAGGACCCGGCCCGTGGCGTATTTTTCTGCGGAGTTCGGGCTCCATGAGTCGCTGCCAATCTACTCCGGCGGTCTGGGCGTGCTCGCAGGCGACCACATCAAGAGCGCTTCGGATCTGGATATTCCACTGATCGGGGTTGGGCTTTTCTACGGGCAGGGTTACTTTCTGCAGCGGCTCGACAAGGATGGATGGCAGCACGAGGAATACCTGGAGACCGACGTCAATCAACTGCCGATGCAGCAGGCCATCGGCGTGAACGGCGAGCCAGTGGTTGTGGAGATCGCCACGCGCGGGTGTTCGATCCGCGCCAAGGTTTGGCGCGTGAAAGTCGGCCGCTGCGATCTGCTGTTGCTGGATTCGAACGTGGCCGGCAACGCACCCGAAGACCTGGAAACGACGTCGCGACTTTATGGCGGCGACGCGCGGACGCGCATCCGGCAAGAGCTGCTACTGGGTGTGGGCGGCTATCGCGCGCTCAAAGCCATGGGAATTACGCCGGGAGTGTTGCACTTGAACGAAGGCCATAGCGGATTTGCGGTATTTGAGGCCATTCGCAGCCGCATGGAAGAGGAAGGACTGGACTTTTACTCGGCAGCGCGGCAGATTCCGCGCGAAGTGATCTTTACGACGCATACCCCGGTGCCCGCGGGGCATGACCGCTTCAGTCCCGACCTGATTGAGGAGCACCTGGGGCCGCTGCGCGATGCGCTTGGCATCTCGCACGAAAACCTGATGGGATTTGGCCGCGAGCATCCGACCGATTATCAGGAAACTTTCTGCATGACTGTGCTGGGGCTGAAGCTGGCACGGCGCGTGAATGCGGTGAGCTCGCTGCACGGCGAGGTTTCGCGAGCGATGTGGCGAGGCCTGTATCCGGACGGGCCCGAAGATGCGGTTCCGATCGGCCATGTAACGAACGGTGTGCATGTGCCTTCGTGGCTGGCGCCGCAGATGCGGCGGCTTTACGATCGCCATCTCGGCGTGGGCTGGCAGCGGCAGAGCGGAGCGGCACACACATGGTCGGCCATTGAGACCGTGGACGACGGCGAATTGTGGGAGACGCACTTAAGCCTGAAGGGGCAGCTCTTCAACTTTTTGCGGCGCCGCGCGCGCGAGCAGTTCGAACGCCGCGGCGAGGCAGCCGAGGCTCTGAAGCGACTCGATAGAGTGCTCTCGCCCGACGCGTTGACGATTGGCTTCGCACGCCGCTTCGCGACCTATAAGCGCGCCAATCTGCTTTTGAAGGATCTGGAGCGGCTGGCCGCAATGGTGAATGACGCCAAACGGCCGGTGCAGTTTGTGTTTGCGGGCAAGGCGCATCCGCACGACGAGCCGGGCAAGACAGTCTTGCAACAGATTGCGCAGATGATGCGCCATGCTGACTTCGGCGAGAAGTTCGTTTTCATTGAGGACTACGACATCAACGTGGGCCGTCACCTGGTGCAGGGAGTCGATGTTTGGCTCAACAATCCTCGGCGGCCGCTCGAAGCTTCCGGCACGAGCGGCATGAAGGTGGTGCTGAACGGCGGCCTGAATCTCTCGGTTCTGGACGGATGGTGGGCCGAGGCTTACGACGGGCTGAATGGATTCGCCATTGGAAGCGGCAGAACACACTCCAATATGGATGTGCACGACAGCCGCGATGGCGAGGCGCTTTACCGCGTGCTCATCGATGAGGTGATTCCGCTCTACTACAGCCGGGATCGCGACGGGTTGCCACGGGGCTGGATCCAGCGCATGAAGCGGACGATCCGAACGCTGGGGTGGCGCTTTAATGCAGACCGCATGGTGATGGACTACACGCAGGGCTGCTATATTCCGGCGGCGGGCGGGACCTCAAGCGAAGTGCGGACACTGGCGTAGAGAGCGCGGCGCCGAGCTCACCACTCGCGCCGCACGCCAAAGATGTCGAGCCGCTCATCATTGCTGATCAATGCCAGGTCTTCATGGATGGACTGCGCAGCGATCATGCGATCGAAGGGGTCTTTGTGCTCCGGCGTGAGACGGCCGGCGCGAAGAGCGTGCTCGAGGCTGATGGGCAGCGGCAGATAATCCGCCGAGTGAATGACTGCAACGAAATCGTCAACGAGAGCTTGCGCCAAGGGCAGCTTGCCGGGACGATATTTCGTTGCGATTTCCCATGCGGAGGCGGCCGAGACGAAAATCTCGTTCCGCTGCGATTGAATCAGATGACGGGCACGGGGTGAGAGCAACTCGTCGTAGGCCACTGCCCACAACAGGGCGTGGGTATCGAGCAGAACTCTCACTTGTCTTCGCCGTTCCAAAGACGCAGCTCATCGTCCGGCAGAGGCTCAGAGAATTCTGGGCCTATTTCGATCTTTCCCTTGAGAAAGCCCAAGCGGCGGTTGCCGCGAACCGGCTCGACCGGGACGAGGCGCACGACGGGCTTGCGCTCGCGGCCGCTCGTGATCTGGACGTCCTCACCTTTGAGTGCGCGCTGAATGAGCTTGGAGAGGTTGGTCTTGGCTTCGAAGATGGTTGTGGAGGGCATGGCTGTATCTTGCTAACTTAGCTTAGCTAACTTAGCATCTTTTGTCAACGCGACTACAGATGACCGTCTAACAATTTGAAAAATAGATGGTTAGGTGGTGGAATCTAGCTGACCAGCACCCTCTCTTTGAGCGAATCAGAATACGGGGCGCGCAGAGCGCCGCGCTCGGTGATGATGGCGGCGATGTATTTGGCCGGGGTAACGTCGAACGCCGGATTGCAGATGCCGACGCCGTTCGGAGTGAGCTGCTTGCCGGCATGGTGCGTGACTTCCCGGGCCGGACGTTCTTCGATGGGAATGGCGTCGCCGGTGGCAGTGGCGAGATCGATGGTGGACCAGGGCGCGGCGACGTAAAACGGGATTCCATGCTCGCGCGCCAGGATGGCGACGTTATAGGTGCCGATTTTGTTGGCTGTGTCGCCGTTGGCGGCGATGCGGTCGGCACCCACGACCACGGCTTGAATCTTTCCCTTCCGCATGAGGCTGGCGGCCATGTTGTCGCAGATGACAGTCGTTGGAATACTGTCAGCCATCAGCTCCCAAGCAGTAAGCCGCGCGCCCTGCAGGAACGGCCGCGTCTCATCGGCATAAACGTGAATGCGCTTGCCGCGCTCCACTGCGGCGCGAATCACGCCGAGCGCGGTGCCGTATCCGCACGTAGCCAGAGCGCCGGCGTTGCAATGCGTTAAGACGCCGCCCTCATCGGGCATGAACTCGGCGCCGAATGCGCCCATCGTCCTGCAGGCGGCGATATCTTCGTCGTACATCGCATCGGCTTCTGCCAAGATTTTTTCCTGGACTTGGGCGAGGGTCGCGTTGGCCGCCAGCAGCCTGGCAAACAGCGCCTTCATGCGATCGATGGCCCAGAAGAGATTGACCGCTGTGGGCCGCGTGCCGGCCAGGCGCGCGCAGATCTTTTCGAACTCCGGCGCAAAGCGCTCCGCGCTCTCAGCTTTGGATTGGATCGTGCCAAGCGCTATGCCGTAGGCTGCTGAAACGCCAATGGCCGGTGCGCCGCGTACAACCATGGTGACGATGACGTCAGCCACTTCTTCGTACGTTGTGGCGAGCACGTAGCTCTCTTCGAGTGGAAGCTTGGTCTGGTCGATGAAGCGGACGCCTTCCGGGGTCCAAGTAAGGGTGGGAATCATGCACATTTAGTGTAAATGGGCGGTTTCTGATCACCCCGAAAATGCCAGTCCAAAGAGCCGCAGCATGCGATGCCTGAAAACCTTTTCATTTTCCGCTGGACGAGGGCTGCCGCGCTGGATAGAGTGTTTCCGATACCAGACTCGCCTTTTCTGTGTACCTACCGGAGGAATACGAAGTTATGGCAACACGCTCGAATCCCGCGACTCGAACCGGCGCACCCAGCTATACCGGACCGTTCATCACGGTTGCTATTTTATTTGGAATCTTCGGCTTCCTCACCAGCCTGAACAACGTGCTCGTAGCCAAGCTGGAGGCGGTCTTCCGGCTGGAACACGGACCGGCCATGCTGGCGACAGCGGCATGGTTCTTTGCCTATCTGGTCTTCTCGGTTCCGGCCGCCAAAGTGATTGAAGTGGTGGGCTACAAACGCACCATGGTGATTTCGCTGTTCGTGATGGTGGTGGGCGCGCTGCTGTTTATTCCAGCGGCGAATTTTGTCAGCTTTCCCATGACGCTGTTTGCCATCTTTGTGCTGGCGACCGGCGTATGCGGATTACAGACCTCGGCCAACCCTTATGTTTCGATCCTGGGGCCGGAGCACAGCGCGCCGGCGCGGCTGACCCTGGCGCAGGCGGTCAACTCCATTGGCTCGCTAGCCGCTCCGTGGGTTGCAGGTATTTTCATCCTCACCGATCCAAAGATAGTGCTCGACTCGGCGGCCACTGCGCACATGCTGCGAGGCCCCTACATCGCAATTGCCGTCGCGCTGCTGCTACTGGGCTTCACGGTGATGATGCTGCATTTGCCTGCCATCACGATGACGAGCGAGGCCGGTCCGGTTGCCGGCAGCGCTCCTCAAGTGGAGCGCAGTATCTGGAGCTATTCGCACACCGTGCTCGGCATGGTGGGGATCTTCTTTTATGTCGGTCTCGAGATTGCGCTGGCTTCGATCACGATCCAGTTTTGCCTGGCGCAGGGCATGACGAAGGTTGCGACCGCCAGCCTGATGGTGAGCTTGTTTTACCTGGGCATGATGGTCGGCCGCCTGCTGGGCAGCGCCATCATGGTGTGGATCAAGGCGGACAAGCTGCTGATCCTTCTTGGGCTCTGCGGCGTGGTCCTGCTCGCGGCCGCGATGTCAACACATGGAATGGTCGCGATCACGTGCCTGGTGCTGACGGGGCTGGCCAATTCAATCATGTATCCGACGATCTTTGCCCTGGGAGTGGCCGAACTGGGACCGCTCACGAGCAAAGGCTCAGGTGTGCTGACGATCGGTAATGTTGGCGGCGCAGTGATTCCGCCGTTGTTTGGCCTGCTCGCCGACAAGACGAGCATCCAGTACGCCTTCATCATTCCGATCGTTGGCTATCTTTATGTGGCCTACTACGGATTGTGGGGACACAAGCCCTCTCGCAAGGAAGTTGTGTAGGCGGCGATCGAATCGAACGTCTCAGGCCCTCCGGCAAATGCCGGAGGGTTTTTTCCTGGGATGAGGCAAAGATTCAACGGAGAAAATGCTCTCTTTTCGCGGATGAATCCGCGGACAGGTTGCCTCAAAGCGAGAAAAGCGCCTGCATGGGATCGGGACAGCGAGTGGAGCGTGCTGCGACAGCGTTTGCCTGGGCGAGCGACATCGTGAGTCGAGACGAAACAATCGTGGTCGAAAAAAACTTAGCGGGAATGACTAAAGTTATTTCGGACTGGACCGAAGAAGGGTATGGATGCAATCAGGCCCATCCGGAAGCGACGGCGGCAGTGGCAGGATCGATGAAGCGCCGGCGGATTTGAGGGCGACAGGGCATCCGAGAAGGAGTTGATCCCATGGCCCTCGGTGTTTTGAACAATCTGTCGGCAATCTACGCTGAGAATAATCTCAACAACACGAATGCCAGCCTGCAGACGGTACTGCAGCAGTTGTCCTCGGGGTCGCGCATCAATTCCGGAGCGGATGACGCCGCCGGGCTCTCGCTGGTGAACGGGCTGGAAGCAAATTCCGTTGCGCTGACGCAATCGGGCACCAACGCCACGGAAGGCGTGGGGCTGCTCCAAGTGGCCGATGGCGCGCTGTCGCAAGTGACGAGCCTTCTGGACCGCGCGATCACCCTGGCGACCGAGGCTTCGAACGGCACGCTCAACTCGACGCAGGATGGAGCTGCCAACCAGGAATACCAATCCATCCTCGCCGAGATCAACAATATCGGATCCACGACCACCTACAACCAGGAGCAGGCCTTCAACGGTTCCACGATCGCCATTTACACGGGCGATTCATCGCAGGCCGGCTCCTCAGTGGACGACCTGTACATCCGCACGTTGTCCTCGTCGAGCGTGGGCGACACGGGCGGCGCGATGTCCTACTCCAGCGGGCAGAACAACGTGTTCATCGATCTGAGCAAAGCTGGAATCGCTGCCTCCGCCTCCGACAGCTTGAATGCCAGCGGCTCAACCACAATGACGGTGACCTATCTGGCCAAGGGATCGAGCGGGACCGTTACGCCCGCGGCCGCGAATATCACAGTGGGAACGGGCACGAATTATGCCAACACTGCCCAGGGCATGATCAACGCGATCAATGCCTCGGGGCTGGGACTGAGCGCGAGTTTCGGCACCGCAGCCCAGGCAGGCACAGCCGCAGCCAGCGCGGCCACGGCGGCCAATTCGGCCGGCGGCGGGGGGAACGATACGGGCATCATTGTTTCCGGCGACGACTTAGGGACGGGAACCAATGGCGCCGGCGAAGTGGGCACCGTCGCCATCGCCGCGGCCGGGGACACGCTGACCGGGGGCACGCTCTCGATTGTCGCGTCCGACGGCAAGACGCACGTCATCACCCTGGGGACGGCGAACTCAACAGACACGCTGGCGAACCTGGCGGCCACCGTCAATGCTGCAGGGTATGGAGTCACGGCTTCGGTGAATTCCTCTGGATATCTCGACGGGCATGCGGCCAGTACACTTCTGACCTTCACGTCTTCCAACCCGTCTGTGACCGTATCGAGCACCAACATGACCGCATCGGCGGGCGCCGCGACTCTGACCGGGACCCCGATCCTAAGCGGGTCGTTCAGCAATACGATCGGCACCATTACAACCGGCAACGCGAACCAGGCGTACACGGGGGGTACGCTCACCATCGGCTCCAACCCCGCTATCACCCTTGGAACTGCGAATAAAACCGATAATGCCGCCGATCTGGCGGCGACCATCAATGCCGGCAACTACGGTGTTACCGCATCGGTCGACAGCACGGGGAAGATCCTCACATTTAAATCCGCCAACGCGTCAGACGCTTTCAGCTCCACGGTGACGGTCGGCGCAGGCGGAGTGGCAGCGACAACCAACGTTGCCAACCAGAATCAGATTGGCACCGTGACCGTGGTCGGCGACGCAGGCGCAGACGACTTGACCGGTGGCAGCCTGGTGATCGACGGCACGACGTTCACTGCCACGGGCGACACGATGGCGCAATTGGCAGCCGCCATCACGCAGTCTGGCCTGGGCATTAGCGCAACCACGAGCTCAGCGGGTGGAAACACGACGCTGACCATGGTTTCCAACAGCTCCGCCTCGGAAGGCGCCACCTTCGCGCAGACGATCGCTGATGGCGCGGACGTGGTGAACCAGGTGCAGGACACTCCGGCGGTCGGCCTCTCTGCGTACTACAGCATGGGGATCACCGGCTCCATTACCGATACATCCACGGGCGGTGGCGCGCTCAACGTGGGGATGGTTGCGGACAACAACGGAGCGGGCGGCGTGGCCACAACCAGCTACTCTGACGGCGCAGGCGAGGACCTGAACACGACTGACCTGCTCAATCAGACGAACGCCGAAACGGCACTGAACATGATCAACCTGGCCATCAGCGACGTGGCCGCGCAGGACGGCTACATCGGCGCCCAGATCAATACTCTCGATTCGCTGAGCCAGGTGATGAGCACGCAGCAGGAGAATGTGGTGTCGGCGCAGAACGCGATTCAGGCCACCGACTATGCCTCGGCCACTTCAAACATGTCGAAGTATGAGATTTTGAGCCAGACCGGCATCGCCGCATTAGCGCAGGCTAACCAGGTGCAGCAGGAAGTGACCAAGCTATTGCAGTGATCAGGATTCTCGGGTCGAAGACCTTTGGAAAGACGGTTTCGCAAGACTGAAGTACCTTTAAGAAAACCCAGGGACAGGGCGGCGGCAGGGCGAAAGCTTTGCCGCCCATTCTTTTGTGAGGCCGACGCTACGATTTTGGAAGAACTGCGCGCAGATCTCGTCGACTCAGAGAAATGGGTTGCGCACTTGAAGGCCTCCAAATCGCTGGCCGTGCTGGAGATCCTCGGAAAAGAGGATTTCGCATCGTGCCTGGATTGCGGCCGAGACGATCAACGAGTCGAACCAACCGACCCCGCTCTGGCCGTGGAGGAACAGAGCCTCCGCATAGAGAGCCTGCGAGGAATGCACGGCGAGCAGCGGGCGAAAAACCGCGTTCAGATACTGCGCGGCGTCTGCAGCCTGCATCGGCTGGGAGAATCGCCTCAGCGCGACGTTGAAGAATTCCTGCACCACCTGAAAACTGACAATTCCCTTCTGTGTCGTCAGGGCGTCGCGGATGAGTTGTGCAGCCTTCCGAGCCTTCGCAGGCGCGCTTTGATCGAACGAGTATACGAAGATGTTTGTATCGAGGAAGAATCTATCGCTCATTCAATTCTTCTCTGCTGAAACGCCGGCCGGCATTCACGCTGCGCAAGCGCGTCATGAGAGCGTCGAAACCCTGGGCATCCCCGGCACTCTGCGTGAATTGAGTAAGCCACTCCCGGAAAGCTTCGTTCAATGTCCGGCGCTGCTCTCGGGCGACTGATCGGGCACGCTCGATCAGATCCTCATCCGCGCTTAGGGTGATGTTCTTCACGAAAACAGTGTACACTGTTTTCGTGCAACTCAAGAGCACCATTTGATACCACGTTTCGCATGCTACCCGGACCTCCCTTCCCAACTGCTCTAAGTAAAGAAGTTAGATCCTTCGGACAATCCAGGATTCTGTTTACCATTCCCCGTTCGCGAGATACTCGTTGATCGCTTTCGCGGCTTTACGTCCGGCGCCCATGGCGAGGATGACAGTGGCTCCGCCGGTTACGATGTCGCCGCCGGCAAAGACGCCGCGCTTTGAAGTGCGCATGGTTTCAGAGTCCGCAACAATATAGTTACGTTTGTTCGTCGCGAGGTCGGGCGTGGTGCTTTGGATCAGCGGATTGGCGGTCGTGCCAACGCCGATAATCGCGACGCGTGCGGCCAAGACAAACTCCGATCCGGTCATTGCGACGGGACGACGGCGGCCGTCGGCATCGGGCTCGCCGAGCTCCATGCGTACGCACCGCGCGCCAGTAAGCCAGCCGTTTTCGTCGCCGAGAAACTCGACGGGGTTGGTGAGCATGCGGAACTCGATGCGTTCTTCGCGCGCGTGCTTCACTTCTTCGGCCCGCGCCGGCATTTCCGTTTCCGACCGTCGGTAGACCAGCGTGGCAGTCCTCGCGCCGAGACGCCGGGCTGTGCGCACTGCGTCCATGGCGGTATTGCCGCCGCCGATAACGACTACATCGCGATCGCGGCAATCGTAGATCGGCTGATCGAATTCGGGAAACTTGTAGGCGCGCATCAGATTGGTGCGCGTTAGAAATTCGTTGGCCGAGTAGACGCCGTTCAAGTGCTCGCCGGGCACGCCGAGAAAAACGGGGAGGCCAGCACCCGTGGCCACAAAAACGGCGTCGTATCCTTCCACTCGTATTAATTCGTCGATCGTGACGCTCTTGCCAACGACCACGTTGGTTTCGAATTCCACGCCCATGCGGCGAAGATTGTCGACTTCCACTTTCACGATCGCTTTGGGCAAACGGAACTCGGGAATGCCGTACACAAGGACGCCGCCGAGCTCGTGGAGCGCTTCAAAAACTCGGACCCGATGGCCCTTTTGAATCAAGTCGCCCGCAGCCGAAAGTCCCGCCGGCCCGCTGCCCACAACGGCTACGCTTTTGCCGGTGGAAGGAGCGATCACCGGCAGAGCGAGCGCGCCGCTTTGGCGCTCGAAGTCGGCAAGGAAGCGCTCGAGATTACCGATGGCGACCGGCGCACCCTTCTTGCCCACAACGCAGCCGCCTTCGCACTGGCTCTCCTGCGGGCAAACGCGGCCAGTGATGGCGGGCAGCGCGTTGTCTTCGCGCATTTTTCGGGCGGCCCTGAGAAACTCGCCGGCGTCAATGAGGGCAACGATTTCCTTGATCTTGACACCAACCGGGCAACAGGATTGACAACCGGGTTTGGCGCAAGCGATGCAACGCGAGGCTTCAGTTACAGCGCCGACGGCACCGAGGCCAAGGTTTACTTCGCTGAAGCTATGCGCACGGATCTCGGGATCGAGTTCCGGCATCTCCACCCGCGGAATCTGCATGCGCCGCGTAAGAGGGAGCGGATTCGCGGAAGGCGCATCAGGCATCGAGCGTCTCCTTGGAATCGTGCGAGACGCCGATTGAGTGTACAGGTGTGGACGCCCGCACGACAGCCGGCCTGGAGGCCGGCGCTACACTTTGCTCGAGCCTGGCGCGCAACTGTGCCACTTCCTTTTCTTTGGTGGCGACGGCCGCACGGACGCGAGCAAGTTCCTCCTGCCTGCGCCTGTCGAACGCTTTCAGCGACTGGCACTCCTCATTGCGATACATCGAGTTGCGCTGCATCAGGACCTCAAAGTTTACGAGCGAAGCATCGAACTCCGGGCCATCAACGCAGGCAAATTTGCTCTTGTCGCCGAGCAGCACACGGCAACCGCCGCACATGCCAGTTCCGTCGACCATGATGGAGTTGAGGCTGACCATGGTCTTGATGCCCAGTGGCCTGGTCATCTCTGCGACGGCGCGCATCATGGGAACAGGGCCAACTGCAAGGACGAAATCGAGCTTGCGGCCGGTGGCAATCAATTCTTCAAGCTTCTTCGTAACCAGACCTTGTTCGCCATAGCTACCGTCGTCCGTGAGCATGTAAGCCTCATGGCTCGCGGCGCGCGCCTCATCTTCAAAGACCACCATCTCCTTGCTGCGCGCGCCTTCAATAAAAATGACGTGATTACCGGCCTCGCGCAGTGCATTCGCAGTGGGCAGCGCCATAGCCGTGCCGACGCTTCCGGCCAGAATCACGGCTATACCGTAATTTCGAATCTCCGAGGGGCGACCCAGCGGACCGACGACATCGAGAATCGAGTCTCCCGCTTCAAGCGAATTGAGAAGCGCCGTCGTCTTGCCCACGGTTTGCACCGCAATGGTGATCGTGCCGGCAGCGGGATCGGCGCTCTTGATCGTGAGCGGAATGCGCTCGCCTTGATCGTGAAGCCGCAAGATGACGAATTGCCCTGGCCGCTGTTTGCGTGCGATGCGCGGCGCTTCAAAGGTGAATTGCCGGACGTTGAGACCGACGGCGCGGGCTGCGACGATCTTGAACATGATGGGTCTCGTCTTTCGCGTCGATCCTTTTGGGCTCGCTAAAAGGTGAACTTGCTCATGGCGAATCGCGGTTCGCGGAGAACTCGTGGGACACGGACGCGCCAGCGCGCGGATCGCTCCACGCTCCTTGTTCAGCCCTGATTATTCAGGAATTGCGGGTTTTGGTTTGTGATCGGAGTCACGCGGCGGACCCAGCCAAATCGCGACTCAATCGAGCGTGCAGCTCAAGTTTGCCGGGCCTTCCAAAGCAGATACATGCCCCATGCCGCAAGCGTACATTCGTCGCGGATCGTTCCGTCGAGCAACATGCGCTCGAAGTCCGCAATGGGAACGGTGTGGGCCGCGAGATCGTGCTCTTCGGCGTCGGGTTTCTTCTCTGTTGACGTAAGACCGGTAGCCAGGAAGATGTGTTCGCGCTGGCGTGCGAAGCCGTAGGCGACCCACACTGTTCCCAACTGGATCATGCGGTCCGCCTTGAGGCCGAGCTCTTCCTGCAATTCGCCGCGCGCCAGCTCTTCGGGGTTTTCGGCCGGCTTGTTCCATGCGCCTTGAGGCAACTCGAGCGTTCGCTCCTGGATGGTGTAGCGGAATTGCTCGACCAACCAGATGCGCCCCTCTTCGATGGGAATGATGATGGCCCCATCTTCTTTCTCGACCACCCCGTAGATGCCCCTTTGACCGTTGGAGCGCAGGATCTCGTCTTCGCGCAGGCGGATCCAGCGGTTGCGGTAGACCTCGCGGCTGGAGAGCGTGGTGATGGCGCGGCCTGCATCTTCCCCGGGGTGCGGATCGTCTTCGAGCATCGAGCTTCCTCGCCGTTGCGCGACATGTGCGGGTCAGGAGACCCGCGCGACAGCCGGCCGGGAGGCCGGCGGTACAGTTCGTTAGCAGTTGACAACAACGGCCGAGCAGCCGGGATGTTCCGGTCTCCACTTCACGAGGAAATCGGTGAGCTCCGAGGATTCCATGTGGCGCATATCTTCGAACTCACCTCGCTTCTGACTGTAGAGCAGTGCGCCGTGGTCGCTGAGGACGGCGAGCGCGGGCACGCCCTTGTTTAGCGGCACATCGTACTTCTCGGCCAGGTCCTGGTTGGCGTCGAAGTGACCGACGTTGATATGGACGACGACGAAATTCGCGTCGACCAGCGGCCGGTTCTTATCGTCGTGCATATAGAGATCGAGCACCTGGCAGTCGCCGCACCAGTTGCCGCCAAAATCGAGAAGAACGCGCCGGTGCGTCGCGGCGGCCGTTTTGAGGGCGGCGGCAAGGTCCGTTTTGGCCTGGGAGGGGTCGGGGTAAATGTCACGGCCGGCGGAGTTGGCCGTACCGCAGGCGAGCGCCAGTAAACCGGCCATGGCAAAGAGCTTGAGAGCCTTCATAAGGGAAACCTCATCGACAATTCTAAGTCTGCCATAACCGCCCGTCTCGAAGCATGACGCACCGCATTTGTGCGACAATAGGGAGTTGAAAATGCGCGCAGATTCATGGGTGCGCGTGGAGGAACATCGATGGGCGATCTACTTCAGCCTTGGCACATCATCGTGCTTGCCATCCTTGTGTTTGTGCTATTCGGGGCTAAGCGGCTGCCGGAGCTGGGTAAAGGGTTGGGCGAAGGATTAAAAGGCTTCCGCGAGGGAATCAAAGGGACTCCCGATCCGCCGGCGACGCAGCCGGTTCAGCAGCAAAACACGCCGCCTCCGCCTCCGGCATCGAACGCGCCGGTTGAACCGAAGTAAACGGCTCCTGGAAACGGGGCCGGGGAGCAACAGTTTCGGGCTCGAGTGCGCGGAGTGCTGTTTTTGGGATTCAAGAAAGAGAAAAGCCTGTGCTGTTGCACAGGCTTTCGTTTTTTCAGGCTGAAAAGCCGGCGGCTCGCTTACTTGTATTCCTGCGCGGAAGGATAGTAGCCGTCCATCGAGATCACCGTGACGTTGGGCCGATCGACGCGCACTTCCACGCGGCGGAACTTATCGTCGTAGATCGACTCGTGACTCAGATAGCCCAGTGTGTATTGATCGCGTGCCTGATCGGCGATTTTGGCGTAGCTGCGCTCGATGCCGTTCACGTTGCCTTCGGCATAGTAATCGCCGCCGGTAGCGACCGTATACCTGTAGAGGATGTTGTCGTAGACGCCGGTGAAGGGGACGTGAATGCGGTCAGCCCACTCCACTCCCCAGTGAGCCGTGTCGCCCACCAGAGTTCCGTAGACGGCGATATGGTTGGTTTGCAAATAGCGAACCACTTCTTTCCATGTGGCTCGGCTGCCGTACTCCTTGCCGTCGGAGATAACGAAGATGATGCGCCGGCGCTCCTTGGGACGCGTCGAAAGCTCCTTGGCGGCGGCCAGGATAGCGTCATTGAGCGTGTGAATCTCCTTGGGCAGATCAACTTGCCCGATGCTTTGGGTCGACTTGCCCGGCTGAAGGTTGGGATCGGGGCAATTCCCGTTGATGGAAATGTTGCAGGCTGCGAAAGGATTGCCGCCGGTTACGGGAACCGAGGGATCGCTGCCGGTGGCCTGCGCCAACGATAGCACCGCAGGAAGACGAGAGCTCTGGCCGCCGGTAAAACCTGTCCATTCCTTGGCCCCATTGGTATAAGTGAAGACCGCGGCTTCGTCATACGGAGTCAACGCGCCCTGAATGGAACCCATGGATCGATTCACCTGGTCCATGACATTCGAGGGTAGAGTCTGATCGATGACGAAAGCGATGGAGAGCGGCTCCGGATCCACGCTGAACACGCGCAATGGCTCGCGGGTGCTGTTCTCGTAGACTGTGAAGTCGCGCCAGGTAAGGCCCGATACCAAATTGCCTTTGGAGTCCTTCACTGTGACAGGAACCTGAACGAAGTTGACCTGCACCACGAATTTCGTCACAGCGCTGCCGCCCTGCTCGGGAGGAGTGGACTGCTGTTGAGGCTGCGGCTCGGCGGCAGGCGGCTGGTTGGCGGGAGGTGGCGGCTGGTCAGGGGTGGTTTGGGGACCTGAGCCCGAATCCGGTGTTGTGGGAGCTTCTCCCGCGCCGGCTCCGGGAGTGATTCCACCGCTCACACCGGGCAGAGGCGGAGGGGCTTGCGGCGTGGGCGCGTCGGGAACGGGGGCAGGTTGCTGCTGGGCAAAAATCCCCGATGCCAGCAACAGTGCGATACCCAGAAGTCCCGCAGGCGCAATAGCTTTCCAACTCTTCACCGCGAGTAGATCCTCCCCAAAAGACCTTGCATTGCGCCGCTGAAACGCGTGACGTACACGAACAATGCCGCAGGTGCCAGAATATCAGACGCGCGGGGCGCTCACAGGTTGCCTGCACACGCGCGAATGGCACGCGGGCATGCGCGCGAAGAAGCGCGATATGCTTTCTTAGAGGTCAAGTTCCCGTCTAACGGAGCATTATGCGCAGATGGGTCGGAATCGTCGCGTTGCTGGTGGGCTTACCAGTGTTGCCCGCAATAGGATTCGCCCAGCTTGCGCCATCGCCTGACGCGCCGCCGGTGAGCACAGCGCCTGCCCCTCCACCTGACCAGACGCCGGAAGAGAACCTGAAAGTGCAGGTGAACCTGGTCGACCTTTTCTTCACGGTCAGAGGCAAGGACGGAGAGATCGTTCCTCATTTGACGACCAATGAATGCACGGTATCCGAGGACAAGGTGCCGCAGACATTCAAGAATTTCACGGCTCAAACGGACCTGCCGCTCACTCTGGGAATTCTGCTCGACACTTCAGGCAGCCAACAGCGCCTGCTCCCAATGGAACAGCAGGCGGGCAGCCAGTTTCTGGAACAGGTTCTGCGAAAGCAGGATGAGGCATTCCTGGCCTCGTTCGACGTGAATGTCGACCTTCTGCAGGACTTTACGAACAGTCCTCATTTGCTGGCGCGCGCAATGGATAAGGCGCAGATCAACATTGGCGGCGGCTCTCTGGGTCCTCCAGGCTTGGGCGGCGGGCCGGTTCCGATCAGCAATCCCAAGGGCACGGTGCTCTACGACGCGATTTGGGAATCTGCCACTCGAAAGCTCGACCAGGAGACCGGGCGCAAGGCGCTCATCATTCTGACCGACGGCGAGGATGAAGGCAGCGATCACAAGATCCGCGATGCCATTGCCGCCGCGGAGAAGAACAATGTGATCGTTTACGTAATTCTGTGTGCAGATCGAGCGTTGTACTGGAGCCAGGGCGAAGGCTACTACGGATACAGTCCCGCGAAGCAAATTTCGGACGAGAGCGGCGGGCGCCTGATTGACGTGGGCAATAACGGAGCCAAACTGCAGGCCGCGTTTGAACAAATTGAAGCTGAACTGCGCACCCAGTACCTCGCCAGCTACACTCCGACGAATTCCAAGATGGATGGGACGTTCCGGAAAATCGCGCTGGAGTGCAAAGGTGACAACGGAGACAACCTCAAGGTGCAGGTGCGCAAGGGGTATTACGCGCCGGCGCCGGGAAACTAGATTGTCTGTCAGCGCCGATTGGATCGTTGGGCCGCCGGGTTTTCCGGCCGGTTTGGGCTTTTAGAAGGAATTCGCGATGAGACTCGCCATGATGGTTGCGGCGGTTTTTGCGGTGCTCACGAGCATCTCGCTCCCGGCGCAGGATGCCGATGCAACCGCGCCAGCGAGCGACTCCGGCAAAGTGACCTATGCGGCGACGGCGGGAGGATACGGGGACCTCGCCGCGTCGCACGCCTATGAGATGAGCTCGGTCCTGTGCGAGCTCGATGGGAAGCTCGATTCAAGGACAGCAAAGGTTGGCGACCGGGTCGTGCTAAGGACCAGGGACAAAGTTGTTACGACTGACGGCACTCAGGTCCCCGGTGGAACGCGGCTTGTGGGCCACGTGACGGAGGTTCAGACGTATGATCCGGACCGCGGGCCGGCGCGCATTGCGATCGCGTTGGACCATGCCGAACTAAAGAAAGGGCAAACTCTCGCGATTTATGCGCTGATTCGAGGCATGAGCCCGGCGAGAGCGATGACCGCGAACCAACCCAGCGACAACAGCATGATTGGAATGCCTGTATCGATCGATGCACAGGTCAACGGCGGAAGGATGAGCCCTGACTACGGAACCATTGCAGCGACGGATGGAACCGGTGCTGGAGCCGGCCGAACGGGCCGGAGTGATGACGCTAACGCTCGCGAGCCCAACAAAGCAGATGGAAGTTCCAGTTCGACGGTGCCGATCGAACAAGCCAGCGGCGACATGGACGGACACACGGGCGCTCATGAACTGGCCGCGGCGCGCGCCGTGCCGCATCCGACGAATGTTCCCGGCGTTATGCTGGCCGGAAATAGTTCTTCATCCGGTGT
Organism: uncultured Occallatibacter sp.; assembly: GCA_964533905.1. Lineage (GTDB taxonomy): Bacteria > Acidobacteriota > Terriglobia > Terriglobales > Acidobacteriaceae > Telmatobacter. Next base: position 293 of record CAZHOO010000001.1, on the reverse strand, counting down.
GCTGGTGGCGCCGATCGACGACATCCAGCTCGTGAGCGGAACGCAATTCCAGGTGGGTGTGACTGCGAACCGTTGAAAGCGGTTCGTACTTCGCGGTTCGTGGTTCACACTTCACAGCTCGTGGTTCAAAATTCGTGGCCGGCGCCCGGCCTGATCCCACTCAGCCGGAAAAAACCGCAAACAAGGAACTTAGAAACGCGAAGTGTCTCAATTTCGGACACCCGGTTACCGAAGTTGCGCGAACCCGTAATCTGGCATAGACAATGGCTCTTCGATAGTATCGGCAGCGTAAG